>NZ_CP102772.1:3312500-3612500 GCF_026020075.1 Bosea sp. NBC_00550
TTTACGGAACTTCGGAACGGGATTGCTGACCGGGGAATTGGTCCGTCAGAAGGAGGACGGTCCGATGCATTATCGCGTTTCCCTGGACTTATGGCTTTGGCTCGGTGTTGCGCTCAACCTCGCACTTATGCTGGCCGCCACCCTGCGCCCGGTTTCGGCGGGATGAGCGGGCGCGCTTCCAACCGGGAACATTAGATGCGGGCCACCCGTTGCCTGATCAAATCCACGACCAGGAGGATGAGATGAGGGACGGAAACGGCAACCCACTGACGCCCGAACAGGAAGCTGCGATCAAATCGCGAGAGCCGGCGAAGAAGGATGCTGCCGGCCAGTACGCGAAATCGCAGGCTGAGCCCAATCGGGACGGGCTCGTGAGCGCAAACCCTGTGGTGCTATCTGGCGACGGCGACGCCACGCCCGGGAACGGGCATGGTCGCGACCGCAATGATGATGGCCCCGAATCTGTCTAGGAACGGATTCGATTGCCGAGTCATCGGCCTTCTTGTCGATAGACAGTCATGGCATCATCCCGACTCTGGAACCAAAACCCTGGAGCTGTGATGCCGGAAGCCAATGCCGCACCAGCCATTCTTGACGAGGCACCACCGCATCCCGAGGAGATCAGGTCTGAATTCGACCTGCGCGTCGGCAAGCACATTACCCTGCAAGGGAAGGCGCGGATTACGCCCGCCGGTCTCATCTGCTCGGGGCTTGCCGTCGCGATGGTGACATGCGCCCTGGCCTATCTCGCTCGGTCGGTTCCACGGCGGCGCCGGCAAATGCCGGCGCAGCGGCCAACGGCATTCGGACATGAGCACGACCTGAGACGCGGTCGTCGCAGTCCGGTTTGAACGCCTGAATTCGATTGTTCGAGTCGGGCTGCAGTCCTCGTGGAACATCTGGTCGCTTCATCGGTATGGCTTGAGCCTTCTAACGGCTCTTGGGGTGCAGATGAAAACCGACCTGCCGCGCAGCGCTTATGTGCAACTGCAGAAGCTGATAACCTCGCTTGTCGGGTCATTACTTGCGGCAGCTATCCTGTTGGCATTGCCTGCGTTTGCCCTGACGGCTGACGAGATCAATGCGGTAACCTTCGCCGACAGGAACACGCAGGTCGAAGTGGGGCCGGTTCCCTTTGTGGCAAAGGCGCAGATCCTGCTCAGCCGCCGCAGCATTTCCCCAGGGGTCATCGATGGTGTCGACGGCGAGAATTTTCGCAAGGCTGTCGCGCAGTTTCGGCGTCAGCAGAATTTGCCCGAAGGCGATGAGATCGACGAACTGGCCTGGCTGAGTCTCGGCGGGGACACGATTCGTGACGTGATCGCCGAATACACGCTGTCGGCGAAGGACGCGTCCTACGATTTTGCCGACGCGATCCCCCGCGACTATGCCAGGCAGGCGAAGATGAAGCGCCTGTCCTATACGAGCCCGCAGGAGATGCTGGGCGAACGTTTCCATATGAGCGAAGCGCTGCTCAACGCCCTGAATCCGCGCGGATCATTCACCGAAGCCGGGACACGTCTCCTGGTGGCATCGGCGCGTCGCGCGCCGGAAGTCGGGTCCGCTCTGCGGATCGACGCGGTCAAGAGCACGGGGATGGTCATTGTCTTCGGGGCGGAAGACAGAGTGCTGGCGAGCTACCCGGCGACCATTGGCAGCGAGGACAACCCCTCTCCATCGGGCGAATACACCGTTGAGCGAGTCGCGAGGAACCCGAATTATACTTACGATCCCGAGAAGAATTTCCAGCAGGGCAAGAACACCGAAACGCTCGTCCTGCCGCCCGGTCCAAATGGTCCCGTCGGGACCGTCTGGATCGCCCTGTCGAAGCCGACATTCGGAATCCATGGCACGCCGGAACCATCCAAGGTCAGCAAGACGACCTCGCATGGCTGCGTAAGGTTGACGAATTGGGATGCTGAAGAGCTGGCCGATCTGGTTAAGCCGGGCGTCGCGGTTCGCTTCGTCGATTGATCGGCATGCGTCGTCCGCGTTCGTGGCGCACTCTTCTGATCGCAGGCGGCCTCTGCGCGCTTCCTTGCTTTTGGGTGTCCGCAACCGAGGCCAGAGATCGTGCCGGCGGTGCGAAAGCTGCGTCTTCGGCCTCGCCGCGACTGCCGGCCCAGATGGTTGCGCCTCTGCCACCGCGACGCCCTGCCGATCTGGCTCCACCCGCCGCGCCGGAGCCGCAAAAGCCCGCCGAAAACGGAGCGGACAAGCCGGCGGCAGGATCGGCTTGCATCGCGCGCTTCGAGGAGCGTGGAGGCGTTTCACTTCCAATTGCTGCGGAGAACACGAGCGGCGAGTGCGGCATCGAGGATCCGGTGAGCTTCCGCACCGTGACAATGCCTGATGGGTCCAAGGTCGAGTTCGACAGCGCGATCACGGTTCGATGCGCCTTCGCGCTCGATATTGTCGACTGGGTGCGCGACGATCTCTCGCCCGCTGCGGCTGCGGCGAATAGCAAGCTCTCCCGCCTCGTTGGTGTCGGCGGTCATGCCTGCCGCCCGCGCAATGGCGCCGCCGGGGCTCCAATCAGCGAACACGCAAGCGGAAACGCAATGGATTTGAGCGGTCTCGTCCTTCAGGACAATCGCAGCGTCATGTTCAACAATAACCGCGACGATGGGACCAGCGCATTACGAGAGCACGTGCAAAAGAGCGCCTGCGCACGCTTCACGACCGTTCTGGGCCCAGGCTCGGACAGCTCTCACAAGGACCATCTTCACCTCGACATGCGTCGCAGGAAGGGCAACTTCAAGATTTGCCAGTGGGCAACGGAATGAAGGGGGCGGAGCTTGGGCTGGCTTCCGCGCGAGGCCGGCCGCCGCTTGGCAACAGGATATGTCCGCCCCTGGCGGAACCCAACGTCCGGATCTGACGCGGAGCCGCGGATCGCAGGAATGCTGAAGGCGGTGGTGGCAGCCATTCAGCCACTGCGCTCAAACGAACCCTCGGCAAATCCACGCCGCCAGTAGTTGAGGATCGAGTACTGATCCTTGGGCAGAGATAGGCCATCCTTGGCATGGCTGCGAAGGAATCGCGCAAGCCTGGCCTCTGCTCCGACCCAGAGAAACAGATATTCACCGGGCTCGGCAGACGCCAGCTTCAGATCTCTCATCAAAGACGGCAGTTCGATCGTCTTCTCGCCGATCAACCAGGTTACCGACAAGCCGGGCGGAGCGCGGAGATGCTGCTTGTCCTCGTCATCCCCCAGGCAGATGACGGCTTCACCCCTGCTGTCGTCAGGGAGGTTCTCCAGGCTTTGGGCGATGGCAGGCAGGGCCGTGTGATCGCCGATGAAGACGTAGC
This sequence comes from Bosea sp. NBC_00550, assembly GCF_026020075.1. Lineage (NCBI taxonomy): Bacteria > Pseudomonadati > Pseudomonadota > Alphaproteobacteria > Hyphomicrobiales > Alloboseaceae > Allobosea > Allobosea sp. NBC_00550. The sequence goes on from NZ_CP102772.1 coordinate 3,315,813, forward strand.
GATCCACGCCATAGGGATGGGAGAAGCCGCGTTCGAGGAGCGCAATGCTGTCACCGGGCTCGGCTTTGGCCGCCCAGCGCGAGGCCGGGCCCTCGTCACCGTGCAGGACGAAATCGATGGTCAGTTCCTGCAGCTCCTCGTCGAAATCTCTCACCGTGTAGGTGCGCACCGATGGCCGCTGATCCACGGGGCATTCGATCGCCCCGCTTTCTCCGATGCGCGGCCAGCCCGGATCCTTGAGATTCAGCGGGGGAACAAGGAGCTTCACATAGGGCCCGAGGCCTTGGCGATAGAACGAGAAGCCTGCCAGCTCCGGCCCCGTTAGGACGACCCGCCGCATATGGGGTGTCACCCGCCAGGCGCGCAGGACCTGGAGCCGGCGGAATGTCCCGCGTCCGGGATTGTGGATGATGCCCGAGGCCTTCATGAACCGCGCCTCTGCATGAGCCACATGAAATAGGGCCCGCCTACGAACGCCGAGACCAATCCCGCCGGGATTTCCCATGGGAAGATCGCGACGCGTCCGATCCAGTCGGAGATAACGAGAAGCGAGGCGCCGACAAGCACGGCCCCGACGAATTGGCTTCCCGAAGCCGAGAAGCCGAAGCGCCTCGCGATATGGGGAGCCATCAGCCCGACAAAGCCGAGCGGCCCGATCAGCAATGTCGCTGCCCCTGTCACCACGGCGCAGTAGGCGAGGACGATCGCGCGGGCTCGCCCGACGGACACGCCGACCGCCCCCGCGGTGGCCTGCCCAAGCGGCAAGATCGCGAGCCAGCGCAGCAACATCGGCAACACCGCCAATGCACCGATCAGGGCGAGCATGGCCGCAATCGCCGCGCAGGGCGCGACGCCCGCCGTCGATCCCGACAGCCAACCGAGCAAGCCACGCAGCGCCGGATGGCCGGTCGACAGCAGAACCGTGGCGATGGCGCTGCTGAGCGTCGCCAGGCAGACTCCCACGAGGAGGCTGCGCTCCGGCCCACCACGCGCTCGCGATCCGATCAGCAGCAGCGCGGCGAGCGTCAGGGCAGCGCCTGTGCCCGCTCCGGCAAGGCCGGTTCCGGCCGACTGGGCAGGCATGAGCATGATCTGAACCATGAAGCCCAGTGCGGCGCCGGAGGTGAGCCCGAGCACCTCGGGGCTCGCCATCGGATTGGCGGTAAGCCTCTGCAGCGCGGCCCCCGCGAGCGCCAGCAGGCCACCGGCGGCCAGCGCACCCACTGCACGGGGCCAGCGCCATTGCAGCACGGCATGCGGATCGACGAGCGGCGGGGTGATCTCCCATCCATCGGGCCCACGCCCGACCAGCAGCGCCACCCCCAAAGACAGCGCGAGCAATCCGGCCAGGCCGAAAAGCCGGGCGCCGGCGTGCGGGACACGACGCAGAGCCGGTTCGTTGCCCGGTGGCCGGACGTGCTGCCGGCTGTACATCAGGAGGATGAGCAGACAGGGAGCGCCGAGGAGCACCGTGGCGGTGCCGGTGGGTAATTCCCTCATCACAAGGCCCAGGAGCTGCACGATGCTGTCTGCCGACCAGAGCAGCCCGGCGCCAATGACAGGCGCCCAGATGAGGCGTTGCCGGGCCGTGCGCGCGCCGCAGAACCGGGCCAGGTTCGGTGCGGCAAGCCCGATGAAACCGATCATCCCCACCGCGCTGGCGAACCGCGATGGCGAGAATGAGGATCCTGATGCTGCGGACCTTGAGCCCGCTCGCCAACGCCGTCTGGTCGCCGAGTTCGAGCAATGCGAGTGGGCGCAGCGCCGCAAAGACCAAGAGTGCGGAGAGGGCGAGACGCGGCAGCAGGTAGAGCACGCCGCTCCATCCGCTCTGGAAGAGCGCTCCGGATTGCCAGATGAACAGGTTTGTGAGGTTGTCGTGATTGTACAGGACGGCGAGCGCGGCGAGGCTTCCGCAATAGAGGCTGACGATCAGACCTGCCATGATCAGCGCGGTCGGGGCGAAACCCTGCCGGCGGGCGATGAGGAAGACCGCAAGGCAACCCAGGCTGCCGCCGGCGAGCGCGATCGGCTCCTGCCCCCATTCCAGCAATTCGGGCAGCCAGAGCGTCGCGGAAACCAGCGCGAGGCTTGCGCCGGCCGAGACGCCGAGCGTGCCGGGCTCCGCAAGCGGGTTGCGCAGGACCATCTGGAAGATGCTGCCCGAAAGACCCAGCGCCGCGCCGCAAAGCAGAGCCATCACCGCGCGCGGCGCGAGGCTGTAGGCGATCAGCAGGTCGTTGATCGACGCGTCCTGAGGCTGGAAGGTCGCAGCAAGCCAATGCGATGGCGGCGCCTGACGCAGCAGCAGGACCGCCGTGTTCGCCGCGGCGAGCGCGAGGAGCGGCAAGACCAGCATCCACGGATACGGATGGAGAGCCGGCCGTGACGGCCGCATGATCTCAGCCATGAGCCGGCGATCCGGCAGGGCGGCTTGCGTCCTGCGCAAGCATGCGGGCGAGCCTGAGGGCCGTGGGCAGGCTGCCATAGGCATAGGTCGCCGGGATCCGGCTGATCCGTCCCTCGCGCACTGCCGGCAGGCTGTTCCAGATCCTGTTATCCGCGAGGCGACGCAGCGCCGCCTCCGTCCGGGCCCCCTGATCGGCATAGATCAATCGCGCATCGGGGATGCTCGCCAGTTGCTCGACACCTGTCACATAGAAGGACCAGACATTGGCTTGCCGGCCCCACGCGTTCTTCAGGCCAAGCCGGCGCGCCACGTCTTCGAAGAGCGAGGTGGCGGTGGCGATCGAGACGTTCCGGCCGTCCGGATTGAGGTTGAGATAGGCGATCGGCCGATCGTCCCAGGTGCTCAGGGAGGCTCGGATCGCCTGCAGCTCCTCGTCGAAGCGGGTGATGATCTCCTGGGCTGCACGGGGCGCGCCAAAGCGCTCCGCCAGCTCCGGCAATTGCCGTTTCGCGGTATCGATCGCGTCGAGCGTCTCGCTCCGGTTCTGAAGAACGACGACAGGAGCGATCCGCGCGAGCTGCGGGGACCGGACCGACCATTGCGGGATCAGGATGAAATCGGGCTGCAGATACTGAAGCAGTTCGACATTGGGCGCCCAGCCCGCTCCGAGCTCGACCACCGATGCCGGCAGCGACGGCTCCACCATCGTGCGGTCGTAGCCCGCCCTGTCGATGACGCCAGCGGGCACGATGCCGAGGGCGAGCAGCGTCTCGGCGCCCGTCCAGTCGGTGCAGGCGACCCGTACGGCCTCGCCCGGCGGGCTCGACCTGGCGAGGGCCGAGCCATTGAAGCCCGGCGCTGCCGGGAGGCAGCCCGCGGCCAAGGCCAGCAGCGCGCGGCGCCGGGTCGGCATGCGCCGCGTCACCACTGATAGCGCAGGGTCGCCAGCACGGTGCGCCGCTGGCCGATCATGCAGCTATAGGCATTGAAGCAGATGTTCACGACCTCCTTGTCGAAGAGGTTGTTGGCGTTGACCTGGAAGGTGGCGCCCTTGGCCGGCTGCCAGATCTTGCCGAGGTCGAGCGTCAGCGAGGCATCGACGAGAGTGTAACCCGGCACGCGCCAGAGATTGGCGGCGTCGCCGTAGGTCGCGCCGATATAGCGGACGCCGCCGGCGATCGAGAGGCGATTGAAAGGACCCTCCTTGAACGCGTACTGCGCCCAGAGGCTGGCCTGGTCCTTCGGCGTCGAGGGAAGGACGCGCCCGAGCTGCGCGGCGACGTTGCTCTTGGTGATCTCGGTGTCGGTGTAGGAGTAGGAGCCGATGACGCTGAGCGATGAGGTGATGTTCGCCCGCGCCTCGAATTCGAAGCCGCGTGCGCGCACCTCGCCGGTCTGGACGCTGTAGCGCGTATCCAGCGGATCGGTCGTCGAGACGTTGGTCTGGCGCAGATCGAAGACCGCAGCCGTGAAGAGCCCGTCGAACCAGCTCGGCTGATACTTCAACCCGGCCTCGAACTGTTCGCCCTCGGTCGGCCTGAACGCTTCCGAGCCACGCGCCGGCGACGTCGCGCCGCTGACGGGCTCGAACGAGGTCGAGTAGCTGACATAGGGCGCAAGACCGTTGTCGAAGAGATAGCTCAGGCCGACGCGCCCGGTGAAGGCGCGATCATCGGCCTCGGTCTTCGACCGGGTCGGGAAATAGCTGGTCCGGCCCGTCTTGGACCAATCCTGCCGTCCGCTCAGGGTCAGCAGCCACTTGTCGAGGCGGATCTGGTCCTGCGCATAGACGCCGGTCTGCCGAACGAAGTCGCGATAGTTCTGGTTGAAGCTGAATGCGTTGAACGGCCGGCCGTAGACAGGCGCGAACACGTTCAGGTTCGGCGCCGGCAGGACGCCGCCATTCAGGGCGTACTCGCTGGTATTGCGATGGTCCAGCCCGATGAGAATCTCGTGCCGCAGCGGCCCCGTCTCGATCTTCGCCAGCAGCTGATTATCGATCGAGAAATAGCGGAGCGTGCGGTCGATCGTGCTGAAGCGGCGCGTGATCGTACGGTTGTCGGCGAGAATGCCGGTCGTGAAGGTCGAGGCGTTGTAGACTTCGGCGTAGTTGTAGCCGGCATTCTGGCGGAAGCTCAGATTGTCGCTGAAGGCGTGCGAGAATTCGTACCCGATCGTAGTCATCTTGCGATCGAGCTTGTCGAGCCATGGCTCGCCGATATTGGTGCTCGTGCGGATGCGGCCGTTCGGATTGGCGTAGAGCGTGCCGGCAGCTGGGAAATACTGGTCGGCGATGCCCGCCCGATCACGCTGGAAGGATGACAGAACCGTCAGCGAGGTGGCGCCGGATGGTCTCCAGGTGAAGCTCGGCGCGAAATAATAGCGATCATTGTCGGCGAAATCGACTTGCGTGCCGCTGTTCCGGCCGAGACCCACCACCCGATAGAGCAGGCTCTTGTCGGCCGTCACCGGGCCGCTGACGTCGAAGCCCGCCTGCAGGCGGCTGAAATTACCGGCCTGGACGAAGACTTCGCGGCGCGGCTCGTCGAGCGGTCGCTTGCTCACCATGTTGATGATGCCGCCGGGCGGATTCTGTCCGTAGAGCACCGATGAAGGGCCCCGCAGGACCTCGATGCGCTCCAGGCCGAACGGTTCGGTCTGCGTGCCCTGGGATCCGATGCCGTAAGGCAGAACCAATCCGTCCTGATAGAATTTCGGCGAGAAGCCGCGGATGCGGATGAGGTCGCGCGTCGTATTCGTCCCGTAGATGTCGCTATAGGTGCCCGGCGTATAGCGCAGCGCCTCGCCGATCGACTGCGTGCCCTGCTGTGTGACCTGTGCCGCGGTCACGACCGAGACGGATTGCGGCGTTTCCAGCAGCGAGGTGTCGGTCTTCGTCGAGGAGGCGCTGCGATGCGCCACGACGCCGTCGACCGGCCCCCAGGCACTCTCGGTCCGGCCCTGGACCTCGATCGTGTCCAGAAGCAAGGAGCCGTCTCCGGCGGCAGCTGCGCCGGAGCCCGCTCCTTGCGGGGAGATCGCGACGGTGGTGGCGTTGGTGAAGCGGTAGGACAATCCGGTGCCCTGCAGGATGCGGGCGATGGCCTGCTCGCGCGTCGCGGGCCCCGAAAGGCCGGGCGACGTCTTTCCCGCGGCGGCGCTCGCGAGATAGGTGACCTGAAGCCCTGCCTGGCGGCCGAATGCGGTCAATGTACGATTGAGCGGTCCTGCGGGAATGTCGAACGATGACTGCGTCACGCTCTGCGCTCGGGCGCTGCTGTCGAAGCCGACGACGCCGGTGACGATCGCCGTCATCATCAGCGTCGCGATCAACGACCTCCTTCGCCTGACCGCAGCGACGGACACTCCAGCCCCGAACCCCATACCAAGCCACTCCGCAGTTGATCGTCCCGGAGTCTGGCGGCGCCTGATCGCGCGGGTCGTGCCAGCCCCATCACTGTTACAATCGGGGGCGCGGGATTTTCACCGTCGCGGCGAAATTTTCAGATGGGGGAGATGATCGTGACGAAGGAGGACACCTGGCGGATACGCGCTCCCGCCGGATGAACGACCGCTTCGAGGGCGCGAACCGGGTCGTTCAGGTCGAACAGCCCGCTGACGCGCTGCGATCCGATGAACGGGTCGGCCATGACGATCCGTCCCGGAATCCACCGCCCGATCCGGGCGACCAGCGTCGCCACCGTCTCTTGTTCGGCGATGATCAGCTTGTCCCGCCAGGTGGCGATCTGTCCGGCCTCGAGCCTGCCGCGCTCGACCTTGTTCGACGACGGATCGAAGCTCATCCAGTCGCCGGCCCCGAGCCGCAGGGCGGCTGACGACCTCGCGCCCGGAAGCGCCGCCTCCACCACGCCGTGATCGACGGCAACCTGGACGACGCCGGCATCGTTCGACACGTCGTAGGCCGTTCCCAATGCGGTGGCCGCAAGCTCGCCCGCACTCACGACGAAGGGCCGCGCCGGCTCGCGCATCACCTCGAAGAAGGCCATGCCCTGCAGGAGCTCGACCCTGCGGCGGGCCTCGCCGTAATCCAACGAAAGCGCGCTGTCCGGGCCGAGCATCGCCTTGGTTCCGTCGGGGAGGGCGAGCATGCGGGTTTCGCCCTTGCCGGTGGCATGGTCGGCACGGTTGCGGAACATGATCTCGGGCAGGATCGTGTAGCCGGCGCCGAGAGCGCCGAGCCCGATCGCGCCGCCGACGAGCAGAAGCCTCCGGCTTGGCTCGATATCCTCGCCGCGCTCGCTCCTGTGACGCTCGGTGATGACTTTGCCGGCGGCTCCGTGAAGCCTGGCCACGCGCGCCCATATTCTGTCGTGCTCGGGGCTGCGGGCGCGCCACGCGCGGATCATCTCGCTCGAGACTGGATTGCCGGGGTCGTTCTGGAGGCGGATCACGAGGTCGATGGCCTCGTCGGTCAGTCTGTCCTGATCGTGGTCCGTTGCGCTCATCTGTCGTCCTTCGGCGGGCCGCGGCCGAAAGCCGATGACGCGTGCCTACCATCTATAACAAACGAGCGGCGGAAAAATTCGCTTGAGCGAAGGGCTCAAAAATCACCGACTTGCTTGAGCAGGTGCCGGTAGGCCTCATGGATCAGGCCCCAGGTCCGCGCATTCGACAGGCCGAGTTCCCGCGTGACCTCGGCGATCGTGCGATCGCCGATCCGATGCATCTCGAACGCCAGACGCGTCCGCTCAGGCAGCTCCGAGAGCGCCCGCTGGGTCTGCATGAGACACTGGCGCGAATAGACGATCCGCTCGGGTGAAGGCGCGGGATCGGCGACCTTCGCGATCTCGTCCGTCGAGAGATCGGTGAAGGGAACGATGTTCTCGCGACGATGATGATTGATGCTGAGGTTGCGCGAGACTTGGTAGAGATAGGCCCGGGGATTGTGGTTGAGGCCGGTCTCCGACGGCGGCGTCGCCAGCACGCGCACAAACGTATCCTGCGTCAGGTCCTCGGCCGTTTCCAGGCTATGCCCACGCCTGCGCAGGAAGCGGTTGATGTCGCGGGCGTAGCTCGCGAACAGATGCTGCAGATCCCAGCTCATGGCGTCCTCGCCATGCGCGCGAAGCGCATGAGTGGACTGCCAAGCGGCACCGCTCGGCCTTCCTCAATCCGCTTCTGAAAGCCATCTGGGTTGGCGTGGGACATGGTCAGGGCGAATCGGATGGCTCGGAACGCATCGGATTGCCGTCAGCGCCCTCAACTTCAGGATGCCCGTGAATAGCGGCTCAAAGATTTCCCTGCAATGACAATGATTTAGAACGGTTTTAGAGTAAATTCCCCGCCTGATGCCGTCCGAACGCATCTCGTTGATGAAATGATGCGTTCAGGCTCGCACTGCACGGCCTGCGCCATGCGCGCGGCGTCGAACTCGCAAATGGCTGGCGCCAGAGATGCAGAGATTGGCCGAGATCGAGCACGCGACCGACAAGGCCGCCAACATCTATCGCCGGCGGGCGGAACGCCGCGGCCTCCCCGACAACGGACAGGGGAAGATCGACTACGTCATCGACCTCGGCGTAAAGCGGAAATCCGGGAACCAAGCTGAATGCAGGATCGTAAACCGCCCGGCAAGCGGCGCTCCTCAAAAGGAGCTAAGTAATGGCGCGCCCGAAAGGATTCGAACCTCTGACCCTCAGATTCGTAGTCTGCGGCTCTGAATGGACTTAAGATGTCAGGAGACTCCAAAGACCTTGCAAGCTCTTGAAAAGACCGGCATACCCTCTGAGTTAAATGATCAGGAGTAGTCTCTAGCCGCCAAGAAGCCGCTTCCCATGCGCTTCCCAGTTGCTCGATGGCTGGTGATCTAAGGAGGGGTCTTGAAGCTTATCCGGCAGAACGTTGCCCGGCTCACACTGCCAGCCGGCAAATCCGACTATATCGTGTTTGACGACGCCCTTCCTGGCTTCGGCCTCCGCCTTCGCGCGGGGGGGAAGAGGGCCTGGGTGGTTCAGTACCGCGTCGGTTCCAAGCAGCGCCGGGTTACACTAGGAAACCTCGAGGCGCTCGATGCCGATGTGGCCCGGAAGGCCGCCAAGGAGATACTGGCCAAGGCGCAGCTCGGGAGCGACCCCCAAACTGAGAAGGCCGAGTACCGGGCGGGGGCGGCCGTAACACTCGGTGCTGTCACTAGGCAATATCTCGAGCTTCGGGCCAAACCCAATCTGAAAGCCCGCAGCTACGAAGAGGTCTCGCGCCACCTAACTCGTCATTGGGCGCCCTTGAAGGAACTCCCCATCAAACGGGTCCAACGGGCAACTGTCGCCGCCCGACTGGGCGAGATTGCCAAGGAGAACGGCAGGTTCGCCGCGAACCGGGCTCGGGCTTCCCTCTCCACATTGTTCACGTGGGCCATGGGTGAGGGTCTCGTCGATACAAACCCGGTCATCGGAACGAACAGGGCAACGAACGAGATCAAGCGAGACCGCGTCCTCACGGACGCCGAGCTCCGAGCCGTCTGGCAAGCCTGTCGGGACGATGACCACGGCCGCATCGTCCGTCTGCTGATCCTCACCGCTCAGCGGCGTGAGGAGGTCGGCGGTATGGCTTGGACCGAGTTCAATGCCGAGACGGAACTGTGGTCTATTCCGAGGGAGCGCACCAAGAATGGCCGCCCGCACGATGTTCCGTTGAGCGCCGAGGCCCTCGCGCTTTTTCGGGCTGCTCCGGCTCGGGACGGAAGACCTCTTGTGTTCGGCGACGGTGAAGGCGGTTTTCAAGGATGGAGCAATGCAAAGGCCGCGCTCGACCGGCGCATCGCTGAATCCGGCGCAACAGTGAGGCCGTGGCGACTACACGACCTCCGCAGGACGGCAGCGACCCGCATGGGCGATCTCGGCGTCCTGCCGCATGTGATCGAAGCGCTCCTCAACCACATCTCCGGACACAAGGCCGGCGTTGCGGGGATCTACAACCGGGCAACCTACGCGAGAGAGAAGCGGGAAGCCCTAGACTCGTGGGCAAGCTATGTCAGCGCACTGATGTCTTCTGTGGCCCCTCCGAATGCCATTGCGCCGGGAGCGCACCGATGAGCGAGACGGAGGAGGACGCCGCTCCTACAGGGCCGGACCTCGGCGCGACGTTCGACCATCACTTAAACTGCTTCCTGACGAACAGCGATCCGGCGGAAAGGGACAAGGCAGCAGGACAGGTGCGCGCTGTGCTCGACCTGTTCCAAATGCTCGCCGAGCCAGTGCGCGCGCATGAACGTGCTGTGCTCGCCGCCGAGGCCGACAACAGCGGCGCAATGATTGACGCCTGGACGGAGTATGAAATCGAGACGGACCCGGCGAAAGTGGCGGTCGTGCGCCGCGTCGCCGCGCAACTGCTATGCGCCAACCCCGGCCTGCTTGCCGGCCATCAACAGCAGTTACTTGCCCTGCGGCTCCTCGACCTTAACAACGGCAGGGTTGGCCTGCTTCTCGAACCGTCGCCACGTCCATCAGGCGGTGCCGGTATCGGCGCCAGAGACCAGAAGGTCGGCCTCGGTACCCTGTTCTGGATGCGGAAGGGATGGGACGCCACGACGAGGGCGGCCACCTTAAAACTATTCGCCGAACTGATGAGCGATGACGAGCACACCGTCGAGGAGCGCTCAGTACGCCGGGTGGCTTACGCCGTGGCCGAGAGCGAGCGCTCCCTTTGGGAAGCGCTGGGAGCCCATCGAGCGGGGCGATCGATCGAGGCAATTTATTACTCGTTTGTCCGGGCAATGGGGCGGGAGAAGATCCCGGACCCGACCGACGTAGTAATTCGCGCCACCGCAAAGCGCACAGACTGAGAACTCGTCGGCGGCAAGGACCGCGGCGCCCCTCGCCGCGGTCCTTATGCGCTGCAGTGAAAGCGACTTTCATCGGGACCGCCACGCAAGGCGAGGCAAAACCCTTGGAGCCGCGACATGAACGGTCAAGACCTTCCGTCAGACCTCACCCACCATCGCATCCTCGACAGCAAGCAAGCCGCGCTCTTCTGGGGCGTCAGCCTCGATCATTGGCGGCGCCTTTACAGGACGGGAAAGGTGCCCATCCCGATCCGGCTCAGCGAGCGCAAACTTGGGTGGCGCGTGGCCGACTTGATCGATGGCCTTGCTGCACGCGCAACGCGAACTCCTTGCGCTTAGCACCTGGCTGCCGGCCCCGCGGGGCACGTCCTAATCTTCGGAGAGCCGCCCGTGTCGACGAAAAAGCGCAAATCGTCCCCGCCACCTGGCCTCTCCGCGGCCGAAGTCGTCCTACTCGATACGCAGCTTCCGGAGATTGGCGGAGCAGTTCGGGAAAAACCCGTTAAACCCGACGGGAACGGCTGGCGGCTCGCCATACGGAGCCAGGTCAAAGGTTCAGGCAAGTCGACCCTGCTCGAATGCATCGATAACTTGACCCCCAATCCGATCATCGCCGGCTCAATCACCGCTTCGTCACTCTTTCGCGTCATCGACGGGATGCACCCAACCCTCCTCATCGACGAGGCCGACAACGTCGTGAACAAGAACGGCAATCCGGACCTGTTGGCTATCCTGAACAGCGGCCACCGCAGGGCCGGCGCCTATGTCATCCGGTCCGTTCCGACGGACAATGGAGGTTGGGTTGTCCACCAATTCAAAACCTTCGCTGGCATCGCTATGGCGGGGCTCAAAATTCTCCCCGAGACGCTGCAAGACCGCAGCATTGCGATCCCGCTCCACAAGGCGACCCAAGGAGAGAAGCGGGAGCACCTCGTCAACGGACAAAGTCCGACGCTCGTCGATTGCCGCCGCAAGATCGCGCGTTGGGCTGCCGACCTTCCGGAGCTTCCCGCCGTTGCCATGCCGCCAGAACTCTTCAACCGGATCGGCGATAACTGGCGCAACCTGTTCGTCGTTGCGGAGGCAGCCGGTGGCCAGTGGACGGACCTCGTGAGGCAGGCGGCGAGCGAGGCCCTTGGCGAGGAGGACAACGGCCTCGCTCTGCAATTACTCGATGCAATCTGGCAGGTATTTTCCGAGAAGAAGGTAAGGCGCATTCATACGGAGGCCCTCCTCCAGGCGCTGCTGCAGACGGATGAGTCGCCGTGGGAGGAAGCGAACAATGGCCGCGCAATCACCGCCTATTGGCTTCGCGACGAGCTTGCCGGCTTCCTGTTCCGGCCTGACAACCCGGAGGAGGCCGCAGCGCTCCGGCGTGGCCGTCAATGGCGTGAGGGGAACGGAAAGTCCCGCAGAGGCTACACGGAAGAGCATTTGCGCGAAGCCTGGAGGCGGTACCTCGGCCGCGACGCTCCCAGCGCATCTAGTTCACAGCGCGGAGAGGGGTCAGAAAAGCCAGAACCATCCGACGCGTCCGCTGCAAGCGCGGAAAGCGAAGCTGCTTCAGACGCTCACGACGCAGCGGATGGTCAGGCTGCGTCCGCCGCGTCTCCGCCACACGGCGCGGCATCGGCGCAGTGTGGCGCCGCGGAGGTCGCGGATGTGCCTCAACGTAGCGGATACGTAGCGGGTGGTTCGAAAGCATCGAATATAGCACAAGATATTGATAACAATCATGTTTCAGGCGAAGTAGCGGATGTAGCGGGCGAAAACGGGTTCAGGGTGCCCCCTCCTGGCGAAGGATTGGGCTCAGCCGGCATCGGACCCGGTCCGGCGCGGCGGCGGACACGCCCGAACGGGGCGCCTCCCCAGGTCGGGGAGTAACGCGTATGGACAGGCCGTCTTCTGAATGGCCCATCCCTCCGACCGCCGCGGGCGGGCCGGCGCATCCGGAAAGCCCGCGACCGGCCAGTGCGCTGTCTCGTTTCGTGGCCCGGCTGTCCTACGCCACCGACGCGGTTGCGGCTGCGGCCCTCGTCGCCGAGATCACTGCCGATGCGGGCGGGGGTCTCATCGCCGTCGACTTCGAAACCGCCCCCCTTCCAAGCGAGCGGGCGCGCTTCTCAGACCTTCGGCTCCGGGTGGCCGAGGCAGAAGGGAAGGTCCGCGCCCACACAGAGCGCCGCGCTGCAGCGCGACGCGGTGCCGGAGGCGCTAGCGCGGCAAGCGCCTCCGTTGAAGACCCGCAAGGCGCAGCGCAGGCGCTCGCCCTTGCCAAAGCAGGGCTTGCCGCGCTGACGAGTGCCCGAGATCACGCCGAGCGGGCCGGCCTCGATCCGCACCGCTCGACGGTGCGGCTCTGCTCGCTCTACGCCGGCGGCGCCCGCGTCGGAGTCATCGACATGACCTGCGTCAACTGGGCCGTGCTCGCCCCCGTCTGGGAGCACCCGATCGTCATGCACAACGCGACATTCGACCTCGGCTACCTCGCGCAGCGCCAAATCGAGCCCGTAGGCGTCCATTGCACTCTGCAGGCCACGCGGCTCCTCAACGGCCCGGATTCGACGTCCCTGGAGACCGCCGCGGCGACCTACTTCGGCCTCGAAATTTCCAAAGCTCTGCAGACGTCCGACTGGGGAGCGCCGCACCTTACCCTGCCGCAGGTTGAGTACGCGGCGACGGACGCGGTTGTGACGTGGCACCTCGCCCGGGTGGTTCTTCCGCTCCTCGGTGAGCGCCGCGCCGCTTACGATATCCAGGTTGGCGCCATCCCTGCCGTCGTGCGCATGCAGTTGCGCGGGATCCTGCTTGACGTCCCCGCGCACGCGGCTCTCGTGGCCGCCCTCAAGGCCGAGCGCGCGCAGCTCGTCGGAGCCTATGATCGCGAGTGTGTCCAGGCCGGTCGTATGGACCTGCGCCGGGCGGGAGTGCCCGAAAACGCGCCGGAGGTGGAAGCCCTGCTCAACACGCTCCTGCCGGAACAGGAGCGGGAGGCCTGGCCGCGTACGCCAAGCAGTGACAAGCTCAGTGCCCGGCGGGTCGACCTCACAGCCGGCGCCGGCGCGCATCCGCTCCTGCAAATTCTCGTCGCCATCGGGCGGATCGACAAGCAGCTCAGTACTTACGGGGAGAGGCTGGCGGCGCAGGTCTCACCCGTCACCGGCCGCATCCATGCCTCCTACAGGATCGCCGGCGCGATCTCTGGCCGGAGCACCTGCGACAAGCCGAATATGCAGAACGTCCCTGACAAGCAACCCGTCGATGGGTTGCCGAGTTTCCGGACGCTGTTCGTCGCCAAGCCGGGTTATGTCCTCGTCGCGGGCGACTGGTCATCAATGGAAATGCGGGCGGCGGCCTGCATCACCAACGAGGAGAACATGACGGAGGCATTCGCACGCGGCGAGGATCTGCACGTCCTCACCGCCCGGACCATGCTCGGCCTGGGCGAGGACGAGTGGCTGGCGTTGCCCGAGGAGACGCGCGCGCTGCACCGGAAACACGCCAAGCCGGTGAATTTCGGCCGGCTCTATGGGCAAGGCGCCCGGGGCCTCGTCGATTCGGCGCGGGCGCAGTACGGCCTCCTCCTCGACCCCGAGACGGCGCGCGGGTGGATCGATGCCTACGAGGGGACCTACCCCGGCTATCCGCGATGGTGCCGAGACTTCAGCCGGGCATGCGAGCGCAAGGGGGAGATCCCGATCGGGCGCGAGGGTGGGCGGGTGCACGAGATCCACTGGAATCCAGAGGGTTTCCGCTACACGCAGTGCCTGAACCTCCCGATCCAGGGCGCGTGCGCCGATGCCTTCATGCTTGCCCTCGCCGCGATAGATGAGGCGTTGTTCGCTGCGGGTATTGATGGTGGCCCGGTCGCGGCGCCGCACGACGAGTTTGTGCTCGAAGTGGCGAAAGCCGATGCCGCGCGTACCGCTGTTATCCTTAAAGAGGCCATGACCGCCGCTTTCGCGGTGACCTTCCCCGGCGCGCCGTTGCATGACCTCGTCGTGGTGAAGATCGGCCGTTCCTGGGCGGAAACGAAATGAGCGCCTCGAGGGCCTGGCCCCGGGATGGTCCGTAATGCTCAAAACATTCACTACATCCCATACAACGCCAAAAGCGCCTCTGTTTTCAATGGGGTGAACGTAGCGGATGCGTCGACTACCATCCGCTGCCTATCCGCTACGTTGGACCTTTTGCTACGGCAGTCGGCCGTCCTGGGCAGGCATCGTTTTGCGGCGCCTGGTGACGCCGCCGGCCTGACAAACGTCCCACGCAACTCGAGGGCGGGGTCGGAGGTGCACTTGCAAGCGTGGGATCGATACCGCGCACAACTAACGTCGCCGGGTATGTGAATCGCAGCGAGCGTGCGCTTCGGCCGCGCAACATTGGCTTCGATACACCGCCCGGGAGCCAAGCGGCGGCTTTGCATAATATTCTAATGTGCGGTAGAACGTTATGCATGCCCCCGCATCACGGTAAATTCGTTTCATATCTCCGCGTGTCGACGCAGCGTCAGGGACGCTCTGGTCTGGGTCTCGAGGCGCAGCGCAAGGCCGTGACCGATTTCCTTGATGGCGGGCGCTGGCAGCTCAAGCAGGAGCTTGTTGAAGTCGAGAGCGGCAAGCATGCCGATCGACCCCAGCTTCAGGCGGCATTCGAGGCCTGCAAACTCTATGGTGCGACGCTGGTGATAGCGAAACTCGATCGACTGTCACGCGATGCCCATTTCCTGCTCGGCCTGCAGAAGGCCGGCGTCAGGTTCCTCGCTGTTGATATGCCGGAAGCGAACGAACTGGTCGTTGGCATCATGGCGGTGGTGGCACAGGCCGAGCGCATGATGATCTCGACCCGCACGAAGGCAGCGCTCGCCGCCGCCAAGGCGCGCGGGACGAAGCTCGGCAACCCGAATGGCATCAGGGCGATGCTGCCGCATATCGAGGGCGGCAGGCAGCGTTCGCGCCAGGTTATCCAGGCCGGGGCGGACGAGCGGGCTCAGCGCTTGGCGAGCGTTTTCCTCGAGCTTGAGGCGCAGGGCGTCACGAGCGCCAACGCCACCGCCAAGGCGCTCACCGAACGCGGGATCTCGACGGCTCGAGGAGGCCAATGGACGGCGCGCGCAATTATCAACATGCGCAATCGGCTCAATCGCAGAGCAAGCTCGACCTAGAGCGAAGTTGATCGAGCCCGACGGGGACAACGAGGACTAGATGCGCTTTGTGTCGTCTGAACCGCCGAGGAGGCCGAGTGTATCAGAGACCTCGAACCACCACTCGCGCCCCTGTCCCATATAAATTTCGCACCAACGCCCCCGATCATTAGAAGCGATTTGTAGCCGGTCCGGCTCGATGTTCATTTGATCGAGGAAGCGCTTCAGCGCCACGTAATAAAGGAGGTGCTCTCTGAAAACGATCGACGACGCCCGAGTCCCGTCGCCCGTATAGTCCTTTCCGGGCTTGAGGTTTCCTTCGTAGTGGCCCATCGCTTGGCGCGCCTTTTTCAAATCCTGACCGGCGCCGCCCCCAATATGCCGGGCCGCATGTTGGGCGATGAAGACAATTTGCAGCGCAGGGAAGAGGTATTCCTTTCTCTGGCGCTGGTCACAAACCCAATCGAGGATATTTAAGCCTGACAAACGCGACCGTCTTGCAGATTTGCCAGCGCGATCGATGAGAAGCTCCACGCCGCGCGTGGCGCGCGCATGGATTGTTGCTGACGAGAAGGCGTAGGCTTGGGCGTGGAGGGAGCCTTTTTCAAACGCCTCGCCGATTAGGGAGGAAAGGCTGAAGGACGGGGGGATGGGAGTGCCATCCTCCCGGATCGCGAACGGCATCAAAGTTTCGGCGCTGTTGCGTTGTCCTGCCAGGAGCTTTGCGATCGCGTCATCCATTTGCTTGATTGCCGGCGGCAAGCCGGCGCCGGGCTGGAACCGTCTGGCGGCTTCAACCCACTTCCTTGCGAGGCGCCCCGGCAATATCGTCACGGTTGCGCGGTGTTCGATCAGTGAGCGGACACAGATATCAATGGCAAGAGGATTGGCTTGGGCAAGCTGCCTTATAAGCTGGCGTTTGAAAGTTTCCTCCTTGACCGCATTCAGCAAGGTGAGCAGCTCGACTGATCTGGAGAGAAACGACAGCCAGCGATCTATTTCCTTCACGGGGGGCGCCCCATTCGGAAATTCCTCTGTAAACAGGGCTTCGGACCGCCGAGCCGAGGCCAAATACAGCAAAGCGGCCGGCGCTACCGGCTGGCCCTGGGGGCCAGCGGCCACGTCCCAGCTTTTGAGAGCCTCCGGCAGCAAGTCAACAAGGGGGGCTGCCGCCGGCGAGGCAAGAAAATCAATCGCGGGATCGGACGGTTTTGTCAGCCAGTCGAGGACCTGCGGGATGGCCAGCGCGGGCATTATCTCTCTGGCGGCTGGCAAGCTCTGCGACACGACTTCGCGGGCCGCGCGGGACCAACTCAGGTGCTGGACCGGAACCGGCCTGCTCGCTCCACGTAACGGCTCCTCACTCCACGAAAGTTTGAAAAACTCACGGTAGGCGACAACGGCAGCGTTCAGCAATATGCGTCCGGCCGTATCGCGTTCCGGATAGAGGGCGGCCACATGGCTTCCATAGTTGGGATGAATATAGTCGTTGAGAGATGATCGGGCTTTTTCGAGTTCGCCATCCCGGTGAGGCTCGTCTGCCCCGCGCTCGCTTTTCGGGGGATCAAGAAAGTCGATCTCCAGCGGCTTGAGGCAGGCCCGCGCACACGCTAGAACTTCCAGAAAGCTCCGGCGTTCGTCAGGGTTTTCTGAAGTGGCCATCTCCACGAACTGGAATTGATCCAGGTCCAGAAGGCGCAGGCGTTCAAGCTCTTCGCACATGGTGCGCAGGATTAGTGCCGCGAAATGCAGGTCGCCGGTTTCAGACGCGTCTTCGAAGGCATGTTCAAGCAGCAGCCAGCGTGGCCATGCGGCGGGCCGCAGGACCGCCCAGGCTTGATCGTAGAGCGCTTTTGCGACCTCGCCAGCCGGTCTGACACTGGGGGGAGGCGGCTCGCCCTGCAGCCAGCGGCCCATGGCGTCGGCTACAATCGAATTCCGCTCGACGGCCGTGTCAGGCACGATAGGAAAGCGCTGATTTCCCTTGCTGCGCCGCGCAAGCAGTTCTTCTGCCCCCTGCAACAGCCGGGGAATGTCAGCGGCGCTACACCATGCCTCGCGCCAGACGGGGAAAAGTTTGAGTGGCCGCATTGAAGTAACCTTGATGGCGAGCCGGCTTCTCGCTCCGGCAAAGCTCTTCTCTCATAGCGGCCAAGCCCGCCGCAGCGCAAAAAGCCTGCTGAAACAATAGTGCTCACTCGCGCGGACCTCACATGCCACGACACGGCGATAAGCTATCTCACCGGTCTGGAGTGCGCGCTGCAACAAAAACATATCGGAGCGGGGATCGTGTGTCAGGCGGCCGTATCGTCGACATAGAGCCTGACAGCGCCGATGCACATGCCAAGAGGATCGCTGGCTCAGTTGGAACAACGGCAGCGCCGCGACGTGTCTTTCCCACTCTTCGAATGGGCGCGAGCGAGGACCAAATAGGGGGATGCTGCCCGAATGATGCTGCCGCACCCTGCAGTAGCCGAGCAGTTCGCGCAATTCCCGCAGAGCGATACGCCGCCGCTTCAGGATGTCAGGACGACCCTGCTCCGCCGCGTGCACGGTCTTTTTACAGGTTAGCCCATGACGGGCGAAGAAGCGCAACAGCGAACCGATACCAACGCGTTGTCACTGCTCGGCAAGTGTGATGTCGTCAAGATCATCGGCAAGCACGAGAATCTGCTCCCTCTGCGCTGCGATCCGCGCCGAGAGTTGGTCCCCACCGCGTGGCTTCGCAGCCGGACTGCCCGCCTATCGGTCGCGAACGCACCAGCGGAGCGCGCTCGCCACACTTACCCCGAAACGCTCCTTCGCCTGGCGCCGCGACATCCTGCCTGAAACCACCGCAACGACGCGTTCGCCAACATCGAGAGACAAACTGCGAGCAATGCCTGCCGGCCTCCCATCCGGCAGAAAGCTTGAATTGGAAACGGAAAACGCTATAGCGCCGAATAGTGGAAGGGATCGCACGCTGACGCGCTTACCCGCAATCCTCGTCTTTCTGGTCTTCGAGCGCCCCAGTAAGCCTGAGCTTCGCAAGTTCGGCTTCGACTTGCTCAAGTGTCATGCGCTCGAGGGGCGGAAGCACGGTGTCGGCCTCGATCGACTGCCGCGGTAAGCCCCAGCCGCGGTTCAGCAAGGCGTTGGCCGCCGCGCCCTTCACGGTATCCGGAAAGCCGTTGCGCATCAGTTCGACCAGTGTCCGAACCGCCTCCTCGGTGTGCTCCCGTGCCAGCGCCTCCACCGGCGCCTTGATCGAGGGCCGGCCTTTGGGATTTCCGCTCTGGCCCGGTTGCCAGACACCCTTCCGATTCAGCATCTGATAGGCTCGTGCTAGCAGGCGACTGTGCGAACAAGGTAAGGCAGCAATGCGGCTGCTTTGGGCCTCATTCGCACGAAGGTCCGTTCCGGGTGCAATGCGATCGCGGCAGGATGGAGTGCGGACAAGGAGTGTCCGACTTCGACCCGTTAGCAAGCCATTCCCCCTCAGGCCAAACTCAGAATAGACATTCGTCTCGGCCGCTCACTCTTGGCTTAGCCTCGCAAACAACCGCAAAAAAGCGCTCAAAACTGAGGGCCCCGAGGCCGATCATGGGAGGAAAGGTGCCGCGTTGTTCGACGCCGGTTTAATCTAGGACATAACCTCATGCCGTCGTTTTTCCTCGCGACATCAAAAACTCTTCAATTGCACGAAGCGTGCTCGAGAACCCCCTACCGCGAGAATAGATTAGCGGCTTGTCGCCGCGATGAGACCGGATGAAATCGGTGGCTGCATGTTTTGCTGACAGCCAAGTCATTACGAAGAGATCGGAGTTCTCCGCAAGCGCGCGCAACCGAGCGCTACCGCCGTGATCGGCATTTGTATCGACCAGGACGGCCTTCGTTATCTCCTCCAGCGCACCTTTTGCTTGCCGGCTCGATGATTCCGTCAGCGAATAGATAGCGATGCGCAAGCCAGCCAATCGGCCTGCCAGGCCGTCGTTCGTCGATACAGCATCGGTTGCCATTGTTATCGGCAGCGACCAACCGAGTTCGCTCGACAATAAGTTGACTGTGACCCGCTGAAGGCCGGTTAACCGCGCATAGATTGGAACGATGCGGGCGAGGATCCGATGGAGAAATGTCTCGCGGGCACTCGCATCGGGCGCGGCGGCGTTCATGAAACTCTCGACGAGTTCGAGAACCCAATAGATCATGTCGACTCCAAAGCCGTCGCCAGAGATTTCGTCGATATCGGCGATCAGGTCGCGATAGGACTTTTGGTCGACACCCGAGGCTAGGAGTGCTTCCACCAGCACTTGGCTCGACTCGTAAATTGTCGCTCCGCGCGCGGTCCCCAGCGCGAACAGGGTGAGCAACCTTCCATAGACCGGGGACAGCGCTGCTCTTGGGAATTCCGCGTCCCGCTGCAGCCAGGCAACCAGATAGGGCAGGGCCTGAGTGGTGCGATCGGCGGCGAGATCATCGCCCTGCGCCTTTTCGAGCGCCGCGACGAGTGCTCGAACCGCGGCCGGGTCACCGGTTGATGCCCCGATTTCCCATTCATCCTTACCGCGGCGTGCGATATCAAGCGCGTCCGCAAAAGTCGGATCCGCGGCACGATCCAGCCAGGCGATCCAGGATGTTGGCGGCGCGATATTCGCGAACTCGTCGGTGACATGCACGATCGGGCGGAACGGCATGGTCTCGCGAAGTAATGCCAGTTCGTCCGGACTGAGCCGTGCCATCGCGGCCATTGCGTCGGCAAGCAGGTCAATACTGTCGACAGCCTCGGCCTGTATAAGCGCGTCCCGCGCCGTATCTATTGGCGCTGCAACATCAACAGCCCGCGGTCCGGATGGCGCCGGCGCGGGCAAGAGGTCCGCGATCCACCCCAGTTCTTCCCCACGGTCGACAAGCATCGCCAGAAGGTCTTGGCGACCAGGGTCTGAAAGTGCCTCGAGACCTAGGAGACGCCATCCCCCCGCCCCCAATCCTAGCGGCGCACCGTTGATAAGCATCGACTGGACGAGAGATTGAACTGAAGCCTCGAACGCAGTGCGCGTATCGGCAATATTGCCGGCATCGAACGACCCCGCAATGTGGGTTTGATAGAGCGCCTCAAGGAGAATGGCTGTAATCGCAGGTGTCCTGCGCGCAACGCTAAGGCTTGGAAACTCTGGTAGCGCGACAATTCCCGTCCAGTCCTCGAAGACAGCGAGCAATTGGACCTTAAGAAACTTAAGGTTGAGCGCGTCGAGACGGAGTTCGCTGCGGAGGCGCTCGAGCACACCCGTGGCTGCGTCTCGACGCCCGACATTCAGATAGTCCTGAAAGCGGCCGAGCAACCAACTGGTCGAAACCGGCGCCGAGCGCTGCAATTCGGGTGCGCGGGCTAAGGTATCACGCGCGCGAAGCACCGCGCGTAACGCCCCGATGCGTGACCGCTCATCCATCGGCAAGGGCATGATAGCCGTTACCCCTGGCGCGACAAGCATCAGGCGGGCGCCGACCGGATCAGCGGCGTCGAAGGGCACCGGCACACCATCGAAGCCGGTGACTGTCGGCCCGGCAAAGGCCAGCAGGACGGGTTTGAGGCGCCGCCAGTTCGACATGGTCGGCGCCGCCACATCGATCTGCATGGATCCGTCGCTATTGACGACGGGAACGAGCGCACCGGGAAAGGCCTCATCAACTACAGACTGGGTCACATCCGCGCAGAGCGCTGCAAAGTCGGGGCTAGCGCCAACCCATGGCTGGAGCGCGATAAGATCCGCAAGCACTTCCCGGGCCGCATCGGGGCTTGTGCCGATCATGTCATCTGGCCTTCCCACCGCGATTCAAGCTCGATCGACTGTTCGGCGACCGCCGCTGGGTCGGTGCGTAGGACAAGATGTTCGCCGTTGGTAGAAATACCGTTGAGCGTAAGGTTCATCGAGCCGCTGAGGAAATAATCTGCGCCCAACAGACCCTTAGCATGGAAGCTCTTCTGCACAGTCCATTTGATCTGATCGTCGTAACGCGCCTTTAGGGTCTGCAATCGTGCGATGAAATAGTCATTGTGGCCATCTTCGCGGATCACCAGCCTGATCTGAACGCCGCGTGCGAGGAGTGCGCGCAGCAATTGCGACAACCGGATCGGGGCAGCCGGCCAGTCCGGCTCCAGTGCTGCAAATTCGCGTGCTGAATTGTCGATGATCTCGACATCGCTGATCCAGGCAAAGAACAGCCACAATTTCGGGCTGGGTTGTATGAGTTCGGCGACGAAGAGTGTCTGGAACAGATCGCGCACCGCGCGCGACTGCGCTGGGCCATGTAAATCGCGGGAGGGATGCGTCATCAGATCTGCTCCCTCAGTGTGAGCGTTACCAGGATCCTGCAGTCCGCGCGTTCGACCCGTTCGATCGCGGGGAAGAACTGGAGAGCGCCCACACTGACTGGCGTCACCGAAAGTCGGACGAGGGCAGCGCGAAATTGCCTGGCCTCGCCGGCGTCGGCGACAAGACGGCCCGTTCCCTGAGCTTCAAAGGCAGCGGCGAGTTGCGTTTCCCAATCGGGATCGCTGAACGCGATCGTCGCGATCGCCCGGCTGAGCAGCAGATGGCGAACAACCGCCGGATCGGTCGACCGCGTCTGCCGGAACGGATTGTAGGATTGCAGGACTCGCTGACGCACTTCGTTGGCGCGCGGCCACAACAGGCTCGCAATCGCCGACAGAACCGTGACGTGCGCAATCGCGGCGGCTGGGAGCGTTGCTGCCAAGAACGCGCGAACGGCGGTCGACAATGTCGCATCGCGGCTCGCGATATAGGCAAATTCGCGCAAGCCTATGGCAATGCCGAACCGGTCTTGTGTTGCGTCCCAGTGGGCCTGCAAATCGAGCAGCAGTTGGTCGAGTTGTGGTCCTGAGCCTGCGCGCAGCAAGCGGTTGTTGAGAGAGACCGACAGCGCATGGCTGAGGTCAATCCCGCCGCGCTGCGCGAGGTGATGCGACAAAGTGCGCCAGAGAATCGCGCGCTCACTGTGCGAATTGGTGGCACGCAGCCGCGCGACCTGTTCGCCTATCTCGCTATCGTTGATGCTGAGGGTAAGGATCTGACGCAAGCCGCCATCGACCAGTTCAAGGTCGCTGGGGGCCAGCGCCGCATCGAGCGCCGAGAAGAACAGGCGTGGTTCGGACGCAAACCGGTCGGCAAAGGCTTCGAGGACACCCGCGCCGCCAAGTGTCGTCTCGCTGATCCACACGCTCGCGATATCGGATGCTGCATCGTCGCGGATATCGACGAGCAAGGTGTCCACGGTCGCCTGTCGGGGTGCTGCCGCGATGCACGCCTGAAGCATTGCCTCACCGAGCGTTTCCAGGATCAGGCGGCGAAGCCAGGCGCTGAACGCCGCAGGATCGACCGAGAGGAGTTGCGCGGCGAGTGCGCGCAACCGCTCACGGACGATCGGCCGACCCAGTTGCTGGAGCAGCGCCTGCTGCAAGCGCCCTCTCCCGGCCGCAGCGCCGGCGCCATCCGGCCCACCTGCGGAATGGCCACCACTGCCATCAGCGTCATCGTCCGCATCGCTGTCTTGCGTGTCGTCGGTATCGGGTGGCGTGGGCGGCATAGCGCCGAACACATCGTCCATGACAGCGCGAAACACACCTTCGATCCGGTCGTCGTCGAGGAGGTCAGAGATCGTTTCAGCAAGCGGCCGGTCATTGCTCGAGGCATCGGCGAGTACCGCCGACAGCAGGAACTGGATCAACCACTCGCGCTGGAACCGGTTAAGGTCATCGGGCAGTTCCGGGTCGAGCCGGATCAGGTCGCGAATATAGGCAAGCTTGCTGGCAGCGAGAACGTCGGGCGGCAGGCTGTTGCCCGCGAGCGTCTCGGCGTCGGGCAACGCAACGTCGAGACGGAACCCATCAACCTCCAGTTCGAAACCGACGGCGGCCGGGCGGTAATCGTCGCTGGTGAAGGTGAGCGTGACAGGAAGATCATCCTGGAGTGTCCGAATATTGGCCTGAGCCGTCCCAGCAAAGCGGCGGACGCTGACGCTTGAGCGAAACCGGTGCAAGTGAAAGTCGATCGCGCGGACATGGTCGCGCCATTCCGAACGCGTCGGGACCGGCACGCCAAGGGCATCGCCATTGGCGACGATGTCGGATTGCCAGACGAGACGGGCATTGCTGCTCGGCAGCGCCTCGGTACGAGCGGCACGCTCGAGGCGCACGGTCCAGGGTCGGAAGACGAGGAGCGGCGGTCCGCCGAACTGATCGTTGAGGCTCCCGCTAAAGCTGCCGACGAACTCATGCTCCACCGCATAGTCGCTGATCCGGCGATCCTGTTCGGGAAACGCCGGATCTACCGGGATCCAGTGCGACAGCGCGCCGCGCTCATGCGCGAAGCGGCGGGTCACGCGCCCGGGCACGAGTTGATTGAGCGCCTGGAGGATCGGCATCTGCTCGACACGCTCCTCATGATTGACCGTCGCGGGCGGAACAATCACCCGCACTTCGGGCAGGCTGAGGTCGCTAAACAGGTTGCGCGGCACAAAGTCGGGCAGCGGATGATGGTCGACTTGCAGGTCGAGCGTTGCGCCGGCATTCGGGATCGCGAGTTGCCAGCCCCGGAACAGCCGCCGGACCAAGGTCGGTACCGCCTCGAGCAGCAGCGAGCGCGGTGCTTCCCATAACAGTGTTTCAGCCGCCGTACGGTCGATCCCGAGCGCGCCCATGAGGTAGCTGCGGAGATCGTCGATGGTGGCGGCGTCGCCCTGCACCAATTGGGTGAGCTTGGCGCGGGTCCGATCAAGCACGGCGCGCTCGGCGGGGGTTGCCCGCGGCAGCGGGCGGCTGAGCAGGTTCCACTGCCAGGCCTTTTCATAGCCCGCGGTAGTCGCTGCCAGCCAGTCGAACAGCGCGAACACCGCCTGGATTTTCATCACATAGGGATTGCGGATCGGGAGATATTGAGGGTCGAGCGAGGGATCGAAGAGATGCTCGAACGCCTGGTAGAAAGCGCGGTCGCGGCCATAGTCCGACAGGACCGTTAAGGTGATCGGGCGCATCGCGCGATCACGACCGGCGCGCCCCTTGCGCTGCAGGAACGACGCCATGCCGCGCGGCGCTTTGTGCTGGATGACGGCGCCGACGAGAGGGTCGTTGAACCCGACTTCGAGCGCCGCGGTCGCAACCACGATATTGGCCGATTGATTGACCCCTGCGTCCTGCGATGTAGTGCGGCCGACGACCAGCCGGCGATCGAGCGGATGGCCGATATCCTCGCAGATCCGCCACCGCTGGCCCTGGACGTCGCGAACCGCGGCATCGGGCCCGGCCCGGCGAATATTCGCCAAGGGCATCCGCGCCGCATCGGGTCGACCGAAAATCGTGAAGGCCTCGGCATCACGCAGATCGTCGTAGAGGCGGTTGGTGACATCGAGGTCGTCGGTGAACAGGAAAGCGCGCCGGCCAAAGGCACCGGACGCGTTAGTTGCGCCGGGCGGATCGAGCAGCCGGGGCAGCAGCATCGAGGTTTGGATCGTCGTCGAGAGCAAAGACGCTCGCGACGCCGGGTCGCCGCGCAGCAGGATTTGATATTCGGCGCCCCGCTCCTCAAACTCTTCGAGCGTCGGTGTGATCTCGACCACGTCATCGAGATCCGCACCGGTCAGATCGGAGAAAAAGCGCGCGGCATCGCCGAGTGTGGCGGAGAGACCGACCCACGAGATCGGCGCCGCCAGCAAATGCCGCCATCGGCGCAGCGTCAGCGCGGCTTGCGCGCCGGTGCCGCCTTCATAGGTGTGGACCTCGTCAAGCAGGGCGAGCAGTGGCTTGCGCGCCGACGAGAGCCCAATGCCGAACAGACTGCGGATCCAATGATCGGACAGGCGCTGGTTCAAGATTTCGGTCGTAGTGAACAAGATGTCGGGCGGATTGCGCTGCAGCCGGGTCCGGGTCAGCACGATCTGGTCGTCGCCAATCGCCTGGCCGCAGCCCGGTTGGACACAGGTCAGCCGTTCGGTGCCCGCTGCGATATCGACGGCGCGCCAGACGAGTTCGCTGTCGCAGCGTGGACAGCGCATCCAGGGGCAGACAAAGTCTTCGCCACGCCGGACCCAACTCTTGTCGGTCAGTTCCTGGCGGGTCGCGCGAGTCGGGGTCTTCCCGAACAAGGCGCCGATGATCAGCGGCCGGCGCCCATGCACGGCGAGCGTCTGATCGATCGTTCGCGCCATGCGAAACGCCTCGGCGAACTGGTCCTTGAGCAGTTCGATCCGCGGGTAAATCGCGATCGCCTTGACCCAGTGATCGGCACCGATCGCTTCGCCGATACGGATCATGCCAGGAAGATAGAAGGCGATGGTCTTGCCGCTGCCGGTGCCCGCAGTGACGATCGTGCCGCCGTCGTCGGTCGCCGCCGAAAGACGCAACGCCGCGCGTTCCTGAAAACCCGCCAGCTTCATGCCAACGCGCGCGGTCAGCGCCTGCCACAAATCCTGACGCAGTTGTGACCCGCCCAGCACCGATACGTGCTCGGCAAGGATATCGGCGGGCAAACGCAGGCGCTGTGGAAAGCGCCGCGGCCGGCAGTCGACGCGGAAGTCGGCGACGAGCGACGGCGCACCCTGCCAGGGCTTGTTGGGAAATAGCTGTCGGTTTGCGGCCAGCAGCCGCATCATTTCGGCGAAGCGCGACCGGATCCGCACGTCGCCGCCGACGCTCGCCATCTCGAAGATCAGCTTGGCGTCGATCAATTCCTCGACGAGGTCCTGCCCGTCGGTGCCGCTGACCCCAGCGACTTCGCAGACCTTATCGCCCAGATCGAAGGCTTCATCCTCGGTCAACGAGCCATCGGTGAACCCCCATTCGAGCGAGCGCATCTCAATGGCTTCGATGCGGTCGAGTACCGCGAGGGCGTGGTTAGACACGGGCATGGTCGTGCCTACCTCAGCTTGATGCGGAACGCGCCGAGCAAGCTGCGGCTTTCTAGCCATGCCTGCACTTCGGACGTATAGGCGCTGAGCAGCGCGTCGCTGCTTGCCGCCGCGCGAATGAACGCGACGACACTTGACGGGATGTCGGAGGCGGCGAGCGATTTCCAGGCCGTTTCATGCTGGCTGACGAGAGCATCGAGACTCGCTATCGCCGCCTTCGGGTCGGCCGGCAGGCTCACGCCAAAACCCGCTACCTCGCCCCGGATCTGCCGGATCTTGGCGACGCTCACCCGAAACTGCGGCACTTGGCCGAGCGCGCTCAGGACCTCATCCGCGCCAAACGCGGCACGCTTGTCGACATAGGCTTTCCATGCCGCACTCGCCGCCTTGTGACCTGCGCTGGCGATGCCGTTCAGGCGGTCGGTGAAGGCGTGTTTGATGTCGAACGGCGGGTCGCTCACCTTCGCAGGGTCTTCCTTGATCGCCTCGCGCAGCAGGCGGGCCTTCGCTGCAAAGCCCAGGCCATCATTGGGCTCGAAATCGACCGGAACACCGGCATCGGTGAGCGTGCTCAGCGTCTCGCGCAGCCCCGCCATCAACTGCGACACCGTCTCGAACTGCTTCGCCCGCGTGCCAAACAGGTCGGCTTCGTCGGCGGTATTCTTGAGCTTCTGATAGGTGTTAATCTTGGTTGCGAGCGCAGCGGCGCGGTCAAGCAGCATCGGCGTGCTCCCCGTCCGTCCTCGCCATGACGGTCAGGTCGGTTTCGATCGCGGCGAGCGACGTGTCGATCTGTTCGAGACTGGCCGCCACGGCACCATGCTTGGCATCGAGACTCTGACTGTTGGCGCCGATATTGTTGTCAACTGTATCGAGAAAAGCCTGTGTCGCAGCGACCAGACCGGTCCCCGCTTCGACCGCGCTCCTCCGGCCCCGACCAAAATGCGGTAGCGCAGCAACAGCATCGCCTTCGCCGCCAAGGGCGCGTGCGGCAGCCAGTGAGTCATCGAAATACACGGTCTTGAAGCGCTCGAGCGCGTCGGCCAGACCGCGTCCGGTATTGCTGGTGCCGATACCGGCGTCGGCGACGGCCTGCCGTGCGGCATCGAGCGCGGTTACGATCCCGGCGCGCGTTGCGGTCGGGCCGAACGCGGTCTCCATCGCTTCGAGCCATGACTTGCGGACGGCCATCTCCGATGCTGCCGCCGTGGGGAGCGCGTCCCTGACGTCACGATAAAGTTTGGCGGGCTCGTGCGTGTCCCCTTCGGGCGGTTGCAGGCGCAACTGCCATTTGGCCTGACGAAACTCGCGGACGGGTCCGAGGATGCGCCCAGGGTTGAGCATCGCACCGGCACGGCCGCCCTTCATGCTCGACATCTGGGATTGCGCGATCCCGACCAGCTTTTCGCGTTGCCTGGTCAGCTTGTCGTAAAGCACCTTCATCTCGGGCGCGGTGCTAGCGCACTCGGTTGCCCATTGTCCGCTGAACGCTGCGTCTATCATTTCGGCGATCTTCGCATCGGGCTTGATCTTGCCGCCGATCGCCGCGCCGACACAGAGGAGTTCGAACGCCGCGGCCGCCTGGTTCCAATGCGGCGTCGGCTGACAGATGTCGCGCAATTGGGCCTCGACGTCCTTTGCCCAGATCTCGACGCAATCGAGGAAGGCGCCAAGCATCTTCTCGCCGTCGGGAAACTCCCACCGGAACTGGTCTTTGCTAGCGCGTAACACCCCTTGAAGGGCGGTAGCGGCGATCTCGGGTTGAACGAGTTTGCCCGGGATGACGACTTTGACAAGCATATGGCCAGCCACCTGCGTGGTCTGACGGTCAAAACTGATACTCGTTCGGAAGAAGGGTTTGCCAGTCGACCCAACGAAATTCGACTTGGCTAGTCCAAGCATATCCCAGTCGATTGCATTTGAAATTGCGGAAAAGACCAGCCGTCGAAGCTTGTCAGCGACCGTTTGTTCCAAGCCCTGTCCACCGATCCACTGCTCGATCAGCAAATCTTCCTTGCTGGCCTTGTTCCGCTGGGGTGCGTCGGCCGTGGGAGCATCGGTCGTCTGCTCAATTGGTTTCGCAGCGTCGGCGCCCGGGATTTCCGGAACCTCGAACGCTGCGCGAAGGCGCTCGTCGAGATTGGCGATCGTGCCGGTGCCGTCATAGAGTTCGAGGAATGCTGCCCAGCGATGGTAGTTCTGCGGGTTGCGGTTGCGCAGTTGAGCTTGGGCAACAGCGGGGAGTGCCGTGATGCCGCCGAGCTTTTCGAGCAACCTGAAGGGCGGAAACGTGCCGGTCGCGATCTCCGGCCCGAAATTATCGAGTACTTCGACGAGTAGGTCATTTTGCAAAATACGCGGGTTTAGACGCTGCGGCATCGAGTCCTTGTCAGCGCGCGACGTCGCATTCCACAGCGCCTGCTGCGTGAATGGGTAAAGGCCGTAGCCATCGACTTCGCCAAAGATCGCATGGCACTCGCTCTGATGAATGCAGGTCTCGCATTTCGAGCGTGGACTCTCGCCGGGCGCCGCCGTCGCACTCCACTGTTCGATGCCATCGCGACCGAGCCGAACAGCGTTGAGGTAGCGGGATGTGAACTGGCTGAGCGATGCTTGCGTGACCGAACGCCCTTCCGCGCGGCCGGCGGAGCGGTCCATGTCCACGATATGGGTGGTCCGCATATAGGCGGTTTCAGCGACGCTCTGGAAAAAGCCCGTGGTGACCGCGATCGCCGTTCGCATCCTGCACTGGCGATCGTCGCCCTGTGACGTGATCGCCTGCAGCAGCGCGCGGTCGATACCCTGCAGCCGTGCGAACTCCTCGACGAGCAGGACCAGTTCCTGGCCTTGCGATTTAAGATAGATCCGCAAGCGGGTCATCAGTTCTTCGACGCGGTCGCCGGAAAAACTGAGGGTTCGCGCCACGGCGCGATCGAGATTGCGATTGATGATGCGGATCGCGAGCGGGAGATGGACGGTTGAATCGATCTCGATGAGGTCGATCGCGTCGCGCGCGAGGCGCGAGGCCTGCGCAAAGTCCATCCCTCCGAGCGGCAAGTCGCCTTCGACAAACACGCGGCGTTGATCGGGACGATCCTTGGCATTGGATGGTGCGAAGATGTGATCGACGATCTCGGCGATGACCGTGTTCTCGCCGAGGAAATGCGCTTTGCGCATATGCGGATCTTGGAACAGGTCGGGCAGGCTGCTCACCAGCCCTTCCTCGATCTCGTCGGCGTCGTTCGGCAGGACCTCCTCGCGGATCGCTTGCGCCAGGTCGTTGAGCAATTGCTGCTTCTGGTCCGCACGGCTTTGTGTCCCATCACCCGCCGACTGCAGTGTTTCGAGGAAACTCGCCTGCTGTTCGGCCGGTAACTGGGCGATGATCATCTTGACGATGTTGCGCAGCGAAGTGCCCGACTTGCGCACGACCAGGACCACGCGTTCCTTGTTCGGCTTGATATTGAGCCGCATCCAGTGAACGAGATGCGACTTGCCTGAGCCCGTTTCGCCAAGAATCGCCGCCAGCGCATGCGGCCGGTCCTCGCGCAGAAAATCCGCGAGAAAGGCCGGTGGCGCCATGTCGGCCCACGACGCCTCGCCGATCTCCTGGAACGATTTGCCAACCTGCGGGCTGACCTTGAGGTCCCAATCGCTGTGCACCGCGCGGAACAGGCTATCGCTGATATGCTCGGCAAACGGATTGATCACCTGACGGACGGCGCCGGGATCCCAGCAGAGAAAGTTGCGCATCATGCCGCTCCTTGCAGCGCAATACGGCTGACGCGACCTTCACGCGGCCCGAAATCGAGGATGCGACCCGGCGCGTCGGCAACTGTCGCCATAGTAAGGCGCTGGCGGTCCACAAGCCGCTGTAGCGCTAGGCTGGTCGTGATCGACAGGCGCTTGTCGCCGTCCGCCTGCGGGGTGAGCCGCATGGCTTCATAGTCCTGGCGAGCGCTGCCCGTTTCGAAGACCGGAAAGATCGCTGCCAACCGCGTCATGAACTGCTCGATCGGTAGGTCGTTGCCTTCGGAGAAGATGGCTGGAAGCGCGCTTTCGATCGCCTTGACCGGATCGGGAATGACGCGGCGCGACGTGTCATCCTCGGCATCGCTGCCACCGCCAACGATGGTGGCAAAGCCAAGATAACGCGCCCAGTACAGGAAGTTCTGGTAGCGATTGAGGGAGGTCAATTCTGTCTTTGGCGCATGATCGCCAATCTGGGCTTTCAGAGTGTTTTGCGGCGCCTCGGAAAAATTCATCGGGCGCAGCGGGCTGGAACTCAGAAACCAGGAGAGCGCAACCATGAAGCCGGCTTGCTGCGTTTCAGAGGCCCGGGCCGGATCGAACAGGGTGCGCCGCATGAATGCCAGGAAGTAGGCTTCGCTGCCCTTGCCCTTCTTACCACCGCCGCGCGCATCGGCGGTCAGACGCAGCTTGTCCTCGACCTCTTCGACCAAACCTATCCGCCGCGCTTCAAGAAGTGTGTTGCTGAACAAGGTCGTGGTCGACTCGCCATCATCATCAGCGCCCCGACCGCTGAGCGAAGGCGGTGTCGCCCAGGCCTCGAGCCGGTCTTTGACCTCGCCGTTCTCGCTTTCGAACAAGGCCGCATAGATCGCGAACAACCGACTCGGAACAGCTTGGGCAGTTGTAACAATACTCATTGTGCTACTCTTGCATTAAACTCGTCGAGCGTCAGCGTCCGACCGCCAAAGACATCCTTCAATCTGCGTCCATCCGGGGCGGGCTGATCGATCGGCGCGAGGAAGATGCGAGGATTGTCGGCGCGCGGCGCGAGGTTTTGCGGCTCCAGTGTTTGCTGGTCGCCGACCATGACAAGTTCGGGACCGCGTGGCAGCCGCGACAAAGACAGCGACGACAGGTCGCTGACGAAGAATGCCGATTTTTCCGCGAATTTGAGAACCCGGTTCATATCGAACGGCTGCGGGCCGAGTGTGATTACCTTGGCGAGGCGCGCTTGCGCCAAGCGTTGCAGCGTGTCGCCGAGCCGGCGCGAGGCGTTGCGGGCAAGGTCGCCGGGGTCGTAGCAGACGAGCAGGCGGAGATCGCGATCGAACAGATTGGCGACGAGGGGATCGAGCGGATCGGTCCAGGGGCCACGCGGTTCGCCGACCGCCACACTGTTGAGGCGGCACGTGGCGTCAGCACGGCATCGGCTGCAGCGACTGCACGTCCGTCCGACCCGGTTCGTGCCGTATAGGTCTTCGAGGATCGCGGCCGGGCAGCGATCGTTACGCAGATATTCGCGCATGAGATCGAGATTGCGCTTGGCTGCAAGCCAGCCGACCCGGCGCACGGGCTCGACGCGCGTCTGCCACACCGCCAGTTCGAGGTGGTGATCGTCGATGATTTCGATTTCGAGCCAGTCCCCCTCCTGCTCGATCCGCGGATAGGGCGTGCCGAGGAGCCGAAGAATGCCGGCCCGCGCCATTAAGGCGACGGTGCGCAGGTTCCAGTCGGTATTGGCATCGCCGAACATGTCGATGTCGCGCTCATCGGTCCCTGGCCGCCCGTCGATCCGTACCGCGAAGCGCCCGTTACCAAGGCTAGCCTTACGCGCGAACATGGTCTTCCAGCGGTGGAATCCACGATCAATACTGATGACCTGCTGCGCGTTGATGCGCTCGGCGATCGCCACATCCTTGCCTGTAGGCACGATCAGCGAAATCGCCGCCTTGCCGTCTCGCCCGCCTCGCCCGACCTCCTGATAGAATCGATCTAGCGTCTCGGGGACGCAGGCATGGATGACGCTGCGCGCATGTCCATAGTCGATGCCAAGTCCAAAGGCCGAGGTTCCAACCACGATATCGAGCGCCCCGTCGCGCCACTGGCCGACAATCTCTTCGCGCTCGGCGCGCCCGGTCTTGCCGTGGAGCTTGCGCACCCGGCGAAAACCCGCCTCGACCAATCGCGTGTGCCAGGCGTTGGCGGCGGCAACTTCGGTGACATAGAGCACCGCGGGCCGGGGCACGTGATGAAGGGCCTCCAGGACCTGCGCGATACGGCTCGCCTCGTTAGTCAATGGCGCGATCCAATAGTCCGGTTCGGGCCGCAACTGGACCGCCGCCAAGCTTTCAAAATTGCGCTCGGCGCCGAACAGCGAGCGCAAGGTTTCGAGTGAGGAGTCGGTGAGCGTCGCCGACAACATGATCGTGCGCAGCGCCTGCCCGGCCGGCGCCGCCGACAGCAATTCGCGCCGCAGGCCGCTCAACTCCTGGAACTCGGTGCGAAAGCCAGTGCCCCATTGGTC
Organism: Bosea sp. NBC_00550; assembly: GCF_026020075.1. Classification (NCBI taxonomy): domain Bacteria; kingdom Pseudomonadati; phylum Pseudomonadota; class Alphaproteobacteria; order Hyphomicrobiales; family Alloboseaceae; genus Allobosea; species Allobosea sp. NBC_00550. Next base: position 3,348,340 of record NZ_CP102772.1, read on the forward strand.
GACGAGATGAGCTTCGTCGATCACCAGCGCGCGGAGCAGGCCCGCCTCGGCCGCACGCCGCAAGGAGCCGCGCAAGCGACCGCAAGCCGCTTCAGGCGAAGCAAAGCAAAGCCCCTGCGTGCCATCTGCGATCCGCTCGGCGATGATACCATTTTGGACGTCGTTGCCTCCCTGAAAGGCAAGCGGCCGCGATAAACCGCACACGTCGACCGCTTCCTGTTCGTGATTGACCCCAAGCGCGACGGTCGGGACGATCACTAGGGTGACGCCGCGGTTTTCCGCCTGGTCGGCGCCGACAAAGCCCACGGTCTGGACCAACTGGAATATCATACTCTTGCCCTCGCCGGTCGGCAGCGCCACGACGAGGCTGCCGCCGGCCGGGGTCGAGAGCGCGGCACGCACCGCGGCGCGCTGTCCCCGGCTGCGATAGGACGTGCGCCCGACCGCGGAGAGCAAAGGATCGCCTTCGCAGCCGGCATTGTTGAACTCGCGGCGTGTCGCCTCGGAGGCGGCGAAGACCTCCACCCCGCCGCCGGCACCAGCCAGCCATGCCGGCGTCCAGCGCTGTATTGTCACCAGACGTGCTTCGCCGGCGGTAGTATTGCGCAGCCCGACCGCATCCCATGCGTCGAACCCATCGAAGCGAGGATGCGACACCCGTAAGACCGGCGAAACCATCGCGCCGCGGCGGACATGCTCGTGCGTCATGGCCTGGCGCAGCAGCACTGCAAGGTCGAGTGCGCTCGCGTGCCGAGCGGGATCGATCAGCGCCCGACGTAGGCGCTCGATTGCTGGCGAGCGGGCCTTCCATTCCGTACCGCTGTTGGTGCAATTCAGCAGATGGCTCAGCTCGACAAAGGCATCATAGCCATCGAGATCAGCCACGGCTGGCTCTCGCCGAAACAGCGTTCCCGAGGATAAAGCACCCCATCGCGTCGAGCCGGATCGACGGCGATTCAATGCTCGGCAGAATCGACTCGATCAGTGCGATATCATCGCGCGCCATCGTATCGCCAGCAAACTGGCGGCGCTGAAGCCGGTATTTGCGGCGCTGCAGATCGCTCGTCGCGAGGGTGGTTGCAGCCATTATCGCCTCCAGGACACCCGGCTGTTCGGACAAAATCTGGCGGGCACCGTCACGCACGCGCCGGCAAACCGCCGGGAACGCGGCGGGATCGATGAACTCGGCGAGGATGTGCGGCCGACTTCCCAGATTGAGGTCGGCGCTCGGTCCCTTGCCGTGACCGCCATAGGGTTTTGACAGGACCGCGAGCAGCGCCGGATCGATGACCGCATCGCCATTGATGTCAATGAACAGGGTCTGTTCGCTTAGCGCGAAATAACGCTGTGCCCGACGCGACGCGGCAAGTTCGGCCCGCGACGGCGCCAAGAGGTCGGCGATGTCGAGGCTGGGCTCGATGGTGAAGCAGAGCTTGAAGCCGATCCAGGCATCACCGAGCCAGTCTGGAACGGTGCGATAGGTGATGAATGCGGTCCCCCGATCGTCCCAGCGCGTAAAGCGGGCCAACACGTCGATCAGGGGAGTTCCAGGCCGAAGCAAGGTCACGGCGGCGCGGCGTGTCGCGATCCGGCGCTTCCAGCTCAGCGGCCGAGTGTCATCGAGTTCAAGCTGCTGCTGCCAAGGGAATCTGGGTATCAGCGTCTGCTTGGTGAAACTTAGCTTGAACGGATCTTCCTCCGGCCAGGCGAACGGGCGCTTCTTGAGCTGCAACGTTCCGATCAACCACTGATCGACGCCCGCTTCGAGCGCTGCCTCGTCGATCTCGGCGTCGTCCAACGCCTGGATAAATGTCTCGACGGGCTCCTCGGCCAAGGCGATCCGATCGAGGGCATATTGCTCGTCTTGCGACTTTCGCTCGTCGGCAACTCGGCTGCGGATGTCCGCGGCAAGCGCGACGAGCGCATTGGGTCCCGACATCAGCAGTGCTTCGAACGCCTGGGCCTCGAAACCCTCCAGTAGGAACTGCACATCGCTGATCGAGCGATGGAAAATCGACAGGCCCTCGGCCAGTAACTCGTGCCAGGCCGCAAAGGGGCTATCGTGTTCGTCGGAAGGCAGCAGGGTCCGGTGTCGGATGATGTTCTGGCGGCGGCCATAGCGGTCGAGACGACCGATGCGTTGTTCGATTCGGGCGGCGCTCAGCGGCAGATCGAGATGTACGATCGCGTCGGCGAAGCTGAGATTGAGACCTTCCTCGGCCGACCGATCGAGAGTAAGGATCGCGGCGTCCGGCGCTTGTGCGAACAGCGCCACGACATCCTTGTCGGCATCGGGTCCGGCACGCTCGACGAGTAGCAGACAACGCGCTCCGTCCACTGCATCCTGCAGTGCGTCGTGAAACTCCGCCGCCGTGGCTGGCGCGGTCGCAAAGACCACGATCTTGGGATGGTCGACATCCGCACGCAGTGTCTTGATCAGTCGCCGCGCGCTTTCGACCATTGTTTCAATCCGGTCGGCGTCGTCATAATCTGCGGCCTTTTCGCGCAAGGCGTCCAGAATTTCACCCTCGCCGAGGAACATCGGGCTGGCCCCAGCCAGCCAGGCCCGAAGCGCGTCGCCGCCTTCTGAGATTGAGCCGAGCAACTCGCGATAGCGAGCGGCGAGCAGCGCGGATCCAACCTTGTGATCGACAAGTGAGTCGACAGCTGCCGACCGCCAGTCCTCAAGCGTCGCGAGCAGGAACGCGAGAACCTCGCTCGGATCGCCTTCGGTGCGAACATGGGTCAGCGCGCCACCCTCGGGGCCGCGCGGCTGAAACTCCCAGCCCTGGGCGTCGGCTCGCCGCGAGCGGATCAGCCGCTGATGAATGCGGTAGCTATCGGCGACGTGCTGCTTGAGTGTGCCACACAGGTTGCCAAGCCGCTCGGGTGCCTCACGCGTTGCGGTGATCAATTGCGGCGCTAGATCCTGCACGACAGGATCCTCGGGGAAAGTGCGGACAAGTTCGGCGCCGCGCTGGCGCAGGACCAAGCCTGACGCGTCAGGGTCGAGACTGAGGAGCAATCGGCCAATCGCCCGCCGTTGTTCCAGTTTCACTCGGAACCCAGTCAGATCGTCGAGCGGATGAGTGAGTGGATCGAGAAGGTTGAGTAGCGCCAGAAATCTGGCTTCCTCGCCGAGCGGCGGTGTCGCTGAGAGCAGCAGCAGAACAGGTACATCGCGGGCAAGCTCTCGCAAGCGCGCCGCCGATGGACCGAGCGGCCCAGCCTCGAGCCCGACCAGATGATGCGCTTCGTCGACAACTAATACATCCGGCGTTCGCATGACCCGCGCGATCTCGGCATGCGAACAGCACTCAAACGGCTCGCCAAACTGATCGAGGCGCAGCTTTCCGATTAGTTCGCGCCGCCACTGGTCGCAAAGCGCGGGCGGGGTAGCGATCAGCACCTCAGTGTCGGGATTGTCGATTAGGTGCTGGCGGATGATCAGCCCCGCTTCGATCGTCTTGCCTAGGCCAACCTCATCAGCGAGCAGATAACGCTGGATCGGGTCGCTCAAGACACGGCGGACCGCGGCGACCTGGTGTGGGACGAAGTCGATCCCGGACGATAGCAGCGAACTCAGGCCCTGCGCTGCGCTTGTAAGCGCGCGTAGCGGTGCTAATGCGGCTTGGCGTCGATCATGGAGAAACTGACTTTCAGCTCCACCGAGTGCGAGAATTTCGGCCGGGTCCTCTGGAGCATTCCAGGGGCGGACGAAGATGTCGACTTCGCTGACGTCGCGCTGTTTGCCATTTGGAAAGCGGACCTCGTAGGTGACGACGCCGTTCTCATGATGCAGATCATAACCGGTGACCCGCCCGACGCGCATGCGGTCATTTTCGCGGACATAAGCCCGAGTTTGCGGGCTCAAAAAGGCGCGCTCGATCTCGGAGGCGGCACATTCGATCGACTGCGTGCGCTGAAGCGAATGGAAAACAGAAATGGTGCAGCGCCCTTCGGCCGCCGCTTCCAGTTTCCCGACACCTCTGTGTCCGGGCAGTCCGACCAACATCCCCCTGAACAGCTTCTCGACCCTCCGCGAGCGAATCTTCTTACGTTCGCTCTTGAAGGTACTTTAATGGGAGTGGCTGAAGTGCCAACCAAAAATCGAGGTTAAGCGTCCGTGTTGCCTGCAAACTTGTGCCAGCCAGCACGGCGTAGTTCACAGGCTGGGCACCCGCCGCAGCCATAGCCCCAATCGTTTAGGGTTTGACGATCGCCGATGTAACAGCTGTGAGACTCGGTTCGAATTAGGTCTACCAGATCCGCCCCCCCTAACTCGCCAGCAAGTTTCCACGTCGCCGCCTTGTCTATCCACATGAGCGGCGTGTGCAGCACAAACCGTCGTTCCATACCGAGATTGAGTGCGATCTGAAGCGCTTTGATCGTATCGTCCCGACAATCGGGATAGCCCGAGTAATCAGTCTCGCAGACTCCAGTAACAAGATGTTTGATGCCTCGGCGATAGGCGATGGTGGCCGCAAAGGTCAGGAACAGGAGATTGCGGCCGGGAACGAAGGTGTTTGGTAGTCCGCTGTCGGCCATCGCGATCTCGACCCCGGTCGTCAGGGCAGTTTCGCTTATTTGGCCCAGGACAGCGAGGTCGATCATATGATCGTCCTTCAGCTTGGCCGCCCACGCCGGAAACGACCTCCTGATGCCGTCGCGGAGCAGTTCGCGGACTTCAAGTTCAACCCGATGGCGTTGACCGTAGTCAAATCCGATCGTTTCGACAGCGTCAAACCGATCCAGCGCCCAAGCCAGGCAGGTCGCGCTGTCCTGCCCCCCTGAGAAGAGAACGAGAGCGTGGCCTTCTCCGTTCATGCCGCGACATCCCCGCCCCAGTAGGAGCAGGACTCGGCGCCGCTGTCCCGATAGACGCTGACCTTGTGGAGATTGCCGACGACAGGGGAGAGGCGATCCCAAATCCAGCGGCTCAGATTCTCCATTGTTGCGGGGCCAAGATCGTTGACCTCGTCGAGAAAGCGGTGGTCGAGACCGTCGCGCGCCTCCTCCATCGAACGCTGCAGAAGACCGAGGTCGACCACCATACCCGTCACTGGATCAGGCCGTCCCCGCACCGTCACCTCCGCGCGATAACTATGGCCATGGATCCGCCGGCTCGATTCTGTGTCAATCACCCGGTCGAGGGTATGGGCCGCATCAAATCGAAATTGCTTACTTATCTCAAACATCAGCGTATCCCGATCATCTTGTGTGACTGGAGTGAAAGCCGCCACCGCGGGTTTTCGGTACAGTAAGTGATGGCCGCCGCGAGGTTGGCGGCAGCCTCCGGCGAGTCCATCGGCTGAAGAAAGAAGTGGTCAAAGGCGAGATGCTCGAAGCGGTCAGGCATCGCCTGGCGCTGCGGGTACACCAGTTTGAGTTCATGCCCCGCCGCCTGCACGAGTTGGGCATCGGCTTTTGGGCTGACACAAATCCAGTCGAGCCCGTCTGGCGCAGGCTGGGTTCCGTTAGTCTCGACGCCGATCTCAAAGTGACGCGCGTGAAGCGCTTCGATGAGGGCTTGATCAACCTGGAGCAGCGGTTCGCCTCCGGTAAGCACAACATAGCGGCGAACCATCGCGCTACCCCACTCCGCTTCTATCGCGTCGGCCAAAGCATCAGCATCGGAGAACCGACCGCCACCAGTTCCATCCATACCCACGAAATCAGTGTCGCAAAATGTGCAGACTGACGTGGCACGGTCGACTTCCCGGCCGGACCATAGGTTGCAACCCGCAAACCGGCAGAAGACGGCCGCTCTGCCCATCTGGGCGCCTTCCCCCTGTAGTGTCTTAAAGACCTCTTTGACAGCGTAAGTCATGATGTCCCCTCTACCGGTTCAAGCAGCGGCGCCGGTGCTGCTTTTCGCTGTTGTCGCTGGTTAGATTTCACTACCCCGACGAGATGGTGCTTGAGCAATGCAACGTCGCGATTGACGTTCTGCAACGAGTTCCATCGGCGAACCTCGCCATCGAAGTTCCACTCACCGGCAGTCCAGGCTGTCTTGCCCTTAAGACACTCCATCCCTTCCCGAAAATCTTCGGCGCTGCGCGCGTGGCTCCGCTGCGCCAGAACCTCCATGACGTCACCTAGAGCCTCGATGCCGGCGCCGTGAAGGAGCCTGGAACTCGCTGGCTTGTGGCCGTGCCAAGCGTCCGGGAAGGTCTTCTTCACGGCATCGAAAAAGTTGGAGACAAGCCGCACGCACCGTGTCGCACCTTTTGGCCCTCGAATGAGTTCCCGCATCACGCCGTTCGTCAGCGATTCCATTATGATCTTCTGCATGACCGTATCGGTGATCATACCTTCCGGCGCGGTGTGCTGCTTGATGTAGCCTCGTAGGGCGGTGTTCTCGAAGTTCAGCCGCGCGGTAATGTCCGCAGCCGTCGAGCGTCGACTGAGCCGGGGAGGCAAGTCACTCACAGTCGGAAGCAACTCATAGATTAAGGATTTTGGGAGGGGTTTTGTGTTGTTAATCAGCACGAACTGGCGCCGCAACTCGGCCTCATCTCGGCATATGAGAGCTGAAACAAAAATCTGGAAGTCGCGGTCAATCTCGGCGAGCGCCGAGAGCCGCTGCTGCCCATCGACAACGAGACCAGGTATGCCGGAACTCATGTCGATCGAGAGCCTGACAAGGCCATCACCAAGGTCCTGCATCTCGACCCGATCCGTAAATGCTACGACGATGGGGTTAGGCAGAACCGCGTTCGGCTTTTCAAGATAGTCGCGGATTTCGCGGATGTGTGCAGCGACCTGGGGTCGTTGGAAGCCCCTGAGTTCGCCTTGGGCATCCCGACCGATGCGTTCGATCGACGCGAAGCGTAGCACGTCGGCAGCCCGAGCCGCGAAACTAAGGACAGTGTGCTCATCGCTCTGCTCCGCACAGACGCTGAGATAGGTGATCGGTTCGTTCAACGGCACGCTTCAAATCCAATTTTTCGATATGGTCGTGGTAGACTACGAGATTGTGGATCCCGCGGCGTTTGTTCCGATTGCTGCCGCGAAAGATGATCACATCAATCGCGGCATCGCGGCAGATTTTGCAGGCACACTGCTTCCAAGGCTGCTCAGTGAGGGTGATGCGATAACGCTCGGCAAGCTTTGCCAGCGCTACGCTGCTTTTGCAGTCCTCGTATGGCTTCTCTTCGACCAAAGGGGCGCTGTAGACGAGAACATTGTGGAGTGTTTCGTCCAGATCCGCTTCGCCCCGATCGAAAGCCCGCAGTGAATTCAGCGCAAGGGCCTCAAGCCGCACCAATTCCTCCGCACGGAAGCTCCCTTTCTTGACCCCGCGTTGCAACTTGGGATTTTCAATCGCCTGCGGGACCCGGATTGAAGTGAAATAGCGAAGTGCCAGCCCCTCGCCCGGAAGATAGTAATTTTGCTTGGCGTCTTTGAATGCGCGGATCAGCGGCGAAGTCGTGTCGAAACTGGCGATGTCATAGCCGTGAAAACCATCGATATCGTCGGCCTTAGCGAAGCCGAGGATGTGCAATCGGGTCGCCGCTGGTATCGCATCACGGATAGCCTGGAGACAGAGCTTGATCTCCGGTGATTTAAGCGGGACCATCCCGCCAATCGCAAGGTAGGTGTATCCCATCGCGACCAGCCGGCGCGCCGCCTCAGCCATGCTTCCCGGTGACCAGCCCTGAACAACGCCCATGGGCGTGAACGACGCGCCCATTGCAAGAGCTTCGCGGCGAAACCCGTCTGCGTTCTCTAGCGTGATCTCGAAGCGGTTCTTCGCATCGTCAGTACCGCCGGCTAGACCGGTCAGGGCGGGGTTAAAATCGAAAATGATGTGGTCGACAGAACATCCGTGCGTAAACCCGCACTCGTCATAGAACTCAGCCATCTCTGCCGGCGTGTATGGCGGCCGTTCTTCTTCAACATAGGTGAAGGCTCCGCAATCGCCGAAAATGTCTAGCTTCGCGAATTGGGGCGTGTCGAGCCGAAGAAACTTGCGGGCGCCAACAAGATGAAAGCGACGCGCTTGGCTGGCGGTGTATTTCCCCTTTACGCGGTGATCTCCGATGATCCCGCGTGACACAAGGACTCCATCATAGGGCGCGTATCCGAGTATCTCATGAGGATATGCATCATCCCAATAGGGCTGACGGTCGGCGGGGCTTCGATCCGCAATGAAGTCGAACGCGGGATCGACATAGTCTAAACTATCGGCGAAAATGAACTTCATGCCGACACCCGAGCCTGCTCGCGCTCAATTCGAATGAGATGCTCACTCAGCTTATTGATGTGCTGTGGTGTGGATTGAAGTTCGTTCCAAGCTAGGCCGAGGCCCTGCCATTGCCCTTCGGTCCAGCGACAATGGGGGGCCAGTCGCGAAAGGCTCTCCATGATCACCGACGCCTTGTTGGCCGCCCCGTCTGCTCGGAGCATAATCGTATCCATGAGCGCTCCCATCGCTCGGATACCCACCGAGTGCATCAGTCGGCTGTCCTTGGGAGATTTGCCCCACGCGTCCGGGAAGGTTTTTCGGACAGCAGACCAGTAGGTTACGAGCGCATCGTACATGGCGGCGGTGTCGCTGCCCTCGCCATTATGTTTGAACTGACCCAAAGCGCCGGCCGTAGTTTTAAGGCTGGCCTTCATCGTTTCGATCAGGGCGTTGTCGCTCACCATGCCAGTCCCGTTCTTCGGGTCGGACTCGCGCCTGATCAGGCCATGGAAAGGCGATTTCGGATCGTTGTTCAAAAGGGTACAGAGTTCGCTGGGAAGCTGCCGAGTAGCAAGGTTTCGCGGCAGTTTGACACTGACCTCAGGCAGAAGTTCGTCGATGAGGCCGGTCGGCAGCTTTTTCGACTTGTTGACCAAGATGAATTGCTCCCGCTGCGTGGATACTTCGTCAGAGATGAAGCCGATCACGGGAACAGCAATCTGCTTGTTTTTGGCCTCAGCGAGGGCAAGAGACCGCTGCTGGCCGTCGACAATCCACGCGGCGCGGGCGCCTTCGGGGTAAAGTGGGATCGACAGCGTGCCGGCATCGCCGACTTCGCACATATTGCCCGGGGAGCGGCCGCGGGCCGAAGCGAAGTCGACCTCATCGGAGAGGGCGAGGATGATCGCGTTCGGAAACAGCACGGGACCGCTGTCAAGGAAACTCGTGATGTCCTTCACGTGATCGCGGATCTCACGGCGCTGAAATCCTTTCAACTCGCCGTCCTCCCGACGAACACGGCTGATGTCCGCAATCCGGTGGATGTCAGCGCCATAAAGAAAGAAGGCGTAGACCCCGGTTCCTTCGCCCTGCTCCGCCCGCACAGCGCGAACTTTGAGATATTCACGATTGCTCATGCTCTTTCTGCCCGAACGAAGTCAGACAGTGCTCGAAAGCGACCCTGCTCACACGCCACATTGAATTCATCACGGAAACGCCGGAGCGATCGGCCGCGAGGATCGTCCCAGTGGGACCGGATCAATTCGAGCATCGTCTCATCATCGTAGCGGACACGCTCGACCTTTGTCGGTAGCCGCCAGCCATCGAGCGAGGTCGACACCGCAGCAGCATGCTCGGATGCGGAGCGACCATCTTGAGCAACTGTCACCGTTTTCGCGAAATGGTGGACTGCCCTGCTGGCAAAGTCGCTCAACGTTCCCTGGATCTCGCTGTCCGGGCCGTCGAGGCGATCATCGTAGGGCATGATCAGCGGCCGTATTCCTTCCGGTACACGCTCAGCCGGCGCGCGTGTGAAGAGCCTAAGGCGCTCGAGTGTTGCCTGTGGAAGCGCCAGCAGGTCTTCGGAGATCATGTTGATATAAGCGTCGGAGAGCGCCGCCAGGATCAGCCCGCCCTTGCTCTCGGCCACTGACCGCAGCGTGAGAGAAAATGGTGAGGCATTGGCAAGCGCTGCCCACCACCCAGGTGCGGTAAAGCCATCGCTCACTCGCCCGGCGACCCCGTCAGGAGCGTTGTGCAATATGGTACAGGCATAGGGCGGAACGCAGGTCGACGCATCAATCAAGCCCAAGCCCGCCGACACAATCATCAGGCGTGCGTCGAGCAATGCTGCGGCCGCCATAGCTTCCTGGAACCCTCGGCCTCCATAAATCTCCGCAGCCGGAAACTGCACAGCGGTTTCCCGAAGCCGGTTGCCCCAGTCCGCCGCCACGCCAGCCAGGGGGGAGCGCGCAAGGGCGCCCATGTAGAACCGGCCAGGCACGGCCTTTCGCTTTCGGTTCGTACATGTAGTGATCACGAGCGTCACGGACTGCGGCTCCCCCTGAGCGTCATTGAAGCGCATTTATTTGTAATCGACCACGATCAGATTTGCCACATTTAATGGGCGTGGCAATCCAAATTATTTCCCATAAATGCGCGCTTGCGATGCGCGGCGAAGCCGATAAAAGGATGATTCGTGCGAGCCGCAGTTTGCCGCCATATCAGCCGCTCGAGCGAGGAGATCCTCTCGGTGCTAAAGGAGCAAGTGGCGGAGATGAATACCGCTCACGCGTGTCGCAAGCACGGAGCCTCCGAGCACCCAATTCCGTTTTCTCGAACTCGCCGCAGCCGACGGTCTAGACAAGGAGCCGGCCCGCCACGGTGAATACGTGTATCCTCGTGGACGGGGGATTGACGGCGAGCAATGGCGCCTCCACGCGCAGCGTGAGATGCTTGGCAGCCAACCCGGCCGAGCGCATTCGTCGATGGCCAATCCGATCGTCGCCGACAACTTCAAGCTTCCGGAGGCCCAGTCGCTGACTTTTGGCTGACGGGCCATTAAGAGAGGCGAAAGCTGACGTTTGCCAGGTCGCTATGGGCCAAAGTAGCCGTTCCGTGAACCCACCACGAATGGCCAAGATTGATGCTGTGGACGGCTCACCACCACGGCGGGAGCATGGCTCCTGCTGAAGAGGACGAGAGCAATGGGTCAGGTGGTGACGATTGACCTTGATCTCGCGACGTCGGTGTTCAAGGTGCATAGAGTTGACGTCGGGGGCGACATCGCTATCCGGAGTCAGATCAGGCATGCGCAACTCCTGCAGTTTTTTTTTTGCCAAGCAGCCTGCGTGTGTCGTGGGGATAGAAGCGTGCGCCTCGTCGCATCATTGGGCGCACGAGTTGATCGCGCTCGGGGTCGTCACGATCGGGGTCAGTAGTTTCGGCCGACGCTCAAAGGCACGGCGCTTGGCGGGAGTGCCTGGTGATGGCGTGCTGATAGCGATCTTGCCCGAGTTGCGCAGAAAAGTGCCCACGCCAGTGCCCACAAGACACCAAAACGAAGGGCACTTGGCGCCACTCGCGTGAGCTAACCCTAAGATTATTTTTTTTTCAGGAAGTTCCGTGGTGGGTGATGTAGGGCTCGAACCTACGACCCGCTGTTAAGCGTCAACTGCTGAGATCGCAGCCTCTGCCGCCATCTGTTGATCAGCTATCGCATCTCGGACCATCTAACCGAGCCGAGTTGGCACAATCGGAATGCTTCCCATATGCTTCCAAATCCGGCCTGTTGGGAAGCAGGCGATAGGCCAACCCGATTTAAGTACTTGAAATAAATGGCGCGCCCGAAAGGATTCGAACCTCTGACCCTCAGATTCGTAGTCTGATGCTCTATCCAGCTGAGCTACGGGCGCGTCTCAGAGCGTCAAGACGCTAGAGCGTCTGGCCTGATGGACGCCGAGATAACGGCTTCATTTCGTCTTGGCAACCCCAAAATCATCGAGGGCCCGAATTCTCCGCGACTGTGGACAGGGATGCCGTCATGCGCCGTCTCAACGCGTTTGCGCCGCGACGGCGGGCGCCTGTTGCCGGCTTCGCTTCGCGCGCTGTGCGCGGCCGCCCTTCGGCAGCTTCTCGGCGATTCCGTAAAGCCGCTCGCGCCGGTCGATCTCGCTCCAGATCTCATCCGGCTCGATCCCCATGGCGGTCCAGAGGACGATCAGGTTGTAGATGAGATCGGCGCTTTCGAGGATCGCCGCCTGTCGCTTGCCTTGCAACGCTTCAAGGCTGAGCTCGACCGCTTCCTCAGCCAGTTTCTTCGCCATCTTGGGCAGGCCGTCGGCAAAGAGTTTTGCGGTTCGCGAGCAAGCCGGGTCCCGGAATCGCGCTTCGAGGACGGCAGCGTGGAGTCTCTGCAGCGAATCGGCCATCCGACGAGCATTGGATCGCTCGATGAGAGTTTGATGACAGCCGGCAGGAGGAGGGCAAACCGGTGGCCCCATTCGCGGCTCGATCCTGCTGCGAAGGGCGGCGTGCCGAGCCGCCCCCGCCATCGATGCTGCGTCAGCGGGTGGCGCGACGGGTCGTCCGGACGACGGTCGGGGCTGTCACCGCACCTGCCGCGCCGCCGACCACGGCACCGACCGGCCCGGCCACGACGGCTCCGGTGCCGGCGCCAACTGCTGCGCCGCCGATGCGCTGCTCCGTGGTATTGCCGCAGGCGCCGAGAGCGAGGCCTGCGGCAGCGATCAAAGCCAGTGTCGAAATGCGCATGATGGGGTCCCCCCGAGGAAAGCTCAGGGGAAACGCTGCCGCGGCTACTCTGTTCCCCGGACTTTCCCGCGCTCTTTTGCGCGTGCGAGTGCGAACGCACTTGCGATCTGCGGAAAAATCCGTATACAGCCGCCATCGCATCAGTCGCACCATTGTCATGGGCGGTGAGGGCTTGGCCCCAAGTCGCAGACTGAAGGTTTTTGACCGGCGCGTCCGCAAGGGCGGGTCGATGGAGTTGAGACGATGAAGATCCGCAATTCGCTGAAGTCGCTGCGCGCGCGCCATCGCGACAACCAGCTGGTGCGCCGCAAGGGCCGCGTCTACATCATCAACAAGGTCCAGAAGCGCTTCAAGGCGCGTCAGGGCTGAGCTTCTGCGCGGCTCTCGCCGCGCGAAAGCCTGACCGGGACTTTGCAGAGCGGGGCGCCGACCGGCGCGCCCCGCTTTTTGCGTTGCGCGCTCGCCCAGGCGTGATTTGACCTGCCTGAACACGTGGCTACAGTCGACGGCATGATGCGTTTCCATCTGGCGCCTGCTTTCGCTTTCGGATTGGCCGTGGCCGCCTCTCTCGGCACGGTCGCGGCTCCCGCTCAGGAGGCCGCGCCGCCGCGGCCCGGCACGGTCGCGCCTTCCGACAAAGCCGATAATCCCGTCACGCCCTCCGCCCCTCAACGCGGCCCGGCTGCGACGCTCGAGCGGCTGTTCGAGCGATTGCATGAGGCCAAGACGCAGGAAGAGGCCGAGGGGGTCGCGCGGCTGATCCAGCGGCGTTGGGCGCGATCCGGCTCCGATACCGCCGACCTGCTGATGACCCGCGCTCAGAAGGCCTTGCAGGAGAAGCAGACGGAAATCGCGATCGAGCTGCTGGATCGCGTCATCAGCCTGCAACCGGACTGGGCCGAGGCCTGGAACCAGCGTGCCAATGCGCTCTACCTCTCCGGCGATTCAATCCGCTCGATGATCGATATCGGCGAGACGCTGAAGCGCGAGCCGCGCCATTACGGCGCGATGATGGGGCTCGGCATGATCCTGCGCCAACAGGGCGACGACAAGGGCGCCATGATCGCCTTCCGCAAGGCGCTGACGATCTATCCGGAATTCGACGCCGTGAAGAAGGCGGTCGACGCGCTCAAGACCGAGGTCGATGGTCGCGACGCCTGAGCGTCGCAACCAGCCGCGCCCTGCCCTCCCCGCTCAGGCCTTCGCCACATGCTCCTGGGCGATGAAGGCGATCCGCACCATATTGGTCGCGCCCGGCGTCCCGAACGGCACGCCGGCGACGACGATCACCCGGTCGCCGATCTTGGCGTAATGCTCGCGTACCGCGAATTTGCAGGCGCGGAAGGCCATGTCGTCGGCGTCGCTGGCGTCCTTGGTCACTATGGCGTGGACGCCCCAGACCAAAGTGAGCCGGCGCGCCGTGGCGCGGTTCGGCGTCAGCGCGATCACCGTCGAGTTCGGGCGCTCGCGCGCGATGCGGAAGGCGGTGGAGCCGGACGAGGTCCAGGCGCAGATCGCCTTGAGGTTCAGCGTCTCGGCGATCTCGTGGGCGGCCTTGGCGATGGCGTCGGCACCGGTGGCCTCCGGCTCGTTGCGCTGCGAATCGAGGATCGAACGGTAGACCGCGTCGTTTTCGACCTCCTCGGCGATGCGGTTCATCATCGTCACCGCTTCGATAGGGTACTGGCCAGCGGCGCTCTCGGCCGAGAGCATCACCGCGTCGGCCCCTTCGAAGACGGCAGTGGCGACGTCGGAGACCTCGGCGCGGGTCGGCACCGGGCTGGTGATCATGCTCTCCAGCATCTGCGTCGCGACCACGACCGGCTTGCCCTTGAGCCGGGCCATGCGGGTCAGCCGCTTCTGCGTGCCGGGGACCTTCTCCAGCGGCATTTCGACCCCGAGATCGCCGCGCGCCACCATGATGGCGTCGGAGGCGTCGATGATCTCCTCCATCCGCACGACCGCCTGCGGCTTCTCGATCTTGGCGAGCGCCAGCGCCCGGCCGCGCACGATCTTGCGCAGCTCCGCCATATCCTCGGGGCGCTGCACGAAGGAGAGCGCGATCCAGTCGACCCCGACCTCGGCCGCGACCTCGGCATCGGCGCGGTCCTTCTCGGTCATAGCCGAGACGGCGATGGTGGTGTCGGGCAGGCTGACGCCCTTGCGCGAGGACAGCCGCCCGCCGACCGTGACGCGCGTGACCGCCTCCTTGGGCGACGCCTTCTCGACGACGAGGCGCAGCTTGCCGTCGTCGAGGATCAGGGTGTGGCCGGGCTCCAGCGCGCTCAGGATCTCTGGATGCGGCAGGTGGACGCGCTTGACGTCGCCCGGCGCCGGATCGGAATCCAGCGTGAAGCGGGCGCCGTTCTCCAGCATCACGCCGCCATCGCCGCCGAACTGGCCGACGCGCAGCTTCGGGCCCTGGAGATCGGCGAGAATCCCGACCGGACGATGAAACTTGGCCTCCAGGCCGCGCAGCATCGCGATCTTTTCGGCCAGCGTCTCGCGCTGGGTATGGCTCATATTGATGCGGAAGACGTCGACGCCCGCCTCGAAAAGCTTGGCGCACATCTCCTCGCTCGAGGAAGCCGGCCCGAGGGTGGCGATGATCTTGATCCGGCGTTCGCGCTTCATTGCTTTTCCCCTGCGGTCCGAGAGCCGGTGCGGCTTCGGTCCCATCCAGGCCCCTTCAATCGTTGCAGAGCTGCCATCGGCCAGCAATCCTGCTGCCCCGACGCGGCGTCCCCTGTTTCCCTTTGGGCAGGCCCGAATGGCCCGCCTTTTATCGTTCTCGTGCTCGCACCCGCCTCGCCGCGCCGCTCATGGTCGGGGCGACGCAGCTCCGCCCGTATCGGTGAGCTGGATCGTCCAGCTCTTCTGCTCTCCGGTGTCGACCTCGAAGAAGCCGGCGCGGTCATAGCCGCGTGCCAGACAGTCCTCGATGCCGCGAATCGTGAATTCCTTGTTGCGGACACACATGACGGATTTGCCGGTCCACTCGCCGCCTTTGTCGTAGTCAACGGCGTGAACGTAATAGAAGCGCGCCGCCAGCGTGCCGCGCAGCAGGGTTTCGCAGCCGCGCGGGCTGATGTTCCACCAGCCTTCGGTGGTCCAGCCCTGCGCGTCGCGGTAGCCGATCGCGACGCCGATCCGGCTCGACGTGGTGTTGCACATGCGCAGATCGGCCTTCGCGGGCACGGCGCCTGCGATGAAGGCTGTGGCGCAGCAGGCGGCCAGAAGGCCCGTTCGCTGATTGAAGGAGAATCTCACGGCTCGATCAGGATCACGCGGCAGTCGTTGACGTTGGTCAGCGTCGGTCCCGGCTGCAGCAAATCGCCCAGCGCTTCGAAGAAGCCGGTCGAATCGTTTTCGGCGAGGGATCGGGCGGGATCAAGGCCGATCTCGGCGGCGCGCGCCAAAGTTTGGGGATCGACCAGCGCGCCTGCCGGGTCGGTCGCCTCGCCGCCGCCGCCATCCGTGCCGTCCGTGTCGCCCGCGAGTGCGACGATGCCGGGCTCGCCGGCCAGCGCGATCGCCAGCGCCAGCGCGTATTCCTGGCTCGGGCCGCCCCGGCCGGAGCCACGCAGCGTCACCGTGAGTTCGCCGCCGGAGAGGATGGCGGCCCGCCTGCCCTCGCGCTTCAGCCGGCGTGCGAGTTCGGCATGATCTGCCGCGACCTCTCGCGCCTCGCCTTCCAGATCGGGGCCGAGATCGTGCACCTCGTAGCCCTCCGCCTCGGCGACGGCGCGGGCGGCGGCCAAGGCATCGGCCGGGCGGGCGATGATGCGGAACGCGCTGTTGGCAAAGGCGGGATGGCCGGGTTTCGGCGTCTCGTTTGCGGAGTCGTCGAGCAGCGCGCGGGCGGCGGGCGGCAGATCGAGCCCATAGCGGGCGACGATGGCGCGGGCCTCGTCCATGGTGGACGGGTCCGCGACGGTCGGGCCCGAGGCGATGGCGGTGGGCTCGTCGCCCGGCACGTCCGATATGGCGAGCGTCAGCAGCTTCGCCGGGGCCGCCGCAAGCGCGAGCCGGCCGCCCTTGATGCGCGACAGGCGCTTGCGAACGATGTTCATTTCGCCTATCGGGGCGCCGGAGCGCAGCAGCGCCTTGTTGACGGCCTGCTTCTCGGCAAGCGTAAGCGAGCCGGCCGGGGCGACCCAGTTGGCCGAGCCCCCACCCGAAAGCAGGACCAGGACCAGATCGTCCTCGGTCGCGGAAGCCGCCAGCGCCAGCGCGCGTTCGGCGCTGTCGATGCTGCCCTGATCGGGCACGGGATGGCCGGCGGCGATCATCGGGATCCGGCGGGTCGGAGCGGTGTAGCCGTGGCGGGCTACGGCATGACCGAAAAGTCGCTCCTGCGGAAAACCGCCATCGAGATAATGCGCCTCGGCAAGGGCGGTCATGCTGCCGGCAGCCTTTCCGGCAGCAAGCAGGATCAGGCGGCCCGTTGCAGGGGCAGACGGGAGATGTTGCGGCAGGCATTCGGCCGGATGGGCCCGGGAGACGGCGGCATCGTAGATCTTCCGCGCCGTCGCGCGCGGCTTCGCTGTCTCGCTCGCAGGACTGTGCACGTTGCCCATTTCCACCCAGCGTCGTCGCTGGCCGCGACGGTCCTCTTGATTCTTCCTAGATCGCGCGAAGGCCGGCGTCATCTGTCTTATCCAGATTAAGTCATACTTTTCTTCGTCAGCCCGAAGCGGGTGATTGCGGCATCACAGCTGTTGAGGGCGAGCCGTTTCCGGCTTGACGCCCAGCCCCGATCCGGGCGAACGCTGCCGGCCGAATTTTCATACCCCGGAAGGATATCAGATGGACGATCCGGTTCAGGGCGACCAGCTCAAGAGCATTGTCGAGCGCATCGAGCGGCTCGAGGAAGAGAAGAAGACGATCGCCGACGACATCAAGGAGGTCTATGCCGAGGCCAAGGGCAACGGCTACGACGTCAAGGTGCTGCGCAAGGTGGTGGCGCTGCGCAAGCGCGATCTCGAAGAGCGCAAGGAGGAAGAGGCGATCCTCGACCTCTATCTGCAGGCGGTCGGCGAGACGGTCTGACAGCATCCTGCACGGCGATTTTGCCCGGGGCATACCGATGTCGGGCAAACTGCGTAAGCATTCGCATTTCACGCCAGGCGCGATCTGGAGGACATCCCACCAGATCGCGTATTGCCATGGCAGGCAGGACTATTGACCGGTCCATTGCCTCGGCAATGTCATTCCCCAAATCATGCACGATCGATGATTGACGACCGATGATCGGCGATGGATGATCAACGCCGGGGGAGAATTCGGCATGATCGTAAAACCCGTTCTGGCGCGCGTGGCGCTGGTCGATCAGGTCACGGCCGTTCTGATGGAACGCATCCTCGATCGGGCCTATGCGCCGGGAGAGAAGCTCAATATCGATGCGCTCACCCGCGAGTTCGAGGTCAGCTCCTCGCCGATCCGCGAGGCGCTGACACGGCTCTCCGCGCTCGGCCTCGTCGCTTCGGCATCCTTCACCGGTTTCTCCGTGGCGCCCGAACCGCCGCGCGAATGGTTCGAGCAACTCCGCGATTTCCGCATACTGAACGAGGGCTGGGCCGCCAGGCAGCTCGCCCGCAGCCGCGATCCTCACGCGATCGCCCGGATGCGCGCCAGCATCGCATCGATGGAGCGCGATCCTCCGCGCGGGCAGGCGTGGGACTATGTCGGTGCCAGCCGCGCCGACGAAATCTTCCATGAGGCGATACTGGAAGGAGCCGGCAACGAGATCCTGGCCCAGGCGGTGAGAGGCCTGCATCCGCATCTGCACCACGCCCGGCTGTTCAGCCGTATTCCCCACGACATCGCGCCGATGCTCGACGAGCACCGCGCCATCCTCGGCGCGGTCCTTCGCGGCGACGAGGACGGCGCGCAGGCCGCGGTGGAGTCGCATCTGAAGACGTCATGGCATCGCTACAATGGCTGGCATGCGGACCGGCCGGAGAAACGCTGAGAGATCACCCGGGAAGGAAGCCGAGAATGGCCAAGATCGTATCCGTCGAAGTGTTGCAGGCGAACCTGAAGCCCAAGGTCAAGCGCACCGACGCCGTGCAGAGCTTCGAGCTGCAGGAGACGCCGATGGTCCGCATCACCGATGCGGATGGCGTGACCGGCACGGGCTACAGCTACACCATCGGCACCGGTGGCTCCTCGGTCTGCAAGCTGATCGACGATCATCTCGCACCCGTCCTGATCGGCCGCGAGGCCGAGGAGATCGAGGGGCTGTGGCGAGCCCTGTTCTTCCGCGTCCACGCCACGACGGTGGGCGCCATCACCTCGATCGCGCTCGCCGCGATCGACACGGCACTGTGGGACCTGCGCGCCCGGAAGACGGGCCTGCCGCTACACCGGCTCGCCGGCGGCGCCAAGAATGCGATCGAGCTCTATTACACCGAGGGCGGCTGGCTCCACATGGAGCAGTCCGAGCTGGTCGAGGAGGCGCTCAAGGCCAAGGAAAGCGGCTTCGGCGGTACCAAGGTCAAGGTCGGCCGGCCGCATGTCGCCGAGGATGTGAAGCGCCTTTCCGCTGTGCGCGACAAGGTCGGCTTCGGCTGGGAGATCATGACCGACGCCAATCAGGGCCTCTCGCTCGACGAGGCGATCCGGCGGGCGCGTCATTACGAGAAGCTCGACGTCGCTTGGTTCGAGGAGCCGATCCATGCCGACGATATCGGCGCGCATCGGCGTCTCTCGCAATCGACCACCGTGCCGATCGCCGTCGGCGAGTCGATGTATTCTCTCTCGCAGTTCAAGGACTATCTCGAAGCCGGTGCCTGCTCGATCGTGCAGGTCGATGTCGGGCGCATCGGCGGCATCACGCCCTGGCTCAAGGTCGCGCATATGGCCGAGGCCTTCAACGTGCCGGTCTGCCCGCATTTCCTGATGGAGATCCATCTCGGGCTGTGCTGCGCGGTGCCCAACAGCCGCTGGCTCGAATACATCCCCCAGCTCGACCTCGTCACCTCCTCGCCGATCCGCATCGAGAACGGCAAGGCGATCCCTTCCGAGAAACCGGGTCTCGGCATCGACTGGGATTGGGAGGCGCTGGAGAAGACCATCGTCCACCGCAAGAGCCATGGCACCGCTCCTGCCTTGAAGGCCGAAGCCTGAGATGAGTGCGGTCGAGAGGCGCGCCGTCGTCATGACGCCGTAAGCCGCCGGCGCGATTATCCAGGACGCCCTCGCCTGTGAAGCCCGTTCACAGATAATGTGGCAGGAGGCGTGATTATCAAGCTGGTCGCGGTGCCTTATCTCCCGGCCATGACACGGAACTCCGCATTGGACCTGATCCGGAAGCCGGATCGCCTGACTCTTGGCCTCGAGCTGCCGCTCGACAACGACTGGTCGCCCGCCGGCGAAGCCCGCCGCACCGAGCAGGGGCGTCCGCCCGGCGTCCCCGATCTCAGCCGGCAGACGGAGCTGATCCGCTGGGCCGACGATCTCGGCTTCTCGGCCGTCTGGCTGCGCGACGTGCCGGTGTTCGACCGGGTCAATATGGGCGACGCAGGCTCGGTATACGACGTCTTCACGCTGCTCGGCTTCCTCGCCGGCCAGACGCGCAATATTGCGCTCGGAACGGCCGCCGTCGTGCTGCCGATCCGCCATCCCCTGATGACGGCCAAGGCCGCGGCTTCGGTCGACGCATTGTCCGGAGGTCGTCTGATCCTCGGCGTCGCCTCGGGCGACCGGCCGGTCGAATATCCACTGCTCGGTCTCGATTTCGAGACACGGGGCGAAGCCTTTCGCGAGGCCGTCGCCTATCTGCGCGCGGCATGGCAGCCCGGCGGGCTGCCGGTGAACGGAGAGCGGATGGCGGGGCTCGATCTGCTGCCCCGGCCCGACCAGCCGAGCATACCGCTCGTCGTCGCCGGACAGGCGCGGCAGGACGACGCCTGGCTCGCGGCCAACATGGATGGCCGCTTCGTCTATCCCGGCAGCGTCGAGCGCATGGCCGCGCAGGTCGCGCGCTGGCGGGCCGCCACCACCGGCCCGGGCGCGTTCATCAGCGCCTTCCATCTCGATCTTCTGGACGATGCCGCCGCGCCGGCCGAGCCCATCCGCTTCGGCGCGCGCGTGGGTCGCAACGGGCTGATCGCGCATCTGCAGGCGCTGGTAGCCGCCGGAGTCGACCACCTCGCCCTCAACCTCAGGCAGTCGGCACGGCCGCCGGTGGAGATCATCGAAGAACTGGCGTCGGACGTCATCCCGGCGCTCGCCACCAAACCCAAGGCGCATGCCGCCTAAGCACTCAGGAGACAGACAATGGAAATCGTGAAAGCGCATGGCGCGGAGATTCCGGCGCTCGGTTTCGGCGTCTTCCGCATGTCGGACGCCGAGGTGGAGGCCGTTGTGCCCGCCGCGCTGGAAGCCGGCTTCCGCCACTTCGACACCGCCCAGATCT
Organism: Bosea sp. NBC_00550; assembly: GCF_026020075.1. Classification (NCBI taxonomy): domain Bacteria; kingdom Pseudomonadati; phylum Pseudomonadota; class Alphaproteobacteria; order Hyphomicrobiales; family Alloboseaceae; genus Allobosea; species Allobosea sp. NBC_00550. Next base: position 3,369,225 of record NZ_CP102772.1, read on the forward strand.
ACGGGAACGAGGCGGCGCTAGGCCGGGCCCTTGCAAGCGCGGGAGCCCGCCGCGACGACCTGTTCCTGACCACCAAGGTCTGGGTCGAGAATTACAGCCCCGCCAAATTCGCCGCCTCGGTGGATGAGAGCCTCGGCAAGCTGAAGGTCGACCAGGTCGATCTGCTGTTGCTGCACTGGCCGGCCGAGGTCGCCATCGCCGAGCAGATCGCGATGCTGGACGCGGTGCAGAAGGCAGGCAAGACGCGCTTCGTCGGCGTCAGCAACCAGAACATCGCGCAGATGCGGGCGTCGGCAGCGCTGAGCACCACGCCGATCGTCACCAATCAGGTCGAGCTGCATCCTTATCTGGACCAAAGTCGTCTCGCCGCCGCCGCGAAGCAGGCCGGCATCGCGATCACCGCCTATTACGGCATGGCCGATGGGGCCGTGCCGCGCGACCTCGTCCTGCAGAAGATCGGCGCGCAATACGGCAAGAGCGCCGCGCAGGTCGCACTGCGCTGGCTGGTCCAGCAGGGCTTCGTCGCGCTGTCGAAGACCGCGAAGCCGGAACGTATCGCCGAGAACATCGCGATCTTCGATTTTGCGCTGTCCGATGCGGACATGACAGCAATCGCGCAACTGGCCCGACCGGACGGGCGGCTCGTCAGCCCGGCGGGCCTGGCGCCCGCCTGGGACGCGTGAAGCCGAGGCGACAATGACCGCAACCACCTGTTCGGCGACGGCCGAAGCCGCCGCCGCGCCGCATGCCCGCTGGGCGCTGCTGGCGCTCGCCGTCGGCGCCTTCGGCATCGGCACCACCGAATTCTCGCCGATGGGCCTCCTGCCCGTCATCGCCCAGGGCGTGGACGTCTCGATACCGACCGCGGGCCTGCTGATCAGCGCCTATGCGATCGGCGTGATGCTCGGCGCGCCGGTCATGACGCTCGCCTTCAGCCGTTTCGGCAAGCGCACCGCGCTGATGCTGTTGATGGGCATCTTCACCATCGGCAATCTGATGTCGGCGATGGCGCCGGGCTATTTCACCCTGCTGCTCGCCCGCCTCGTCACCAGCCTGAACCACGGCGCCTTCTTCGGGCTCGGCGCGGTGGTGGCGGCCAGCGTGGTGCCGAAGGAGAAGCAGGCGAGCGCCGTCGCGGCGATGTTCATGGGCCTGACGATCGCCAATATCGGCGGCGTGCCTGCGGCGACCTGGATCGGCCAGCAGATCGGCTGGCGCATGGCCTTCGCCGGCACGGCCGTGCTCGGGCTCGCCGCAATCGCTGCGCTATGGTTCGCGCTTCCGCGCGGTGAGGCAGGCACGCGGCCCGACCTGCGACGTGAATTGCGCGTGCTGACCCGCCCGGCCGTGCTGCTGGCGATGGCGACGACCGTGATGGGCGCGGGCGCCATGTTCACCCTCTACACCTATGTCGCGCCCGTTCTCGCGACCCTGACCGGCGCGTCCGACGGCTTCGTCACGCTCGGGCTGGTGCTGATCGGCGTCGGCTTCACCCTCGGCAATGCGCTCGGCGGGCGACTGGCCGACTGGTCGCTGGACGGCGCGACGAAGATATTCCTCGGTGCGCTCGCCGTGATCATGTTCGCCCTGCCCCTGGCCATCACCAGCCATATCGGCGCGGCCATCGGCCTGCTGGTCTGGGGCGCGGCGGCCTTCGCGATCGTGCCACCGGTGCAGATGCGCGTGATGGAGGCTGCGTCCGAGGCGCCGGGCCTCGCCTCCTCGATCAATGTCGGCGCCTTCAACCTCGGCAATGCCGTCGGCGCCGCGCTTGGCGCCGCCGTCATCAGCCTGGACCTCGGCTATGCCGCCATCCCGATCGCCGGCGGCCTGCTCGCTGCTTCCGGCCTCGCGCTGGTCTGGCTCGGGAACAGGCGTTCCGAGCCTTAGGCGGAGCGTGCCTCAGCGGTTGTTGGCGCGGCGCCATTCCGCGAAGTCGATCTTCGTCTGCTCCTCGGTCGCGGGGTAGAGCCCGAGGATCGAGCGGCCCTTCATCACCTCCTCGGCGACGAAATCCTCGAAGGCCGTCATCTCGACCGCCTCCTCGGTCACCTCGTCGGCGAGATGGGCGGGGATGACGACCACGCCCTCGCCGTCACCGAGCACGACATCGCCCGGCCAGACCGCGACATCGCCGCAGCCGATCGGCACGTTGATGTCGATAGCCTGATGCAAGGTCAGGTTGGTCGGCGCCGCCGGCCGGTTGTGATAGGCCGGGAACGGCAGCGCGGCGATCTCCGGAGAATCGCGGAAGCCACCATCGGTGACGACGCCGGCGACACCACGCTTCATCAGGCGCGAGACGAGAATGGCGCCCGCCGAGGCGGCCCGCGGGTCTTTGCGGCTGTCGATCACCATCACCGCGTCGGGAGGACAATCCTCGACCGCCTTGCGCTGCGGATGTGCCCTGTCGAGGAAGACCGAGAGCGGATTCAGGTCTTCCCGCGCCGGGATGTAGCGCAGGGTGAAGGCCTCGCCGACCATGGTGCCGGTGTTCGGGCTCAGGGGCCGCACATCCTGGATGAACTGGTTGCGGAGGCCGCGCTTGAACAGCGCGGTGCAGACCGTCGCGACCGAGACGGTGCGGAGCTTGGCGCGGGTTTCCGGCTTGAGCTTGGACATCAGTTCATTCCCGAGGAGATGCGCCGCCCGCCGGCGGCTTCGAAGACATGGATGGCGGTGGGGTCGATAGCGAGCGGAATGTGCTCGCCGACGGCAAGTTTCCTGCTTTTGCCGGTGGTCGCAACCCGTGCGGCGCCGCCGAGATCGAGGCTGACGAGCCGCTCCGGGCGGTCATTTCGATCATCGTGACCGTCGCGTCGAGCGGGCTTGCGCCCAAACCGAGATGCTCCGGCCGGATACCGGCGACGACCTTCTGCCCGGCCTCCCTAACTGAGTCAGCTCGATCTTCTGCCGGCCCTGCGCACCGCCGAGACACGTAAGCAGCACGCCGCACAAGTGATCCCGAGAGCTGAAATTCATCTCGTCTCTCCCAGCGAATTCTTCTTACCCAGCCCACTCGAACGGCTGATCCTAAGCCTGGCGACCATAAAAGCGAGTATAATTTGTAAAATAAGTTGTAAAGTAGTTTTTTAGACGATGCACCGAAGCCGGCCCTGCACTAGAATGTCGGCAACTGCGATGGGGCGAAGCGGTGACGGCAGCGAGAAAGGTGGCGGCGGGCAAGCTCGGCGACCGCGTCTACGAGTATATTCTGAGCCAGATCATGACCGGGGACTTCGCGGTGGCGGCGCGGCTGCCCGCCGAGAGCGAGCTCGCCGAGCGCCTTGCCGTTTCCCGCCCGATCGTGCGGGAGGCGCTCGGCCGCCTGCGCGACGACGGCCTGGTCGAATCGCGGCGCGGCTCCGGCTCCTATGTCCTGCGCCGGCCCGCCCCCGATGTCCGCAGCTTCGCGCCGATCAGCAGCATTGCGGACATCCAGCGCTGCTTCGTCTTCCGCATCGCGGTGGAAGGAGAGATCGCCGCGCTGGCGGCGAAGATGCGCGATGAGGACGGGCTTCTGAGATTGCGCCACGCCTTCAACGCGCTGGAGATCGTCAGCGAGCAGGGCCGGCTCGGCGTCGAGGAGGATATCGCCTTCCACCGCGCCGTCGCCGAGACCACCGGCAACCATTTCTTCGTGACCACGCTCAACGGGCTCCACGAGCAGATCGCGACCGGCATCAGCCTCAATCGCAACCTCTCGCTGATCCAGCCGCGCCCCCGCCTTCTGACGGTCCAGATCGAGCACAGGGCGATCCTGGACGCGATCGAGAGCGGCGACGAGACGGGCGCGCGCCGCTCCATGCAAACCCACCTTGAAAGCGCGCGCAGGCGCGTTTTCGAAGGAAGTTAGCCCGCTGCGCGGTCGCGCCGGTCGCATCGCCGCCGCGCGACAATGCATGGGAACGCCCGATGCGCCCATTCCTCATGGGAAGGCGGCAATAAAGAGTTGTTTCCGCATACCGAGCGCCACAACAAAACGATGCCGTTGCCGAATGGCTGGAGTAATATCCGCCCGCTCGATACAGATGAGCGCCGTTGGGAGGAGACGGCCTTGCGCTTTCTGCCCTTCGCCTCGACAGAGGCTCCCGATCGCATGAGCCGGCGCGACGTCCTCGTGCTTGCTGGCGGGGCGGCGGCATGGGCCGGCCCGGCCTACTCGCAGCAACCCGCAATGCCGCTGCTGGGGTATCTCGGCTCGGAAACCCCGGATCGCTACGCCAGTCGCCTCGTGGCCTTTCGCGCCGGGCTGGCCGAGGCCGGCTATGCCGAGGGGCGCAACGTCGTGATCGATTATCGATGGGCGGAAGGCCAGTACCAGCGCTTGCCGGCGCTGGCCAAGGATCTGGTCCAGCGCAATGCCAGCGTGATCGTCGCTCCCGGAGGCGCCGAGGTCGCGCTCGCGGCGAAATCGGCGACGGCCACGATTCCGGTCGTATTCGAGCTGGGCGGAGACCCCGTTGCCCTCGGGCTGGTGGACAGCCTGTCCCGGCCCAGCGGCAATCTCACCGGCGTATCAAGCCTGAGCGTCGAGGTGTCGCGCAAGCGGCTGGAGTTCATGGCGGAATTGCTGCCGAGCGCCAAGCTCTTCGCGGTCGCCGTGAACCCGGCAAGCCCGACCTCGAACTCGCAATTGACGAACCTTCATAATGCCGCAGGCAGCCTCGGAGTGACGCTGCATCTGCTCAAGGCCAGCACGGAACAGGAGTTTGGCGCGCTTTTCGCCGGGGCCGCTCAAGCCGGCGCAGGCGGCCTCATCTTCACGTCGGACCCTTATTTCGCTTACCGCAGCCCACAGCTCGCCGCGCTCGCGGCCGCCCACGCCGTACCGGCGATCACCCAGTCCCGAGACTTCCCCGTTGCCGGCGGATTGATGAGTTATGGCGGCGATTTCGAACAATCGCACCGTCACACCGGCGTCTATGCCGGCCGCATCCTCAAGGGCATGAAGCCGTCGGAACTGCCGGTGCAACGCGTCACCAAGGTCGAGATGTTCATCAACCTCAAGGCTGCGAACGCTCTCCGCCTGTCCATCCCGCCTTCGCTCCTGAGCAGTGCCGACTTCGTGATCGAATAACCCGGCCGTTGAGCCGCTGAGCGAGCCTACGCGATGTCCAACATGCCAGCGGCGCCGCGACTATCGCTGTTCAGGAAGTATTTTCTCGCCCTGTTCGCGGCCGTCGTCGTGCCGCTCCTGTTCGCGGGGAGTGTCGAGGCGTGGTTCGGCTATCGCGACCAGCGCACCAGCCTGAACGATATCCTCGATGCCGAGGCGCGAGCAGCGGCAGCCAAGATCCAGGACTTCATCGAGGGCATCCGCGATCAGCTCGGATGGGCCGTCCTCTTGTCCTGGTCGGATAGCGCCGACGAGAAGCGCAGGCTCGATGCGTTTCTCGTGCTTCGGCAGGTTCCGGCCATCCAGAGCCTCAGCCTTATCGACGCCGCCGGCCGGGAACGGTTGTTCCTGTCCCGCATCGGCCTGAACAGGGTCGAAAGCGGGGATGATCAATCCGGGAACCCGGCCGTTGCGGGAGCGCGCTCGCATCGCGCCTGGTTTGGGCCGGTCACGTTTCAACGCGGCTCGGAGCCTTTCATGACGATTGCGGTCGCTGGCAACCGCCCAACCGCCGGCGTGGCGGTCGCAGAGGTCAATCTCAAATTCATCTGGGACGTGATCGCGGCGATCCGCGTCGGGCGCACGGGGGAAGCCTTCGTGCTCGATCAGCCGGGCCGCCTCGTCGCCCACCCGGACATCAGCCTGGTCCTGCGCGCCGATGAGACCGCGGCGGGGCCGTTGCGGGACCTGCGGGCATCGATCCTGGCCCAACCGGGCGAGGCGATCGCCGGCCGGGATCTGACGGGAGGCAGAGTGCTCGCGGCCATGGCGCCCATCGCTGGGGTCGACTGGACCGTCGTCGTCAAGCAGCCCATCGTGGAGGCGTTCGGCCCGATCTACGCCGCTTTATGGCGCACGGTGGCCCTGCTCGTCGCCGGTGCGGGCCTCGCTGCCGTGCTGGCCTACTGGCTCACGCAACGCATGGTCGAGCCCATCGTCCTTCTCGAAGACGGGGTGACCCGGATCGGCGCAGGGCATTTCGAGCACCGGATCCACCTCGCGACGGGCGACGAGTTCGAGCGGCTGGCGACCCGTTTCAACGAGATGGCAAGCGAACTGGCGATCTCGCAGGAGCGCTCGGAGCGCATAAGCAGGCTCAAGCGCTTCCTGGCCCCGCAGGTGGCAGAACTCGTCGAACGCACCGGGGACGAGCACCTGCTCGACGGGCGGCGTCTCGAAGTGGTCGTCCTGTTCTGCGATCTGCGAGGTTTCACCGCCTTCTCGGCGCGGGCCGAACCCGAAACCGTCATCGGTATGCTCGGCGAGTACTACACCGTTCTGGAAAAGGTGGTCAGCGCCCATGGAGCGACGTTGACGAACTTCTCCGGCGACGGCGCGATGGTGCTGTTCAATGCGCCTTTCTCTTGCTCGGACCCGGCGATGCGCGCCCTGGAAATGGCGCATGACATGCAGGTCGGCGTGCACAAGCTGTTGGCCGGTCAGCGCGAGCTCGACCATCGGCTGGGGTTCGGCGTGGGTCTTGCCATGGGCCTCGCGACCGTCGGCCGGATCGGCTCGGAGGGCCGCCTCGACTACACGGCGATCGGAAATGTCGTGAACCTCGCCTCGCGCCTGTGTTCGACCGCCCGCGATTTCGAGATTCTCTGCGATCGCGCGGCGGCTGACGCGATCGGTTCCCGCTTGCCGCTCGTCGAGCTGAAAGCGCAGGTCTTGAAAGGGTTCGACCAACCTGTGCCGGTCCATTCCCTTGTCGTCACCGAAAAAGCTTAGCGACGCTCAGACGCTGGTGCGGCCCGGCTTGGACATTGCGATCTTCGCGATCCGGCGGAACTCGTCGATGTCGTGAATCGTCAGGCGTTCGCGGCCGAGCGAGAGAACGCCCATCCGCTTCCAGCTCTGGAGCTGGCGGTTCACAGTCTCGCGCGTGATCCCGCTGAGCGACGCCAACTCGTCCTGCGTTGCGTGCACCTCCGTCCCATAGTCGATCGCGAGCGTGAGGATGCGCCGCGCCAGCCGGGTCGCGGCAGGGAAGAAGGTGGTGTCCTCCATGCGCTGGAGCACGTCGCGCAACCGCGCACAAAGGAGCTCGATAAGCTGCAATGAAATTGCAGGGTCGCCCGAAAGCAGTTTCAGAAAATCCCGGCGCGGCAGGAAGAACATCTCGGTATCTTCCATGGCCACCGCATCGGCGGTTCGCGAACGCCCATCGAGAAGGGCGATTTCGCCGAAGATGTCGCCGCCTCCGAGCAGATTCACGGTCATCTGCTGCCCCAGATCATCTGTCGTGCCGATACGGATCAGACCGCGGCGGATGGCATAAAGGCCATCGCCCGGATCCCCCTTCAGGAACAGGACCTCGCGTGCGGCCAGATGCTGCGGCCGACAGATCAGCGCGATGTCCTCCAGCGTCCCCGGAAGCATGCCCGCGAAGAACGGATTCACCGACAGAAGGCTCGCGATGCGATGGGATCCGTCGTTCATCTGGTGCTCCCGGTATCCGGCTTTTCGGAGCAGTCTATTCCTATGTGATCCAGCGCACGGAAGGTGAAGCGTGAACGGCACAGAACTCTGCCCCGACAGGCCGCCCAGCACCGCATTCCGCGGCCGGGTGAGAGCCGATCGAGAACGGAGCTCATCGTGTACGACGCTCTGGACCGCGCTAAAGCGCCTCTGAACCTAGCAGCTCTGGCCCCGTTACGCGACGGCGCGACGGAAGCGCCGCTCATGGTGCCGCCATCGCGCAGAGCACCGCGGCTGCTTCGCTGGCTGGTGCCAGCCTACACCCTTTGGCGAGGTGCAGCGGGCCCCGGGCCCCTCGACGAGCACACCTTGAACGATATCGGGCTGACGCGAATAGAAATGCTCTATAGCGGCCCGAAGAAATAGATCGGCGGTATCCCTTGTCCGCCGGTCCCGACCACTCAGCCGTCCGTATCGCCGACCCGCAACGGAACGCAATCCGGACGGACAGCGACTCGTGGAAAGGCGAAGGCTCGCCTTTCCACGTCATGGTTCCCATACGGAAGCGCTTACAGGTAGACCCGACGAAGCTCTCATGCCAGCATTCGCGGAGGCTTGATCCATCCTTGTCGATCCCGGTCCGGACAGGACCGGGACCAGGTGCGAAAGCTCCAACGCAGATGCAGCGTCGTCCGGCCGCCATCCTTTCAGCCGACGTGGTCGGCTACATGCGCCTGAGCGAAGCGGCGGAAGAAGCGACGCACCAGCGGCTGATGAGTCTGCGCGCAGATCTGATCGATCCGTGTGTGCGCGAGCATGGCGGGCACACCGTCAAGAACACCGGCGACGGATTTCTGGCCACGTTCGAAAGCGCGCTTCAGGCGACCCTTTGTGCCCTTTCGCTGCAGCGCGCGCTGACAGCCGCGACGGCCGACCAACCGATGTCCCTGCGGATCGCGTTTCGCATGGGAATCCATCTCGCCGACGTCATTTTCGAGAGTGGCGATATTTTCGGAGATGGCGTCAACGTCGCGGCCCGGCTGCAATCCTATGCCGAACAAGACGGAGTGATCATCTCCGAGGCAGTCTTTGATCAGCTTGACGATGCGACGAGAACGCTGGGCTCCGACATGGGCGAGATCTTCCTGCGCAATCACGAACGGCCGGTGCGCGTCTTCGCCCTTCGATCCGAGCCCGGGCCCGCTCCCAGCAGCAAGATCGGCGAAAGCCATGCCGCAATCGATGCCAGAGCTTCCATCGCGGTCCTGCCGTTTCGCATGAACGGCTCCCGATCCCACAAGGTTTCCATCGCCGACGGCGTGGTCGACTCGATCATCCAGTCGCTGTCGGGGCTCAAGGAGCTGTTCGTCATCTCACGCGGCTCGACGCTGGAATACGGCCGGCAGCGGATCGACCCGGTGGCCTTCGGGCGCAAGCTCGGCGTTCGCTACGTGATGGACGGCACCGTCTCGCTGTCCGACCGTCGCGTGCGCATCAGCACCGAGCTCATCGCCAACGAGAACGGCGCCGTGGTCAGTGCAGATCACTATGACGGCAGGGTCAACGAACTGTTCGACCTGCAGGACCGCATCGCTTTGAAGCTCGTCCGGACCGTCGCGCCCCATGTCCGCGAGCGCGAGTTGCAGCGGGCCCTGCGGCAGCATCCGCAGAACATGACCGCATACGATCTACTGCTTCAGGCCCTCGACCTGCTCTACAAGATGGATGCCGACAGCTTTGCCCGGGCGCGCGGCCTCCTCCAGCAAGCGATGACGCTCGATCCGTCCTACGCTCCCCCTTTCACCTACACCGCGCTCTGGCATGTCTTCCGCGTCGGCGAACTGGGCTCGCCCGATCCCGATGGCGATGCGCAGGCGGCGGTCGATCGGGCGCGGGCGGCAATCGAGCGCGACGGCAACGACCCGCTCGCGCTCGCGATCTACGGCCATGTCCAGGCATTCTTCCTGCGCGATACGGTCACGGCTCAGCGCTTCCTCGACCGGGCGATCGAGGCCGGGCCGAGCGTCGCGATGGCCTGGACGATGAGCAGCGCCACACGTGGCTTCGTCGGCAACGGGCCCTTGGCGGTTCTGCACGGCGAGAAAGGTCAACGCCTCGCCCCGGCCGATCCCTATCGCTTCTGGCACGAAGGCATCCTGGCCCAGGCGCACTACATTAACCGCGACTATGATCAGGCGGTTGGCTGGGCACGAAGTGCAGTTGCCCATAATCCATCAATCCGCTTTACTCTACGTACGCTTGCCGCCAGCCTGATCGCTGCGGGTCGAACGAGAGAGGCTGCAAGCGCGTCTGACCGGCTTCTTTTGGTCCAGCCCGATTTTCGACTGACCCCCTACGCGCAGCGCTGCCCGTTCGCCTCGCCTATTCTTGAGCAATGGATCACGCATTTGCGGAAGGCAGGACTGCCTGACTGAGCCGAAGCCTAACGAGTTTGCCGCAACAGCAACCGTGCGGGGTTCACGCGATGACCGGCAATACTGGCAACACCGGCAATACCGGAAACACGGGAAACACGGGAAACGCCGGCATCAGCGGCGACGACGGGAGCTGGTTCGTGCCCGACAGGGCCGATTTTCCGTTCTCGATGGAATCGACGGCGACCGGCGGCCGAATCCGCGACCTTCACAAGTCGGTTCATATCCGGCTGGATCCGACACCGGGACCGGTAAAGAAAATTCTCTTCACCAATGCCGCCGGCGGCGGAGACCCTGTGACCTTCGCGGATCGCAACTGGGCTGCCCGCTGGCTTGCCTTCCGCGTGCTGACGGATTTCACGGCAACGAACTGGAACACCACCCAGCTGAACAATACCCTCGCCGACATCCTGATCGACCTGAACACCCTGGTCGGGACCGAGACCAAGCAGGCGCTGGAGATCAAGAACCTGCTCGCCGCCGCGCGTGACGAAAGGGCATCCGCCTTGGGCGAGATTCTCGGGCAGGATGGCGAGTTCATCAGCACCTTCATGGCGGCGCTGGCAATGACACCGGCTTCGCATCCGCAGACATTCCGGGTTCTGCATATCGCCAGCCTGGTCGCTTCCTTCGGCGCCCTCTACTACAAGCAGGTCTTTCAGCGGCCACGCCCTTCCTGGGAATGCCCGGCGCTGATGCCGCCGATCCCCGTGCCCGGACACTCGGCTTACCCAAGTGGCCATGCCACCCAGGCGCTTCTCATGGCCGCCTGCATGGAACATGTGCTGACGATCGTGACGCCGGCGCTGCCGCAGGCCGACCGGACCGCCCTGACCGAGACGATCAAGGCGCTGGCGCGGCGGGTCGCTCGCAACCGCGAGATCGCCGGGCTGCATTACCCCAGCGATTCCGCGGCCGGCGCGGCACTGGCATCCGCAGCTTTCGCGAAGCTCTCGAAGCACACCGGCACCGGGCAAAGCGTGAGCCATTATGCGCTCCGGTCCTTTGGCGAGGCCGTCACGAAAGCCGCCGCCGAATGGAAAGCGGGTTGAGGAGGCGGTGATGGTCATCCGCCCGCGTGACAGGACCGTATCCCTGCATCCGAATGGTGCGATCGTGCCCTATCCGCTGCCGCCGGACCATTTCGATCCCGCGGCTGCGAACGACGAGGAACTGCGCCTGTTCGGTCTGCCCACACAAATGGCATTCAGCGGCAATCGGACGGCGGCAGCGTTTCGCCGGGCTTTCCTGCGCCACCGTCCGGGCACCCCTCCCTTGAGCTTCCTTCTCGCGGTCGAGCCCACGGCGGGGCCCCCGCCGTCAGGGATCATCGCGATTGCCGCGCCGGTCTCCTGGCCATCCCAGAAAAGCATGAACTGGTCGGGCGGATACGTCACCCCGCGCGATGGCCGCAGCTTTGCGTCCGTGATGGCGAACTGGACGGTGCCAGAAGTCTCGGCACCCACAAGCGGAAATGCCTCGGAATATCAGAGCTCCACCTGGATCGGGCTGGACGGGCAGAAGCGCTATCTCGATTCCTCGCTCCCCCAGATCGGCACTCGGCAGAAGCGCCTTACGCAGCCGGCTCCACGATCCGAATATTCGAGCTGGTTCCAGTGGTGGGCGCGGGGTCGTGATCTGCCCATTCAGGATCTCGCGCTTCCGGTCGACGCCTATGACGAGATCAGCGCCATCATCACCGTGCTCGACGAAACGACCGTGCGCTGCAATCTGAAGAACGTCAGCAAGGGCATCATCCTGCAAGCCTTCGATGCGCTTGCCCCCGCTGGCCTGCGCATCAGCGGCGCGACCGCCGAGTGGATCATGGAACGCCCGAGCCCGATGGGATCCGACGGGTGGGAGCCCTATGAGCTTCCCGCCTACACGCCCTTCGCGTTCACTGCCTGCGTGGCCGAGTCCGCCCTGCCAGGTCTCCCAGACCTGCGGGAGCACGATCTCGAAGGCGCGCGGCTGATCCGCATGTACGAGATCGCTCACACTCCGACGAGTGTCCGAACGATCTCGACCGCCCGCCGCGAGCTGGGACCGCCGCAGCGGCTGGAACTGACCTATGTTGCGCCCTGACCGGGAGATGCCCGGAAGCGGCCGACCGCAATCTAATGCATCTTCAACAGCGACCGCACTTTCGTCGCTCTTGACGAAAGCGGCCGGTTGCGGCGCTGATGACCACTTCTTTCACACGGGTTTTAACGCGTCATGCCGGGTCCTGCCGGAGGCATGGCGCAGCCGGCGTTGACGCATATCTGCCAAGCCGGAACGATAAGAGACAAAACGCGGGGCAATCGGACAAGATGGCCTGCAAGGACCATGTTTGGCGCACAGAAGGGACATCGATATGTCATTCGTCACCACCAAGGACGGGGTCGAGATCTTCTATAAGGATTGGGGTCCGAAGGACGCCCAGCCGATCATGTTCCACCATGGCTGGCCGCTGTCTTCGGATGACTGGGACGGGCAGCTCCTCTTCTTCCTGTCGAAGGGCTATCGCGTCGTCGCCAGCGACCGGCGCGGCCATGGCCGCTCGTCGCAGGTCTGGGACGGCCATGACATGGATCACTATGCCGCCGATGCCTCGGCCGTCGTCGAGCATCTCGACCTGAAGAACGCCGTCCATATCGGCCATTCGACCGGCGGCGGCCAGGTCGCCCGCTATGTCGCGAAATTCGGCGAGCCTCAGGGCCGCGTCGCAAAGGCGGTGCTGGTCAGCGCCGTGCCGCCATTGATGGTCAAGACCGAGAAGAACCCCGGCGGCCTGCCGATCGAGGTCTTCGACAGCTTTCGCAAGGCGCTCGCCGACAACCGCGCGCAGTTCTTCCTCGATGTCCCGACCGGCCCCTTCTACGGCTACAACCGTCCGGGCGCGAAGGTCGACCAGGGCGTGATCTGGAATTGGTGGCGGCAGGGCATGGCGGGCAGCGCCAAGGCCCATTACGACGGCATCAAGGCCTTCTCGGAAACCGACCAGAGCGAAGACCTGAAGGCGATCAGCGTGCCGACGCTGGTGGCCCATGGCGACGACGACCAGATCGTGCCGATCGGCGCCTCCGCGCATGAATCGATCAAGCTTCTGAAGAACGGCACGCTCAAGGTCTATCCGGGCTACCCGCACGGCATGCTCACCACCAATGCCGAGGTGCTCAACGCCGACCTGCTCGCATTCGTGAAGGGCTGACGCCACGGGAGTGGTCGGTCAGCCGGCCACTCCCCATCATGGAAGATGCGTGAGCTCCGGCGCAAACCTCAGGGCGTATCGGCCTTGGCGTCCTCATTGGCCGCCCTGCGGCTCCTGAAAAGCCGCCACAGCGACCTGCCGAGGCGCCTGGTTGTCATGTGCGCGCCCGCGGGACGGCGCTCCAGCGTGATCTTCTGGTCGTGATAATCCTCCAGCCCCGGGCGATGGCCGACGCTGATCAGCGTGGCCTGAGAAAGTTCACTGTCGAACAGGCCCAGCAGCGATTCCTGGCTCTCCTCGTCGAGCGCGGAGGTCGCCTCGTCCATGACGATGATATCGGGCTTCTGGATCAGCAGGCGCGCAAAGGCGATGCGCTGGCGCTCGCCCCCGGAGAGGATACGGTCCCAATCATCGTCCTCGTCGAGCCGCTTGAAGAGATAGCCGAGGCCACAACGCTGCAGCGCGCCCGTGATCGTCTCCTCGTCGACCGCCTGGTCGGAAGCCGGATAGAGCAGGATCGAGCGCAGCGTGCCGCGCGGCAGATAGGGCTTCTGCGGGACGAAGGCGATCGACTGTCCTTCGGGGACGCGGATCGACCCGGAACCCCAGGGCCATAGCCCGGCCAGCGCGCGGATGAGCGTGCTCTTGCCCGAGCCGCTCTCCCCGGCGATCAGGACTTTCGCGCCCCGCTCGATGGCGACCGTCGCATCCGCGACGACGATGCGGCCATTGCTGTGGGCGAGCGACAGGTTCTCGATATGGATCGCATCGTCGTCGCTGTTTCCGAGCTCGATCCGGGAGTCGCCCTCCATGATCGTGCCGACGTCGAGGCCCTGCAGCTCCTCGACCAGCTCGTCGACACGGGTCACCGAAGCGAACCATTCGGCCAGCCTGACGAAATTGTCGACGAACCAGATCAGCGCGGCCTGGACCGCGCTGAAGGCGGCCACGACCTGCACGACCGCGCCCAGCGTCACGGCGCCTGCCAGGAATTTGGGCGCGATGAGCAGGAGCGGCACGATCGGGAACAGGGCGCCGTTGGTGTTGAGCACCAGTGCGATGATGCCTTGCTGGCGAATGATTCTGAGCCAGGCCGCGACGACGCGCCCGTAATTCTCGCCCACGGCGCTCAATTCGTCAGCGTCGCCGCGAATGAGGGCGATGCTCTCGGCGTTCTCGCGCAGCCGGGTCATCTCAGCCCGGAACTGGGCCTCCATCTCGTTCTTGTGCGACACGAGGCCGACGAGCGGCCGGCCGGTGAAATAGGCCGCCACCGATGCCACGAACGCATAGAGGACGGCGGCAACCGCCATGTAGCTCGGGATCACCACCGTGACCCCTCCGAGCGTCAGTTCTGCCGAGCCCGCGACCTGCCAGAGGATGGCTGCGAAGGTCGCCGCCGTGATGAAGGCGCTGATCAGCCCGATCGCCATTTCCACCAGCGGCTCGATCGAAAGGCGCACATCCTCCGCGATCCGGTATTCGGGCGCGGTGAGCTTCTTGGTCAGAAAACCCAGGCGGTAATAGCGCTGGTCGGCGATCCACCAGCCCGAGACGCGCCCTGTCAGGTTCTCGCGCCAGCGCGTCTGGAGCAGCATGCGGCTGACGACGAGGCCCGATACCGACAAGGCCGATGCCACGACGAGAAGCGGCAGCCAGCCCGTCGCGGACCACACGCCCGCCACGTCGCGCTTTTCGAGGGCATCGAAGAACAGGCGGTTCCAGCTGTTGATGCCGACTGCAGTCGTAATTTGCGCGGCGACGAAGGCCAGCACTGCCGCGGTTATCCCCCAGGCGCGCCACCGCGTCTCCGGATCGCTCCAGAAGCGCAGGGCGACCCGGAAGAATTGACGCATGCGCGAGCGCTGCGAGGCAAGCGGAGCATCGGCCATCAGCTCTCCCGCGGCTCGGGGTGTCTTAACGAAGGTTTCTATCGGCAAGGCGAGCGGACTGCTGTCTCAAGCCCAATGCGAAAACGGAGCGTCTTCGTCGCGGCGGAGCCGCACGCCGCCGGGAAGCTCGAATGTCTCCCGATCGATCTTCCTGACGCCGGTACCGTCGAGAAGCTCATAACGCGTAGCGCCCCTCGCATCCGGCCAGGCGGCGACGACATATCTGTTTCCGTTCGAATCCTGGCATCGCTCATGCCAGGCAGGCGCTGTGAGAGCATCCGAACGGCGCAATTCCATCGCTCTTGCAGGCATTGGCAACCTCTTCCGTTACAGGCTTCAACGGGGGAGCAGGTAGCGGAGTTCCATGCCACGACAGCGAGGTTTTCAGTCAGGGCGAGCGGCCGGAAAGGGCCGGCTATAGCATCTCAGCGCCGCGGCGCCGTTTCCAGCAGCTCGGCCATCGCCACATACCCACGAGCCCTGGCATGCTGCAGCGGCGTGATGCCCTGGCGGTCCGCGATCGTGCGATCGGCGCCAGCCGCGAGCAGAGCGCGGGCCGCCTCGACATGTCGTAGCCCGCCATCGCCGAGAACCACGGCTTCCATGAGAGCGGTCCAGCCGAGATTGTTGACATGGTCGAGCGGCGCCCCGGCTTCGATCAGCTCCCTGACGACACCATCATGGCCGAGATGGGCGGCCGCGATCAGAGCCGTGCCGTCATAGCGGCTGGTGATCAGCTTGGCCGAAGCGCCGGTTGCCAGCAGCGCCTTCACCACGGGCACGTCGTCGCGCACCGCGGCGATCGTCACCGCATCATAGCGCTGATCGTCGAGGAGTCCGGGCTTTGCGCCGATGGCGATCAGGAGACGAGCCGCCTCCCCATGCCCCTGAAAGGCCGCGACATGAAGCGGCGTTCGGCCATTGCCGTCGCGCGCATCGAGATTGTCGCCCGCCACGGCCAGCCGGCGGATGGTCGCGACATCGCCAGCCGCAGCTGCCGCATGCAGGCCGCGATAGGCGGCGAGCTCGGTAGCGCTGGGCGGCGTCTGCGCCATGGCCGGAGCCACACACACGGCGGCCGCGAAGATCAGGGCGGCCAGCAATCTTCGCGTCATCATGATGCTCCTCGAACGGCGACGCAGGCGGCCGCGATGGCGGCCACCTGCCCTGTTATGAGCCAGCCCGGTTCAGCGAAGCTTGGCCTTCACCTTCTCGATGCCGGCATTGGCGCATTCCTCGTCGAGATGACCGCCCGGCGCGCCGCCGACGCCGACCGCACCGACCACCTCGTCGCCGACCTTGACCGGTACGCCGCCGGCAAGCAGCAGGAAGCCCTCGATCGAGGCGAGATGGCGTGCGGCCGGGTTTTTCTCGGCGCCGTCGGCGATGGCGCTGGTGACGTTGCGGGCCGAGGCCGCGGTGAAGGCCTTGTCACGGCTCGCCGCGACCGTATGCGGGCCGGCACGGTCGGCGCGCAACACGGCGCGGACCACGCCGGCGCGGTCGACGACCGTGGCGGTGACGTTGAAGTTCTTGGTAGCGCAGGCCTCGACCGTCGCCTGTGCGATCTCCTGCGCGATGCCGAGCGGAATGTTGCGCTCCTGCAGGACCTGGGCGCCGGCAATGGCGGGGACAAGCGCGAGCGCCGCAGCGGCGGCAAAAAGGATCCTGGACATGGTCTCTCCGGTGCGGGGCATGGGGCGAGCTCTGAGCTCGACAGGGGCCAAGCTACCGGGCGGCGTGGCGAAAAAGGATCGGTGCGGTGCCGGAGGGGGCTCCGTAGTCCTACGCAGAAAGGGCCTGGACGAGCGTCCCTACCCGTCGAGCGCGAAGCGAACCATCTCCGCCACGGAACCGGCTCCCAGCTTCTCGGCGATGTTGGCGCGGTGGGTCTCGACCGTGCGCGGCGAGAGTTCCAGCGCGCGGGCGATCTCCTTGGTCGAAAGCCCCTCGGCGACGAGGTCGAGGATCTCGCGTTCGCGCTGGGTCAGCTTCGCGAGGCGCGCATCGCGCCCGGCACGCGCAGCCTGCGTGCGGCCGCGTTCGTCCAGCAGCGCGAAGCCGGCCTCGATCGCCTCGAGCAGGACCTGTTCGTCGATCGGCTTGGTCAGGAAATCGACTGCGCCGGCCTTGAAGGCCCGCCGGCAGGCGGCGACATCGCCGTGGCCGGTGATGATGATGGTCGGCATCTGTCCCGCCTCGGCAGCCATGCGCTCGAGCAGTTGCAGGCCGGATGTTCCGGGCATGCGGATATCCGCGACGAGGCAACCGTCATGACGCGGGTTCGGCCGCTCCAGGAAGGCCTGGACACTGGCGAAGGGCTTCGCCGCAAAACCCATCGTGCGCAGCAGGAGCGCGAGAGCATCCCGGACATCGACATCGTCATCGATCAGGTAGACCGTGCGGGCAGCGGGCTTCATTCGGCCGCGATCCCCTGCCCGGCGGCAAGAGCCGGGAAACGCACCGTGAAGACGGCGCCACGGCCGGGATCGCTCCGCGCGGCGATGCGTCCGCCCGCCGCCTCGACCAGGCGCTCGCAGAGCGGCAGCCCCAGCCCCATGCCGCTGCTCTTGGTCGTGAAGAACGGCTCGAACAGCCGCGCCAAATCGGCCTCGGCGATACCCGGGCCGCTATCGCTGACGGAGATCTCGACCTCGCCGCCGGAAACACGCGTCGCAAGGACGACTTCCCGCTTCGCGCCAGGGCTGTTCTCGATGGCCTCGGCGGCGTTGCGGACGAGGTTGTGCACCACCTGCTCGATCGAGACGCGGTCGACCCGCGCCAAAGGCACCGAGGCACTCAGCTCAAGCGTGAGCGTGATCCCGCGTTCCTGCAGATCACGCTGCGTCAGCTCGACGACATTGCGCACGATCCGGTTGAGATCGTTCGGCTGGGGCTGCGGGTCGCGGCGCGTGACATAGGCCCGCAGGCGCTCGAGGATGTCGCCGGCACGCCGGGCGTGCCGCACATTCGCATCGAGAACGCCGGTCAACTCCTCGGATGTCGCCAGTCCCGAACGCGCCAGGCGCAAGCCCGCCTGGCTCTGGCTCAGGATGGCGGTCAGCGGCTGAGTGATCTCATGGGCGATGCCGGACGCCATCTCGCCGACGGTATTCACCCGCATGGCATGGGCCAGTCGCGCCTCCTGCTGATGCAGGCGCATCGCTTCGCGCGCCCGCTGGCCGGCACGCCGTTCACGCAGCATCGCGAGCAACAGGAACACGGCCAGCCAGGACGCCAGCGGCCAGCCGATCAGCAAGCCCGGCGGCAGGATCTCGGCGATCTTCGGTTGCCGCGCCCATGTCAGGACCAGCGGCTGGGACCGGCTGCTCAGGGCCTTCTCGAAGGCGAATTTCGGGATCGGAATCTTTTGCGGCACCAGCAGTCCCTGCTCGACGATCGCCGTGCCGGACGCATCGCGCAAGGTGAGGAAGGCGTCACCGGGCAATCCGCCCTCCGGCTCGGTCAGGAGCCGGGCGTCGATAACGAGCACCAGCGCGCGCGGCCCTGATCCGCTGTCCGGAACGCGCTTGACCAAGGCGTAGAACGGCGTGCCCGCGGCACTGGCGAGCGTCGCCGCCTGACCCGGCACCAGTTCGCCGATTCGTGCAGACAGCGCAGACAGGTCGAAATCCCCGAGACTTCCCGGCGCTCGACCGGTCGAGACATCCGGAGAGATTCCCGGCCCGATCAATTCGACCGCCACGATGCGGGGATAGAAGCGCTGCATCGCCTCGATGACGGCCCGGAAGGTGCCGGACTCCGCCGTCGAGCTCGCCAGCACCGCCGCGAGGCTCGTCAAATGCGCGTCATGCTGTTCGACTCGCTGCGAGATGACGCGGTGCAGCGTCGTCCCTTCCCGCTGGACGGCCTCGCGCGCCCGCATGATCTCGACGCCGGCTCCCACCCCCAGGCCGGCGAGCGCGAGGGGAACCCACAGCATCAGGAATGGGACAAGTCGGGGCTTCAAGGGGTGCGATCCGGTTCGAGCCCAGCCTATCGCGCCCGGTCGGCGGCGTCACTGCATCACGCGCCCGTCATCTCGGTGGCGAGCGGCGGCTGGCGTCGAGAGCGCGGAAAGGCCCTTGCCGCGGCAATCCCGCCTCAATAGGCTCGCTTATGACGCGCCGACGACAGGCGTGCACAAGGGGAAAGCCTATGCCAAAGATGTTCTGCAAGCTGGCCGCGCTCGGTCTCGCCGCGGCCGCTTTTTCAGTGTTTGCCGCTCCGGCCTCGGCGCAGGCGACGCTCGATGCCGTCAAGAAGCGCGGCAAGGTTCTCTGCGGCGTTTCCCCGACTTCGGCGGGCTTCTCCTACGCCGACGACAAGGGCGTCCGTCAGGGCTTCGATAGCGACGTCTGCCGCGCCGTCTCCTCCGCCGTCTTCGGCGCGCCGGACAAGGTCGAGTTCGTTCCGCTCAACACCAATATCCGCTTCCAGGGCCTGCAATCCGGCGAAGTCGACCTGCTGTCGCGCCAGACGACGATGACCTTCTCGCGCGACACCTCGCTCGGGCTCGATTTCGCGCCGATCGTCTTCTACGACGGCCAGGGCCTGATGGTTTCGACCAAGCTCGGCGTGAAGAGCGCCGGAGAGCTGTCTCAGGCGGCGATCTGCCTGCTGCCGGGCACGACGACGCTGCAGAACCTCGAGGACTACTTCAAGCCGCGGAACATCAAATACGAGGCGGTCGTCTTCGAGGACAACAACGAGTGGCGCAACGCCTTCTTCTCCGGCCGCTGCGACGTCATCACCTCGGACCGCTCCGACCTCGCCTCGGTGCGGGCCGTGGCCAATGACCCCAAGCAGTTCGTCATCCTGCCGGAGACGATCTCGAAGGAGCCGCTCGCCCCCGTCGTCCGCCAGAACGACAGCAACTGGCGCGACATCGTCTCCTGGACCGTCAACGCCCTGATCGCGGCCGAGGAGTACGGCGTCAACAAGGGCAATATCGACGAGCAGCTGAAGAGCAAGGACCCCGAGGTCCAGCGCCTGCTCGGCGTCACCGGCGATCTCGGCAAGATGCTCAACCTTGACGTCAAATGGGCCTACAACGCGATCAAGCAGAACGGCAATTACGGCGAGATCTTCGAGCGCAGCCTGGGCGAGAAGACCGCGCTTGGTCTCAGCCGCGGCCCGAACCAGCTCTGGAACAAGGGCGGTCTGATCTACTCGCCGCCTTTCCGGTGATCCCGGCCGACGTGCGTTCCCTCGATTGACCTGAAACCACCGGCCGCGCCATGCGGCCGGTGCGTCTCCAGCACGGAACAGCCCGATGGCCTCATCAACCTCCAGCCCGGTGCGGCTGCTCTACGATGTGCGCGTGCGCGCCATCCTCTATCAGGTCGTGGCGGTCGCCCTCGTCGTCGGCGTCGGCTTCTATCTGTTCGGCACCGTCTCGCGGAAGCTCGCGGACCAGAACATCGCGACCGGCTTCGACTATCTGTCGCGGCCGGCCGGCTTCGTCATCAGCCAATCCTTCATCCGCTACGAATCCAGCGACACCTATGCCCGCGCCCTGCTCGTCGGGCTGCTCAACACCGTCTGGGTCTCGATCTTCGCCGTGATGCTGTCGAGCGTGCTCGGCCTGATCGTCGGCATCGCGCGATTGTCGCGCAATCCGCTGCTGTCCTTCCTCGCCCTGATCTATGTCGAGGCCCTGCGCAACGTTCCGCTGCTGCTCTATCTCTTCCTCTGGTACGCGCTCATCGTCGCGGTCTTCCCGCCGGTGCGGGAAGCCTGGCAGATCCTGCCCGACGTCTTTCTCAGCAATGGCGGCCTGATCGTTCCCTCTCTGCAATGGTCGTCCGCGCATAGCGGCGTGCTGGCATCGGCGGTCCTCGGCATCGTGCTGGCCTTCGTCGTCGCCTCCGCCTTGCGGCGACGGCGGGTCGCCTCCGGTCAAGCCCGCCCGGCCTGGCCCTTCGTCATGCTCGCGCTGCTCGGGCCGCCGCTCCTCGCCATCCTGCTGCTGCAACCCGATCTCGTGGTGAACTGGCCGGAGAGGGGCCGCTTCCGCATCACCGGCGGCGTGCAGGTCACGCCGGAATTCACGGCGCTTCTGGTCGGGCTAGGACTGTCCGCCTCGGCCGGCGTCGCCGAGATCGTCCGGGCCGGCATCCTCTCGGTCGGGCGCGGACAATGGGAAGCCGCGCGCGCCGTCGGATTGCACGATCGCCAGACGATGCGCCTCGTCGTGCTGCCGCAGGCGTTGCGCGTGATCGTGCCGCCGCTGACTAGCTCCTATCTCTCGACCTTCAAGAACTCATCGCTCGCCATCGCGATCGGCTACCCCGATCTGGTGATGGTCTCGAACACCACCATGAACCAGACCGGGCAGGCCATCGAGGGCATCGCCATCTTCATGCTGGTCTATCTCGGCATGTCGATCACGATCTCGCTCTTCATGAACTGGTACAACGCCCGCGTCGCGTTGGTGGAGCGCTGAGATGGCCGATCTGACCAACACGGCGATGCTCGGCATCGAGCGGCCGGACCGTCCTTCGCAGGGGCGCCGGTGGCTCTCGGGGCTGAAGCCCTATGTCGGCTCGCCGCTCAACGCCGTCATCACCTTCGCCTGCCTGTGGCTGATCTATCGGCTGGTCACCGGCGTCTGGGACTGGCTCGTCACCCGCGCGGTCTTGGAAGGAGGGCCGCAGGCCTGCAAGGCCGGCAACGGCGCATGCTGGCCCTTCCTGGCAGCCAAGCTGCGCTTCATGATCTTCGGCTTCTATCCCTATGAGGAGCATTGGCGGCCGGCCCTGGCGCTGGTCCTGTTCCTCGCCGTGATGATCGTGTCGATGATCCCGCGCTTCTGGTCGAGAAACCTGCTCTGGCTCTGGCTCGCGGTCGTGCTCGGCTGCGGCGTCCTGATGTATGGCGGCGTCTTCGGCCTGCCGATCGTCACCACCACAAGCTGGGGCGGCCTGCCGCTCTCCTTCATGCTCTCCTCGGTCGGCCTCGCCTTCGGCTTCGTGCTCGGCGTCCTGCTGGCGCTGGCGCGCAGCTCGAAGCTGCCGGCGATCCAGGTCATCGCCGTCATCTTCATCGAGATGGTGCGCGGCGTGCCGCTGGTCTCGATCCTGTTCATGGCCTCGGTGATGCTGCCGCTGTTCATGCCGGACGGCGTGACCATCGACAAATTGCTGCGGGCGCAGGTCGCGATCATCATCTTCGCCGGCGCCTATATCGCCGAGACGGTCCGCGGCGGGCTGCAGGCGGTGCCGAAGGGCCAGCACGAGGCCGCCGCCTCGCTCGGCCTCGGCTACTGGCTGTCGATGCGCAAGATCGTGCTGCCGCAGGCGCTGAAGATCGTCATCCCGCCGCTGGTCAACATCTTCATCGGCTTCTTCCAGGACACGACGCTGGTCACCATCATCGGCCTGCTCGACTTCCTGGATACGGTGCGCGCCTCGCTGCGCGACCCGAACTGGCAGGGCATCGCCGTGATGGAAGGCTATGTCTTCGCCGCGCTCGTCTATGCCCTGTTCAGCTACAGCATGGGCTCCTATAGCCGCTTCATCGAGCGGCGCCTCAAGACGGACCACAGCCATGGCCGGAGCGGCTGACGCGGTCGATACCGCGCTCCAGCCCTGATTTCGCACGAAAGCGGCCTGCTGCCCTGCAGCCGCGCAATGTTCCAGCAAGCCGTGAAGCCGACCACTCCGGGTGATTCACCATGGAGATCGGATGATGCGTCCCAGCTCAGGCCAGTCCGCGGCGCTCGCCGGCCGCGCGCTGCATGCCTATATCGACCTCGTGCAGCGAACCACCCGGTTCAAGCCGGAGATCCCCGGCGCCCGCCCCTGGGAGCGCAGCCGCGAGCCCTTCATCGCGCTGACCTGGCACGGCCAGCAGATGCTGAGCCTCGCCGCGCTGCAGGGGGCCTCGCAGGTAGCCGTCCTGGCCTCCCTGCATTTCGACGGCGCGGTCGTCGCCTCGGTCGTCGAACGGGCAGGTTTCCGGACCATCCGCGGCTCGGGGACGCAGAGCCGCCCCAAGATCCAGCTCAAGCGCGCCGTTCCCGCCTTCTTCGAGATGCGCGATGCTCTGCGCGATGGAACCAGCGTCATGCTGACGGCCGATGTTCCCAAGGTCTCGCGCATCGCCGGCAAGGGGGCGGTGCAGCTCGCCCGCGCCTCCGGCAGGCCGATCTATCTCTTCGCCGCCGTCACCAGCGCCCGCTTCGATCTAGACAACTGGGATCGGGCCAGCATCGCCCTGCCTTTCGGGCGCGGCTGCGTCCTGTGGTCGGAGCCGCTCTACGTCCGCAAGGGCGCTGACGATCGCGAGGTCGGGCTGATCGCGATGGACATCTCGGCGCGCCTCGACGATCTCCATGCCACCGCCTACCGGTCCCTCGAGCGGGGGCGCTAGACGTGCTTCTCTCCTGGCATCTCAGGGGCGTCCAGATGGCGGACAATCGGCCGGGTTGCCGCAGATGTTGCCTGGCGGGCGCAACACCTCCGGCTCGCCTGCCGGCTCGATGCGAATGCGGCTGAGATCGCCCGAGAAGCGCAGGCCGAGGCCCGACGAGATGAGGACGATCCTGGCACGGGGAGAGGCGAGGATCGTCGCATTGGCACCAGCCAGGAAATGAGCGCTGCCGCCGAGGCTGGCATAGACGCCGAACACGTCCTCGCGCCGGTCGAGCCCGTAGACCAGCATGATCACCCGGCCGTAATCGGCGCCGAGCCCGATGCCGACCGACAGGGCCGACCAGATCACCGGCTCGGGCGCCCCTTCCGGGAAGCGCAGCTCGCCGCTGCCATGCCGGCCGCCAAGGACGAAGGAACCGCTCAGCTCGCCACCGACGATATAGGCGTTTGGCTCGCCGAACAGCGCCAGCGAGCGCTCGATCGGCAGGCTCACGGTCTTCGACGCCGTGTCGAAGACGCCCTCGACCATTCTCAGAATCTCGTTCCGCGAGGCCGTCGGCAGCTGGCCCGGCCTGATCTGCTCTTTCGTGACCGGCCCGCCTTGCGCAAAGGCGGATGGGAAGACGGGTGCAAAGGCCAGGAGCGCGGTCAGCGCGAAGACCGCACCGCTCCATTTCGCCAGGGCACGCAACACGGACATCAGGCCGGCAGATCCGGGAAAGAGTTGAACGGCAACGGTGATACGGTCCATGCAGGGCGAAGCAGGGCGGCAAGCCCCGTCAGACAAGCCATACCCGCACAGAGGCTCCGTGACGACCCGCAACGCTGAATCCGTGACCACGCGGCCCGGAGGGTTGCGGTGACCTCGCTTTCGCGCGCCCTCACCATCCGGCTGAGCCTGCTGGGCATCGTCCTGTTCGCGGCTTTCATCGCTGCCGTTCTGGCCTTCACCTTCATCACCGAGGATCCCGGCGTCCTGCGCAACGATGTCACCTCGCGGGTCATCCAGCAAAGCGTTCGCCAGCCGGCAGGCAGCGGGCTGCATGTCGAGAAGACGACGGGGCTGGTGCAGATCGAACGCGCCAGCCCCAAGCTCTGGTATCTCGTCTCCGACGGACGATCCGTCGTCGAGTATGCGCTAGAGTTGCGGCCGGGGCTGCCCATCGACATCCGGCTGGACGGCCCGACCATCGCCGCGCAGATGCGGGTGGGCGGCGACAACGCGCTGGCCTTCGACGTCATCGAGAAGGACGGCACCCGCATCATCGTCGCGACAGGCGGCGGGCAACCCGGCTGGGACCTGATCCTCGGCTACTTCCTGCGCGCCATCGCCGGCTCCGCGCTGGCGATCTCGGTGGTGTTCGGGATCATGATCGCCGCTGCGATCGCCATGTCCGTCTCCTATATCAGCGCGCGGCTGCGCAGCGCCGCCGAGGCCGCCGCGCGCATCGATCCCCGCGCGCCCCGTGGGTTGCTGCCGACGGAGGAGACTCCCGTCGAGCTGATGCCCTTGACCACCGCGCTCAACTCCGCGCTCGACCAGATTGCCGGAAACATGGAGGTGCAGCAGCGCTTCATGAACAATGTCGCGCATGAGCTGCGCACCCCGCTCACCGTGATGCGCAGCCGGGTGGACGCGTTGGCCGACGAGCCGGCGCGCCTTGCGCTGACGACGGATCTGAGCCGGCTGACCACCATCGTCTCGTCGATGCTCCAGCTCGCCCGCCTGCACGCCACCGATCTGCCCTTCGAGCCCCTGCAGCTCAACGCGCTCGCCCGAGCCGTGCTGGCGGACCTCGCTCCGCTGATCCTCAGCCATGGCGTCGACGTCGCACTGGAGGAGGAGGGCGAACACCATGTCATGATCGACGCCAACGAGGCGACGGTGCGTGCCGCGCTGGCCAATCTCGTCGACAACGCCCTGCGTCACTCGCAGGCCAAATCGACCATCCTGGTCCGGGTCCTCGACGGGGCCGTTCTGGAGGTCACCGATGACGGCATCGGCATCGCCGCCGTCAAGCGCGCGCAGGCGATGGAGCCGTTCAACCGGATGTCGCCGCATTCGATCGGCGCCGGCCTCGGCCTCACCATCGTGCGCGACATCATGGCAGCCCATGGCGGAACCATCGCCATTCTCGGCAACGAAGCCGGCGGCACCACGGTGCGCCTGATCTTTTCCGCTGACGGCGCGAACGGCGCGTGAGGGCGGTCAGGGAGCGGGCGCGCAGGTCTTCAGCATGTAGCCGATGCCGCGCAGCGAGGTGATCTCGACCTGGGCGCCGGCATCCCTGAGCTTGCGGCGCAATCGCGAGATCTGTGCTTCCAGCGTATTGGATTCGATCAGGTCGTCGAAGCCATAGACCGCCTCGATCAGCACGTCGCGGGTGACGACGCGGCCGACGCGCTGCACCAGCGCTTCCAGGATCAGCGTCTCGCGCCGGCGCAGGTCGAGCGGCTCCGTCCCGACGCAGGCGTTTCGCCCCTCCAGATCGATCGAGAGATTGCCGGCCGCGATGACCAGCGAGCGCTTCGGCTGGCGCCGGCGCGCGATGACGCGCAGGCGAGCCAGCAATTCGCCCGGCTCGAACGGCTTCACCAGATAGTCGTCGGCGCCGCCATTGAGGCCTTCGATGACATCCGTCTTGGCGTCGCGCGCCGTCAGGATCAGGAAGGCCGGCCGCGTCTCTTCCGCGCTGAGGGCCTTGACGATCGACAGGCCGTCGCCGTCCGGCAACCGCCGGTCGACGATGGCGATGTCGAAGGGTGCCGTCCGCAACGCCGACAGCGCGGCATCGATCGTGGTCGTGCGGTCCACGATCAGCCCGGCATTCGTGAGGAGCAGGGACAGGAAAGCCATCAGCTCCGGCTCGTCCTCGACGATCAATGCGCGCATGTCTGTCCTGTCGGAGTGCAGGGATGGAACGTGATGCCGGACAAGGGGCGGTAGTCCAGACACCGCGCTCCATCCCTACCTCGAAACGGCCAAAAGGCCGTAAGTCAGGGCCGGCTCGGCAAAGCCGGCCACGATCGCGAGATCAGAAGCGGTAGTTCAGACCCGCCTTGACGAGGTGCTCGGTGACGCCGATCCGGGTCCGGTTGGCGCCGAACTGGAAGTTCTGCTTGCCCAGGGAGACGTAATTGTACTCGAGCTTGGCGGTCAGATTGTTGGTGATGCCGTATTCGGCGCCGGCACCGACCACATAGCCCAGCTTGCTCTTCGTCTTCGAGAGCAGGCCGTCGCTCGCCTTCATGTTGCCATAGGCCAGACCGCCCGTGCCGTAGACCAGCACGCGGTCGAAGGCGACGCCGGCGCGCGCCTTCAGGGTGCTCACATAGCGCATGTCGGCGCTGGTGCCGGCGCCTCGCCGCTTGGAGCTGCTGCTGAGGCCGTTCATCGACATGTCGCCTTCCATGCCGAAGACCATGTTGCCGAGCTGCATGTTGTAGCCGAGCTGGCCGCCGAGCAGCACTTCGTTGCGGCTCTTCTTGGCGGCGCCGTCGAAGCGGTCGAACGCCGCGCCGGAGTGGATACCGGCATAGATGCCGTTCCAGTTATAGGTGCGCGGCGCGGTATAGGCCGGCCACTCCTGCGCGCGCGGCAGGGGGCGATCCGCCGCCGCTGCGGGCACCGCGAACAGGGCCAGCAGGCCAAGGCCCGTCATCGGGCGGGTGCGAGACATCAACAACTCCTTGCAGCGGCGGTCATTGCCGCCGACACATCTGCCTGCATCCCTTCCCCGTGGATCGGAGCGGGTCGGCATGCGCAGATTGCGAGCGAAGATTACGGCAGTGTTGCCTACCGAAGAGGCAGGCATCCCGTATCGGGCCGGCGTCAGGCCGCCTGCCGCGGAGCTGCAGCGGGGAAGATGCCCCGGCCGATGTTCCGCGCCTTGTCGAGCAGGACTCCGGGCGAGGTTCCGTCCGGAGGAAGCAGCAGTTCCGACGTGACGACCGTCGCGCCGCAATAGCCGAAGATGCCGTGGTCGATCTCGTCCGTGTGTCGAGCGTCAGAGCACGGGTTCGGCCTGCTTCCCGAGTTCCTCCACCGGAGGAATGCGGCCGCCTTCGAACCAGTAGGCCGCCGCCGCGCGCGACATCGCAGCGCCGTCATGGCCGATCCCGCCGACCGTGATCAGCTGCCAGTTGCAGGGCACACCGAGGCGCGCCGCTTCGGCTCGGGCGAAGTCGAGCATGAAATGGGCGCGGCCATAGCGATGCGGGCCCTGCGCCAGTGCCTCCGCCTGCGCCGGCAGGTTGGGATCGTCGGTGACGATGTCGCGGTCCCCGGCAAAAATGATCATCGGATAGGCGAGCCAGCGGGTGAGCGTGTCACGATCGAGATGGAGCCCGCCGAGCCCTTCCGGGAAGCGACGCTCGAGCACCGGCAGCGTGTACCAACCCGGATTGGAGGCCATCGCGGCGGCGAAGAGTTCGCCGCCTTCCGTCGCCAGCATGCGATGCACGAACTGGCCGCCGGCCGAATGCCCGAAGATGCGGATGACCGGGCTTTCGATCACGCCGCCGGCGCGCAGCGCGTCGAGCACGCGTTCCGGCACCGAATAGAGCCACTGCTCGCGCGGGGCGATCGCGCCGTCCTCGGACACCATCAGGCCGTTATTATAGCCCTCGGCCTTGGGGAAGTGCTCGTCGGGAAAGGTCGGCGCCACGATCAGCAGGCCGTGCTTCTCGGCCGCATCGATCCAGAAATCGCGGTAATCGTCGCCGTTGCGCAGCATGCCGTGCTGCACGACAATGACGGGATCGTTCGGCTGGTGGCGCGCCGGGCGGTAGAAGTTGACGGCGAGCGGCCGGTCAGGATGACGGCTGTCGACGAAGGGCAGCGTGCTGCGCCCGACCGGCGGGTTGAGTGTCGTCGTGGTCATGCGGCCTCCGGAGCCGTGTGCAGGTGGCAGGCGGCGCTGCGGCCGGGCGCGATTTCGGCCAGGACAGGCCGCACCTCGCGGCAGACGGGCATCGCCTGCTCGCAGCGCGGGTGGAAAGGGCAGCCCGGCGGCGGCGCCAGCGGCGACGGCAATTCGCCCTTGAGCGGCTGGAAGGCGCGCTTGCGCCGTGCCGCCGAGGGAATCGCCGCGATCAGTGCCGCGCTATAGGGGTGCGCGGGCTTTGCGAACACCTCGTTCGCCGCTCCGATCTCGACGATGCGGCCGAGATACATGATGGCGACCCGGTCGCTGATATGTCTGACGAGGCCGAGATCGTGGCTGACGAACAGATAGGTCAGGCCATGGCGCTCGCGCACATCCATGAACAGGTTGATGACCTGCGCCTGGATCGAGACGTCGAGCGCCGAGACCGGTTCGTCGCAGACCAGGAAATCCGGCTTCACGGCAAGGGCGCGCGCAATGCCGATGCGCTGGCGCTGCCCGCCCGAGAACTGGTGCGGATAGCGCTCGCGATAGGCGAGATCGAGCCCGACCTCGCTCAGCGCCTGATCAACCGCCGCATCGGTCTCGGCCTTGGGCAGGAGCTTGTGGACGCTCAGCGCCTCGCCGACGATGCGGCTGACCTTCATGCGCGGATCGAGCGAGGCATAGGGGTCCTGGAAGATCATCTGGACCTTGAGCAGGAAATCCAGCCGCTCCTTTCCCCTGAGCCCTGCTACCGGCCGCTGCTCGTAGACGACCTCGCCCGCGCTCGGCTTCAGGATGCCGGTGACGACGCGCGCGAGCGTCGACTTGCCGCAACCGGACTCGCCGACGAGGCCAAGCACCTCGCCGCGCTTGACGCTGAGATCGATGCCGTCGACGGCGCGCAGCACCGGCGGCGCCTTGCCCCGCCCTGTCGCCATCAGGATGCGCTCCGCCAGCGTCGGGCTGCGGCGGAAATGCTTGGTGATGCCCTTGAGTTCGATGACCGGAGCGCTCATGCCGCTTCTCCGAACGGAACCGGGTTGTGGCAGCGGAACCGGTGCTCGCCCTCCCCCGTCGCTATCGGATCCACATCGGCACAGATCGGCTGGACACGAGGGCAGCGCGGCCGGAACGGACAACCGCTCGGACGCCCATCGATCCGCGGCGCGACGCCGTCGATCTGGTTCAGGCGCTCGCCCGGCGCGACATTGGCGGCGGAGGAATTCAGCAGCCCGAGCGTATAGGGGTGGCGCGGCGCATCCAGCACCTCGTCGACCGGGCCGATCTCGACGACGCGGCCGGCATACATCACCGCCACCCGGTCGGCGAGCTCGGCCACCACGGCGAGGTCATGGGTGATCCAGAGCACGGCCGTGCCGGTCTCGCGGGCGAGCTTCTGCACCTCGAACAGGATCTGGCTCTGAATGGTGACGTCGAGCGCCGTCGTCGGCTCGTCGGCGATGATCAGGTCGGGCTTGTTGAGCAGCGCCGTGGCGATGGCGACGCGCTGGCGCATGCCGCCGGAGAATTCGTGCGGGAACTGCTTGAGCCGCGCCTCGGGCGAGGAGATTCCGACGCGCGACAGCGCTTTGGCAGCCTCGGCCAGCGCCTCCTCCCGGCCACAGTCGCGATGCTCCAGGATCGCCTCGCTCATCTGCTCGCCGATGCTGAGCACCGGGTTCAGCGTCATCAGCGGATCCTGGAAGATCATGGCGATGCGGTCGCCGCGCAGGTCGCGCAGGCGCTCTTCGGTCGCGCCGCGCAGATCCTCGCCGTCGAAGCTGATAGTCCCGGCGACGATCTCGCCGGGCGGATCGATCAATCGCACCAACGAGAAGCCGGTCACCGACTTGCCGGAACCGGATTCGCCGACCAGCCCGAGCACCTCGCCCCGTGCGACGCTGAGATCGACGCCGTCGACGGCGGGCCAGGCGCCATCGAGCGCATGGAAGACGGTCCTGAGACCGCGGACTTCGAGCAGGGCTTCGGTCATGAGCGCACGTTGAAACTGCGGCGCAGCCGGTCGCCGACGAGGTTGAGCGAGACGATCAGCAGCACCAGCGCGATGCCGGGGAAGACCGCGATCCAGTATTCGCCCGAGAGCAGGAACTCGAAGCCGTTGGCGATGAGCAGGCCGAGCGAGGGCTGCGTCACCGGCACGCCGACGCCGAGGAAGGAGAGCGTGGCCTCAAGCGTGATCGCGCTGGCGACGCTGATCGAGGCGACGACCAGCACCGAGCCGACCGAGTTCGGCAGCAGATGCGCGATCATGATGTGCCGGGTCGGCAGGCCGAAATTCAGCGCCGCCTCGATATATTCCTTGCGCCGCTCGACCAGGGCGGAGGCGCGCATCAGCCGGGCATATTGCGCCCACTGCACCAGCACGATGGCGAGGATGACCTTGTCGACGCCGCGTCCGATCGAGGCGAGCAGCACGAGCGCGATCAGGATCGAGGGGAAGCCGAGCATGAAATCGACGACGCGCATGATGATGGCGTCGACGGCACCGCCGAACTGCGCCGCCAGAAGCCCGGCCGAAATGCCGATGAAGAGCGCGCCGAGCGTCGCTGAAAGGCCGACCATCAGGCTGGTGCGCAGGCCGTAGAGGATCGCACTCAGCATGTCGCGCCCCTGCGAATCCGTGCCGAGCCAATAGATCGTGCCGGTCATGCCGGCCTCGCCCGGCGGCAGGCGGTTGTCCATCACGCTAAGCGAGGCGAGGTCGTGGGGGTTCTGCGGCGCGATGACCGGCGCCAGCAGCGCGAGCAGCACCATGATGCCGAGCAGGATCGCAGCACCGCGCGTCGTCGGCCGGCTGCGGATGCGGCGCAACACCTTCTGGCGCAGCGGCGTGTCGGCATAGGCCGGAACGGCCGGCACTTTCGTCTCGGCGCTCATGCCATCTCTCCCGTCAGCTTCACCCGCGGATCGAGCGCGGCGTAGAGGATGTCGACGAGGAAATTCACGGTGACGAAGAGCAGCGTCGCCAGCAGGACATAGGCGACGACCACCGGCCGGTCGAGCTGGTAGACCGAGTCGATCAGCAGCTTGCCCATGCCCGGCCAGGCGAAGACCGTCTCGGTAATGGTCGAGAAGGCGACGAGGCTGCCGAACTCGATGCCGACCACGGTAACGACCGGGATCAGGATGTTGCGCAGCACGTGCCGGCCGACGATGCGACGCGGCCGCACGCCCTTGGCGCGGGCGTATTTCACGTAGTCCTGCGTCATGGTTTCGGTCGTGCCCGCCGCGACAAGGCGGATCATCAGCGCCATGTTGGGGATGGCGAGGTTCAGCGCCGGCAATGCCAGATGCTTGAGGCCGTCCAGCGTCAGCAGGCTGGTGCGGATGCCGAGCACCGAGACCGTCTCGCCGCGCCCGGCCGTCGGCAGCCAGCCGAGCACCACGGCGAAGAGCAGGATCAGCATCATGCCCTTCCAGAAGCTCGGCAGCGAATAGCCCAGCACCGTGCCGCCCATGATGATGCGCGAGGGCCGGCTCTCCGGATCGAGCCCGGCATAGAGCCCGAGCGGCACGCCGGTGAAGATCGCCAGCGTCATCGCCAGAAGCACGAGCTCGAAGGTCGCCGGCAGCCGGGCGAGGATCAGCTCGATCGCCGGCACGCCATGCACGAAGGAGCGGCCGAGATCGCCCTTCAGGGCATTGCCCATGAACACGAAATATTGCTGCCAGACCGGCAGGTCGAGGCCGAGGCGCCGGATCAGCGCCTCGCGCTCGGCCGCGCTGACCGATGGCGAGACCAGGAGCTCGATGGGATCGCCGATGCCGTAGACGGCGAAGAAGACCACGACCGAAACCGCGAGCAGCACGAGCACGCTCTGGATCAGCCGCTGCAGGACATAGGCGGTCATGAGGCTGGGCCGGCTCCGCTACGCATTCCGCATGGGCCGCCCCGACAGGGCGGCCCATCGTTTCGGGGGATTACTTGGCGACCGGCTTCACCGACATCGCCAGCATGTACTGATCGGCGCGGCCGGTGACGGCGAGATCGGATTTGAAGGCCCAGATGCCGCTCTCGAAGTGCAGCGGGATGAAGGCGTTGTCGGCGACGACGAGCTTGCCGGCTTCCTGCAGAAGCGCCGCGCGCTTGGCGTCGTCGAGGGTGGTGATCGCCTCGCGGATCAGCTTGTCGAACTGGTCGTTCTTGTAGCCGCCATAGTTCGAGCCGCCGATGGTCTTGGTCTCGTTCGGGGTCGGCGGCCACTGGCGCAGGAAGGAGGCCGCCTCGCCGGTGCCGGAGCCCCAGCCGCCGAGCGCGACGCTGAATTCCTTCTTGGCGCGGCGCGGGAAATAGATCGCCCGCGTCATCGCATCGACCTCGGTCTTGATGCCGATCTGGGTCAGGTACTGCGCGACGGCCTGAGTGATCTGGCTGTCGTTGATGTAGCGGTCGTTGGTCGTCGACAGGGTGAGCTGGAAGCCCTTGGCATAGCCGGCCTCGGCCAGCAGCTTCTTGGCCGCAGTCGGATCATAGGCGAGCTTCGGCGGGTTGGCCTGCGTGCCGAACATGCCGGTCGGCAGGTACTGATAGGCCGGCTCGGCCGCGCCATCCATGATGCGCTTGACGATGGCGTCGCGATCGATGGCGAGCGACATCGCCTGGCGCACGCGCGGGTCCTTCAACGGGTTCTTGCCGTCGTCGGACTTGACGAAGGGGCTCTGGTCGCGGGCGACGTCGAGCTGGAAATAGACCACGCGCGTCGAGGGGGTGATGACATGGCCGAAGCGCTTGTCGCCCTTGATCCGGCCGAGATCGCGCGCCGCCGGGTTCTCGATCACGTCGTAATCGCCGGCGAGCAGGCCGGCGAGGCGCGGGCCGGCATTGCTGACCGGCAGCAGGCGCACGGTCGCCCAGGGTTCGGCCTTGCCCCAATAGCTCGCGTTGCGCTCCAGCTCGATCGCCGATCCCCGCACATAGGACTTCAGCTTGTAGGGACCGGTGCCGATGGCGAGCGTGCCGTCATTGAAGCCGTTGACCGTCGGCCAAGGTCCGGTGACACCGCAATTCTTGGCGATATCGTAGCTGATCGGGCCATGCTCGACGATCGATGCCGAGAGGATGCTGAGCGCCGAGAGCAGGTTAGGCAGCAGCGGCTCGGGATTGGTGGTGTTGATCACCAGCGTCTGCGGATCGGGCGTCTCGACTGACGCGAAGTTGCCGGTGACGTCGGCGAAGGAATCCGAGACCTTGGTCTCGTTCTTCAGCGTGCGGCAGAAGGTGAAGACCACGTCCTCGGCGGTGAAGGGCTTGCCGTTCGAGAACGTCACGCCCTCGCGCAGCTTGAACGTCCAGCGGTTCTTGCCGTCGTTCTCCCAGGAGGCCGCAAGGCTGGGGTGCAGCTTCTGCTGCTCGTCCTGGCTGACGAGCGAATCGAAGATATGCTGCGCCAAAGCGTTGTTCGGCGTGAGATCGTGATAATGCGGATCGACGGCCGTCGGCTCGGAGGCCAGCGCGATGCGCAGGGTTTGCGCCGAAACCGCACTCGCGGGCAGGCAGAGGGCGGCGAGGGCCGCGGCGAACAGGGAATGACGCATGGTGGTATCCGCTCCCGAGCTGGACGCTTTTGACAGCTTTATTTTCGTCTAGTAGCAAACATGAAAATATTTGAACGTCAATCGGGTGGCGACATATGTCCCAAGGCCTGAAGCCGACGACGGACCTTTCCAACCGGATCGCGCGGATCTATCCGTCGCTGAGCAACGGCCATCGCCGCGCCGCAGATTTCGTTCTGCAGCATCCGCTCGACGTCGCGACCATGACGATCGAAGGGCTGGCAGAAGGAAGCGGGACGTCCAACGCCACGGTGACGCGTTTCGTCCGGACGCTCGGCTATGGCGGATATGGCGAGTTCCGCAGCGCGCTTTCGGCGGCGCTGAAATTCGCGCACGACCCTGTCGACAACTTTGCCGGAGCGCGCTCGGCGGCAGGCTCGACCTTCGCGACCTTCGCAGCGGCCCTCGCAGATCAGGCGGGCAATCTCCAGGCGGCGCGCGACGGGCTGACCGAACCGGCCGTGACGCGGGCGGTCGAACTCTTGCTGAAGGCGCCCCGCGTCTTCATCGCAGCCTCGGGCGCGAGCCACCACGTCGCGTCCTTCCTCGAGGATGGGCTGGCGCTCTATCTCGACGCCGACGTGATCTTCGCGTCATCGCGCACCGGGCCGGAGCGCGCCATCCGCCACATGATGTCGGCACGTCCGGACGATCTCGTCGTGGCGATCTCGGTGCCGCGCTATTCCCGCGCGACGCTCGATCTCGCCAGCTTCGCCAAGAAACGCGGCGCCGCGCTGCTGGTGCTGACGGACAGCCCGACCTCTCCGCTCGCGCCGATCGCCGATGTCACGCTGTTCGCGCCCGCGCGCAGCCGGCTGCTGCCGAACTCGCCCACGGCGGTGTTCGCGCTGGCAGACGCCCTGATCGCAGCCGTCGCGCGTGAACGGCCGGACGCGGTCGAAGCATTGAAGGAGCTGAGCGAAAGCCTGCTCTGGACGTTCCACCAATAGGCGGGCGCAGTTGCCCGCGATTTCGCGTCAGCCCGTCTCGGGCGGACCGAGATCGGATTCCAGCATCTGGCGCCAGCTCGCGTGCAGGACCGAAGGGTCCTCGCGATCGACGCCATAGGTGTTGAGCACATGCTGGAGCTCGTTCATGCGGGCGATCAGCCCCGGCCCCTGACGCAAACCGACCAGGATCATCAGGACCTCGATCGCGATGAGCTGGACGACATAGGCATCGGTGCCGACCAGCATGGTCGCGTCATGCGGCACATCCATCGGAATGACGATATGGCCGAGTTCGGCCAGCGGCGTGCGCGCCTGGGTCAGGACGATCACGGTCGCACCGCGCGCACGGCCGACCTCGACGGCGCGCAGCAGGGCCGGCATGCGGCCGACGAAGGAGATCGCGACCAGGACATCGGCCGAGGTCAGCGTCGCCGCGGCCACGAGCTGGAAATGCGCATCGGAGAACGCATTCGCCGTCAGGCCGAGGCGGAACAGCCGCGCCTGCAGGTCCTGCGCCAGGAAATGCGAAGTCGCGCCGGTGCCGAGGCAGTCGACACGGCGCGCCTGCTTGATCGCCGCCGCGGCGCGGTCCAGCTCGGCCGGGTCGAGCCGGCGCTGCCAGTCGGCGATGACGGTCGTCATGCTGCCGGTGACGTTGCGCACCACATCGGCAGCCGTCTCTCCGACATGCACCGAGCGATGCAGGAAAGGCGCACCCAGCGCCAGCGCTCCGGCGAGCTTCAGCTTCAGGTCCCGCAGCCCCTCGCAGCCGACCGCACGGGCGAAGCGCACGATCGTCGGCGCGCTGACCCCGGCCCGCGCGGCGATGTCCTCGACATTCGCCTTCACCGCCCATTCCGGGTCGCCGATGAACAGCAGCCCGACGCGCTTCTGGCTTTCGGACATGCCCTCGAGCCCGGCGCGGATGGTGCTCAGGATATCGGAAGCCCCGACGGAATCGTCCGGCCCGCTCGGCCTTAACGTCATCGCAGAGGGCTCGAATTCATTCGTCATGCGCGGGAGCTTCGCTGGCGCCGCGCTTGCGATCCGGTTTCGCCCCGATCCGCATCGGCCGCGAGAAACTTCCACAGGCCAGGGCAGAAAAGGGGGCGAAAGCGGCCATCACAGTGCCTTTCTGAGCCGCGGATCGAGCATGTCGCGCAACCCGTCGCCGAGGATCTGCAACGACAATGCCACGAGCACGATCGCAAAGCCCGGAAAAGCGACGAGCCAGAAGGCATCATCAGCATATTGTTGACCAGAGGCGATCATCGT
This sequence comes from Bosea sp. NBC_00550, assembly GCF_026020075.1. Classification (NCBI taxonomy): domain Bacteria; kingdom Pseudomonadati; phylum Pseudomonadota; class Alphaproteobacteria; order Hyphomicrobiales; family Alloboseaceae; genus Allobosea; species Allobosea sp. NBC_00550. The sequence continues at coordinate 3,405,333 of NZ_CP102772.1, forward strand.
GCCCCAGGTCGGCGTCTCCGGCGGCACGCCGGCGCCGAGGAAGGAAAGACCCGCTTCCGCCAGCACCGCATAGGCGAAGATGAAGGTTGCCTGGACCAGCACCGGCGAGGCGATGTTCGGCAGCAGATGCACCGCGAGGATGCGTGGGGTCGAGACGCCGATCGAGCGGGCCGCCTCGACGAAGGGCAGCTCGCGGACGACCAGCGTCGAGGCCCGGATCACCCGCACGACGCGCGGCGTGTAGACGATCGACAATGCGAGGATCACATTGCCGGCAGACGCGCCCAGCACCGCGACGAGAAAGATCGCGAGCAGGATGTCGGGCAGCGCCATCAGCGCGTCGACCAGGCGCATGATCGCGGCGTCGAGCCGCTTGAAATAGCCGGCGATCAATCCGAGCGCCGATCCGACGCCGACCGAGATGACCACCACGGCGAAGCCGATGCCCAGCGAGGCGCGCGCGCCCCAGATGATCCGCGAGAAGATGTCGCGGCCGAGCTCGTCGGTGCCGAACCAGTTGACCTCGCCCGGCGGACGCAGCCGCCGCACCACCCGCATCGCACCGGGATCGAAGGGCGAAACCCAGGGCGCGAGCACGGCCAGCGCGAACGCGACCAGGAGGATGATCGTCGCGATCAGGACCAGCTTGCGGCGGAACAGGCTGCGGAAGAAGGCGAAAAAGGGCGAGTTCATCGGCGCGGCCTCAGTAACGGACACGCGGATCGACGAGCGTGTAGATCACGTCGATGACGAGGTTGATCAGCACGTAGATCGCGGCGACCGCGAGCAGTGCCCCCTGGATCACCGGGTAGTCGCGCCGCAGCACGGCGGAGACGACGAGATTGCCGATCCCGGGCAGCCCGAACACGGTCTCGGTGACGATCGCGCCGCCGATCAGCAGCGCCAGCGTCAGGCCGAGCACGGTGATCACCGGAACGAGAATGTTGCGGAAGGCATGCCCCAGCAGCACGCGCCGCTCGGACAAGCCCTTCGCCCGCGCCGTGCGCAGGAAGTCGGCATCGAGGATATCGAGCATGCTCGCGCGGGTGAAGCGCGTGATCAGGGCGGAATTGACGACGCCCAGCACGGCGGCCGGCAGCAGGAGATGCCGCAGCCGCTCGGCGAAGCCGGCCTCCGGCGCGCCATAGCCGGCGACCGGGAACCAGCCGAGCTTGACCGCGAAGAGCTGGATGAAGATCAGCCCGAGCCAGAAGCTCGGAATATTCGCCGCCAGCATCGCAAGGCCGCTGACGGCCTGATCGACCGCGCGACCGCGCCAGACCGCCGAGGCGATGCCGGCGGGAATGCCGATCGCCGCCGCGATGGCGAGCGAGAACATGGCGAGGAAGAAGGTCGGCTCGGCGCGCTCGAAGAGCGCTTGCGTCACCGGCCGCTGCAGGAAGATCGACTGGCCGAGATTGCCGCTCGCGACCTCCTTCAGCCAGAGGAAGAACTGCAGCAGCAGCGGCTTGTCGAGGCCATAGGCGGCGCGCAGCCGCGCGATGTCATCGGCCGTGGCCTGATCGCCCAGCATCAAGGCGGCCGGATCGCCCGGCGCCAGCCGCGTCAGGAAGAACACCAGCGCGGCGACGATGAGGAGCACGAGCAGCAGGCCGGTGAACCGGCGCCCGATATGCGCGAGCATCGGATACGCTCCGTTTGCAGGAAGCAGGCGTGTCGGGGAGTGAGTTCCGGCGCAGTGTGTGCCGCGCCGGTCTCTCTCTAGTGCGGGTGATGCCGAGAGCCGGTTACTTGGCCAGGCTGACGTTCCAGAAGGACGGCCAGGGCATGGCGGCGAAGTCGTTCATCTTGGCCGAGGCGCCGGAAAGCGCGCCGAAATTGCCGGCACGGATATAGGGCACCTCGTCATAGACGACCTGCTGGACCTTGCCCCAGAGCGCGCCGCGCTTGGCCGGGTCGGGCTCCGCGTTGAAGGCGGCAAGCGCCGCATCCTTCGCCGGGCTCGACCACCAGCCGGGGGCGCCTTCGCCCAGCTGCGGCGGCGACAGCATCGGCTCGGGCAGGAAGGCCGAGTGCGTGATGTAGATGTCCCAAAGCGCCGCGTCGCCGCGACGCTGGATCAGTGTCGCCCAATCGACGACGTCGAGCTGCACCTTGAAGCCCGCCGCCTTCATCTGCTCGGCCATCACCAGCGCCATGCGGTGATGGAAGTCGTACTGCTTGGAATTGAGGATGCGGATCGGCGTGCCGTCATACTTCGCCTCGGCCAGCAGCTTCTTGGCGCCGGCGACGTCGGCCTTGCTGTACTTGTCCTTGCCCGCTTCCGAGAAGAAGGGCGAACCCTTGGGGAAGTGCTCGGCGGCGGTTGCGAAGAACTTCGGCTCGCCGAAGCCGGCCATCAGCACCTCTTCGAGATCGAGCGCCATCTGGAAGGCCTGACGGACCTTCAGATCGGCCATCGGCCCCTGCTTGGTGTTGGTCGGGAAATAGGGGAAGCCGAAGGGCATGGTCAGCACAGCGCGCGCTGCGCTGGCGGCAGACAGCTTCTTGAAGCTCTCGACCGGGAGCTGGTCGGAGAACTGATACTGGCCGGCGATCACGCCTTCGAGGCGGGTATTGGCGTTGGGCACCGGGATGAAGCGCAGCTCGTCGATCTTCGCTTCGCGCTTCCCGGCATAGCCGGAGGCCGGCTCGCTGCGCGAGGCATAGCCCTCGTGCTTGACCAGCACGACGAACTGGTCGGGCTTGCGCTCGCGGAACTTGTAGGGGCCAGTGCCGACGAATTCGGTCAGCGGGTTGGCGATCGATTCCTTCGCCATGATCGCGGCGAAGCCCGACGGCAGCGCCAGATGCGCCAGCAGCGCCGGCTCGACCTTGTTCAGGACGATCTCGACCGTCGTCGGCCCCTTCGCCGTCAGGCTGGCGAGGCTCTTCGCCAGCCCCTTGCCGCGCGGCGTCATGTCGAACCAGCGCTTCAGCGAGGCGACGACGTCCTCGGCATCGAGGTCGCGGCCGTTATGGAGCTTCACGCCCTTGCGCAGCTCGATCGTATAGGTCTTGCCGTCGGCCGAGACCGTGGGCAGCGCCGCGGCCAGCATGGGCTGCGTCGCCCAGTTGGCGTCGAAGGTGAACAGCGGCTCGTAGACATGCTGCATGATCGTGCCGACGAGGTCGGCGGTCGATGCCATCGGATCGAGCGACTGCGGCTCGCCGACCATGGCGAGGTTCGCACTCGATGCGCCCTGGGCCCAGCCTGCAACCGGAGCCAGCATGGTCGAGGCCGCGAGACCGGCCGCAAGCCCACCGAGGCCACGCCGCGTCAGGGCAGCGCGAGAGAAGGAATTGGTCTGCATGGTCACTCCCCAGATGAAACCGCTCTTAGCGGCGTTATGAAATTTTATTACGGATTATTTAGCCCAGCCAATTCGACGTGGCAACCTCGTGGTCGCAGCAGCCGCGCAGAATTGGCTTTAAACCAGAGAGGATCGCGTATGTGGTGCGATGCGGCCAGCGAAGAGCATGTAATTTAATTGCAAATCTGTCGCCGATCGAAAAGATATCGGCGCCCCGGCTGGGATGAATTGCCAGTTCTGTCGCTGGTCAGGCCGTGTCGATGCGGGCAGCCGCGAAGCGCTCGCGCAGCCAGGCCGCAGCCGGCCCACAGGGGCGCTGTTTGTGCCAGACCATCTCCAGCGCCACCGGAAGATCGAAATTATCGAACTGCAGGTCGGGCGTGACGAGATCGGCCGCCACCGGCGAATGCTCGATGACGTAGCTGGAGACGAAGGCCCAGCCGATGCCCTGCTTCACCAGTTGCAGGATGACCCAATGGCTTTCGACCCACCAGACCTCGGCCGCGACACGCAGGCGCTGCTTCTCCGGGCCGTCGCCGCGTGCCGCGACGAGGATCTGCCGATGTCGCTTGAGCTCTTCCCAGTCGACGCGGGTGCCGGCGAGCGGATGCCCCTTGCCGCAGACGAGCTTGATCGGCACCCAGCCGACGGTCTGGAAGCCGAGTTCCGGCGGCAGCACCTCCTGGCGCCACATCACCCCGATATCGGCCTGCCCCGCCAGAACGAGCTGGCTGACATCCTCCATCAGCGGGAACAGCAGCTCCAGCTCGACATGCGGGAACTGCCGCGCGAAATCCGCAAAGAGCGTACCCAGCAGATGTTCGGGATAAAGCTCGTCGATGGCGACGACGAGCCGCGTCTCGACATGGGCCTCGAAACCGCTGGCGACGCCGACCAGATGTTCGCGCCGGTCGAGGATCACCCTGGCTTCCCGCAACAGGCGCTCGCCCGCAGCCGTCAGCACAGGGTTGCGGCCCGCCCGGCTGAACAATGCGATTCCGAGATCATCCTCGAGATTGGCGACCTGCGTGCTGACCGCGGATTGCGCCTTGCGCAGAACCCGGCCGGCCGCGGAGAACGAACCATGTTCGGCCGCCGTGACGAAGGCTTCCAGCTGCTCGAAGGAAACACCCATCTATCTGATATCCAGATATCATCTAACTTGAGATACGTAGATTTGGAGATAGAAGACACGCCGTCAACAAGAACGGCAGGTTGTTTCATATGTCGATGCGCTCCTTTCCCGACCGGGTTCGCCATGCGCTCCTGTTCGAAGCGATCGGGCTGGCACTGGTGATTCCGGGCGGGGCTCAGCTTTTCGGCCTCCCCGCCACGCATATGGGCGTGATCGGCGTCGGCTCGGCGACGGTCGCGACGATCTGGAACTTCGTCTTCAATCTCGGCTTCGACCACGCCATGCACCACCTCGTCGGGCATACCCGCAAGAATGTCGCGACGCGCGTCCTGCATGTGCTGCTGTTCGAGGGCGGCCTGCTCCTGCTGCTCTTGCCGCCGATCGCCTGGTATCTCGGCATGAGCCTGTGGCAGACCTTCGTGATGGACCTCGCCATCGTCGTCTTCTACGTGGTCTACGCTTTCCTGTTCAATCTGGCCTATGACCGCGCCTTCCCGATCCCGTCACCGGCGCGGATGGCAGTCGCCTGAGCGCCCCCGGCAGCGAGCCCGTTTTTCTTCGAAGGCAGGGCTACCCATGCATCCCACCCATGGACATTCGCGGGCGATCGTATTCTGATCGGCGCCGGAAACTTTTGGCCCGTCCACCGCGACGGCCGGGCCATCGAAGCGAATGCCGCGGCGCCAAGCCGCGCCTATGGAGGATCGATGACGCACAAGATCTATGACAGCCCTTCGGCTGCATTGGAGGGGCTGCTTTTTGACGGGATGACGATCATGTCGGGCGGCTTCGGGCTGTCGGGCAACCCCGAGAGCCTGATTCCGCAGATTCGCGATTCCGGGGTGAAGAACCTGACGGTGATCTCGAACAATGCCGGCGCCGACGGCTTCGGCCTGTGGATGCTGCTGCAGACCCGGCAGGTCAAGAAGATGATCGCGTCCTATGTCGGCGAGAACAAGCTCTTCGAGCAGCAATATCTCGCCGGCGAGCTCGAGCTCGAGCTCAATCCGCAGGGCACGCTGGCCGAGCGCATCCGCGCCGGTGGCGCCGGCATCCCGGCCTTCTACACCAAGACCGGCGTCGGCACGGTGGTCGCCGAGGGCAAGCCGGTCGAGGAGTTCGATGGCCAGCTCTATGTCCGCGAGACCTGGCTCCGTGCCGACCTCGCCATCGTCAAGGCCTGGAAGGCCGACACCGCCGGCAATCTCGTCTACCGGCGCACCGCCCGCAACTTCAACCCGAACATGGCGACGGCCGGCAAGGTGACGGTCGTCGAGGTCGAGGAGATCGTGTCGGTCGGTTCGCTCGATCCCGAGGCGATCCACACCCCCGGCATTTATGTCGACCGCATCATCAAGAGCACGATCAACGAGAAGAAGATCGAGAAGCTGACCGAGCGCAAGAGGGAGGCGGCATAATGGCCTGGACCCGCGAAGAGGTGGCCGCCCGCGCCGCCAAGGAGCTGAAGGACGGCTTCTACGTGAATCTCGGCATCGGCATCCCCACGCTGGTGGCGAACTACATTCCCGATGGCGTCGACGTGACGCTGCAGTCGGAGAACGGCCTGCTCGGCATCGGCCCCTTCCCCTATGAGGGCGAGGCCGATCCCGACCTGATCAATGCCGGCAAGCAGACGATCACGGCGCTGCCGAGCTCCAGCTTCTTCTCCTCGGCCGACAGCTTCGCGATGATCCGCGGCGGCCATATCGACCTGACCATCCTCGGCGCCATGGAAGTGGCTGCCAATGGCGACATCGCCAACTGGACCATTCCCGGCAAGATGGTGAAGGGCATGGGCGGGGCGATGGATCTCGTCGCCGGCGTCAAGAAGGTCATCGTCGTGATGGATCACGCCAACAAGGCGGGCGAATCCAAGGTGCTGGAGCGCTGCTCGCTGCCGCTGACCGGTGCCGGCGTTGTCGATCTCATCATCACCGATCTCTGCGTCATGAGCTGTGACAAGGCCAATGGCGGCGGGTTGACGCTGATCGAGCTCGCGCCGGGCGTCGACCTCGCCGAGGTCAAGGCCAAGACGGGCGCTCCCTTCGCCGTCGCGCCGTCGCTCGCCAAGGCCGCGTGACCGGGCTCCTCCGCAGCAGGCCGGCGACAACCAAAGCGATGCTGGCCGTGTTCTCGGACACGGCCACATTGCGTCATGCGTTGGCCTTCGAGGCTGAGCTTGCGCGCGCCGAAGCCGCCGAAGGGCTGATCGGCCCGGCACAGGTCGAGGCGATCGCAAGGCTTTGCGCGGACATCGCGATCGACCCCGCCGAGCTCGCCGATGAGGCGGCGCTCGCCGGCACGCTCGCGATCCCGCTGGTGGCGCGGCTGCGCGCCGCCCTGCCGGATGCGGCAGCAGCCAAGGCCCTGCACAAGGGCGCAACCAGCCAGGACGTCGCGGATACCGTCCTCGCCTGCCAGATCCGTGCCGCAAGCGAACTGCTCGACGGCGATCTCGACCGCGTCGCGACGGCGCTCGCCGCGCTGGCGCAACGCCACGCAACAACCCCGGCCATCGGCCGCACCCTGCTGCAGGACGCGCTGCCGATCGGCTTCGGCCTGCGCATCGCGCATTGGCAGGCTGGTGTCAGTGAGGCCGCCGCCCGCCTGCGCGGCGAAGTCGCGACCGGAGCGACACTGCAATTCGGCGGTGCCGCAGGAAGCCGCGCCGGCCTCGATGGCAAGGGCGCCGCTGTGGCCGCGCGCCTCGCCGCTGCGCTTGGCCTGCCCGATGCGGCACCCTGGCACGCCCGTCGCGGTGGCGTCGCCGGCATCGCGACTGCCCTTGCCGTCACCATCGGCGCGCTCGGCAAGATGGCGCGCGACGTCTCGCTTCTGGCGCAGAATGGTGTCGGCGAGGCGCGCGAGCCGGCGGTCACGGGACGCGGCGGCTCTTCCGCGATGGCGCACAAACGCAATCCCACAGGCTGCCAGGTCGCACTTTCGGCCGCCATGCGCGCGCCCGGCCTGATCGCCGGCATCCTCGCCGGCCTTCCCGCCGAACAGGAACGCGGGCTCGGCGGCTGGCAGGCCGAAGGACCGGCCCTGGCCGAGCTTTTCCTGCTGGCGGCGGGCGCAGCCGAAGCCATGGCGACGGTCGCGGAAGGCCTGGAGATCGACGAAGCCGCCATCGCCCGCAATCTCGCGGCAGCGGAGGTCGGCACCGATATCGGCGAGAGCGAAATGCTTGTCGCAGCTCTGCTCGTGCCGCGCACCTGAAGGACGATTCCATGCCTTTCGCAGTCAGCAACGGCGCCCGCATCTATTGGAAACTCGAAGGTGCCGACGACAAGCCGGCGCTCGTGCTGCTGAATTCGATCGGCACCGACCTCTCGCTCTGGGATGCGGCGATGCCCGCCTTGCTCGCGGCCTTCCGCGTGCTGCGGCTCGACGCGCGTGGCCATGGCGCATCCGACGCCCCTGACGGCGACTACACGCTCGCCCAGCTCGCCGGCGATGCCGTGGCCGCAATGGACGCCGCCGGCCTCGACAAGGCCGCGATTGCCGGTGTCTCGCTCGGCGGCATGATCGCGATGGAGCTGGCGTTGACCCGGCCGGAACGCGTCTCGGCGCTGGCGCTGATCTGCACCTCGGCGACCATGGACCGGGCGGCATGGCAGGACCGCATCAACAAGGTCCGCACTGGGGGCACGGCGGCGATCGCCGACCTCGCCATGCAGCGCTTCCTCTCGCCAGCCTTCACGGCAGGCCAGCCCGCCATTGCCGAAAGCGTCAGGCGCAGCCTCGTCGGAATGGCGCGCGAAGGCTATGCGGGCGCCGGCGCCGCGATCCGCGACATGGACCTGATCGGCCGTCTCAGCCACCTCGCCTGTCCGACGCTGATCGTCGTCGGCGAGCGCGACGTCTCGACGCCCTTCGCCGGCCATGGCGAGAACCTCGTCGCCGCCATTCCCGCTGCGCAACTAGCGCGGCTCGATTGCGGCCACCTCGCCCCGCTCGAAGCCCCCGCCGCTCTGGCCGGCGCGTTGCGCGGCTTCCTGTCGCCTGGCCCCGATGTCGCGGATGCCGCCGATGCCCTGTTCGAGGCCGGGCTGAAGAACCGCCGCCGCGTGCTCGGCGACGCGTGGGTCGACCGGTCGCTCGCCGGCCGCACGCCCTTCAACGCCGAATTCCAGGCGATGATCACCCGCATCGCCTGGCAGGAGATCTGGAGCCGGCCGGGCCTCGACGACCGCACGCGGCGCCTGCTGGTCATCGCCATCACCGCGAGCCTCGGCCGCTGGGAGGAGTTCCGCCTCCATGTCCGCGCCGGGCTAACGCGCGGCGGCTTCACGCAGGACGACCTCAAGGAAGTGCTGATGCAGACGGCGATCTATGCCGGCGTCCCAGCCGGGAACACCGCCTTCGCCGAAGCCGCGGCGGTGATGAAGGGGATTGAGGCCGCGGGCTGACGGCCTCAGAGGCTGTCTGGCCGCTCAGGTCTTCGCCCGGTAGTCCGAGGGCGACACGCCCGCGCGCTTGGCGAAGAAGCGCGAGAAATAGGCCGGATCGGCGAAGCCCAGCCGGAAAGAAATCTGCGAGATCGTCATCGCGGTGTAGACCAGATCGCGCCGTGCCTCGATCATCAGCCTGTCCTGGATCACGCGCGCGGCGGAATGGCCGAGCAATTCCCGGCAGCTGCGCGACAGATGCGGCGCCGATGCGCCCAGCGCGCGCGCATAATCGGTGAGCGTGTCATGCTGCTGGAAGCGCGTCTCGACCCGCTCGACGAAGCGGCGCACGAGGCCGGCGCGCGCGTCCCTCGCCGGCTCTGCGCCAGCCTTGACGCCGCGCATTGCGCGCACGAACCAGGATGCAATGAGATCGGCATAGGCGCCGAGCGCGAACTCGCGCACCGGCAGGTTCGCGGAGAATTCGCTCATCGCCAGCCGCATGAGAGCCAGCAGCCCGACGAACTCCGCACCATCCGCCGGCACATGCAGCACCGCCGCGGCGCCGAGCAGGGCTCCCGCTTCCGGCTCACTGCCGAACAGGCGCTTCAGCGACGTCGCGGCCGCGCTGGCGACGAAGCCATCGGTCCCGTCGAGGAACGCGAATTCGTGGATGGTCGAGGGCGGCAACAACAGCACCGATCCTGGCGACAGATGATGGTCGCGGCCATCGACGCGTGTCCGGCCGCCCCCTTGCGCCACGAGGAAGAACTGGAACAGGTCGTGATGCAGATGCGGCTGGATCGTCCAGCCATGCAGCGAGCTGCGCGCCATGATCGGCTCGATGTGCAGCGCATCGGGGAAGCGGTCGCTCAGGCGCTCGCCATAGAGCCAATAAGCGGGGACGGTTCTGCCGGGCATCCAAGGCCTCAGGATCGATTAGTCCAAGACACTGCGCGAATCCTCCATTCCGTCAACTGGCTTTAATAGCTTAGCTGTGCCTTGCGGATCGAACGGTGCAAATCGGCGCTTCGCGGGAGGTCAATAACAATGCGAACGCAGGTCGCCATCATCGGCGCCGGCCCTGCCGGCCTGCTGCTCGGACAGCTTCTGTCGCGTGCCGGTATCGACAATGTCATCCTCGAGCGGCGCAGCGTCGACTACGTGCTGTCGCGCATCCGTGCCGGCGTGCTCGAACAGGGCATGGTCGATCTCCTGCACGAGGCCGGCGTCGGCGAGCGGCTCGATCAGGAGGGCCTGGTTCATGACGGCTTTTCGCTCGCATTCGGCGGCGCGCTCCATCGCATCGATCTGAAACAGCTGAGCGGGGGCAGGACGGTCACCGTCTACGGCCAGACCGAGGTGACGCGCGACCTCGTCGAAGCCCGGCAGGCGCTCGGCCATCCGACGATCTACGAGGCCGAGGATGTCGCCTTGCACGACATCGATACCGCTTCGCCGCGCGTGACCTTCCGGGCGAACGGGCAGGCCCAGGAATTGCGCTGCGATTTCATCGCCGGCTGCGACGGCTATCACGGGGTTTCGCGCGCCTCCGTCCCGCCGGCCGCGCTGCAGGGCTTCGAGCGAATCTATCCCTTCGGCTGGCTCGGCCTGCTGGTCGACCGTCCGCCGGCGGCGCATGAGCTGGTATATGCCAACCACGAGCGGGGCTTCGCCCTGTGCTCGATGCGCTCGGCCGAGCGCAGCCGCTACTACATCCAGGTCCCGTTGGAGGAGCGCGTCGAGAACTGGTCGGACGAGGCCTTCTTCGACGAGCTGCGCCGGCGCCTGCCGGCCGAGGTGGCCGATACGGTGACCGCCGGCCCTTCGCTCGAAAAGAGCATCGCCCCCCTGCGAAGCTTCGTCGCCGAGCCGATGCGCCACGGCCAGCTGTTCCTGGCCGGCGATGCCGCCCATATCGTGCCGCCGACCGGGGCTAAGGGCCTCAATCTGGCCGCGAGCGACGTGCGCTATCTCTTCGACGCCCTGCGCGAGCACTATCGCGACGGTTCGGATGCCGGTCTCGCAGCCTATTCGGCTCGAGCTCTCGCCCGCGTCTGGAAGGCGGAACGTTTCTCCTGGTGGATGACGAACCTGTTGCACCGCTTCCCCGAGCGTGACGGCTTCGACCAGCGCATCCAGCAGGCGGAGTTCGATTATCTGATTCACTCGCGCGCGGCTGCCACCGCCGTCGCCGAGAACTATGCCGGCCTGCCCTATTGAGAGCCTTGCGGCAGGGCGGAAATTGCGTTGGTGATAACAAGAGGCCCGGCGCCATGGCGGCAACCGGCCCGAACAGCTAGAGCATCGATCCGCGCAAAGCGCTTGCGGGATCGCCAGCAGCATTGGGAGGAGACGTAGATGAGCAAGGGATTGTTGGGCAGGCTGCTGCCCGCGGGCGCGCTGGCTGTCGCGGCAGCGCTGACGCTGAGCGCCGCATCGGCCGATACCATCAAGGTCGGCATCATCGGGCCGTTTTCCGGCCCCTTCGCCCTGCAGGGTAAGAATTTCCAGGCCGGTGCCGAGGCCTGGCTGGCGCAGAACGGCAAGTCCGTCGCCGGCCACGACATCGAGCTGGTCTATCGCGACCTGCCGACGGCCAACCCGCAGCAGGCCCGCGCCTTGGCGCAGGAGCTGATCGTCCGTGACAAGGTGCAGTATCTCGGCGGCGTCTATTTCACGCCGGATGCGATGGCGATCACGCCGCTACTGAAGCAGGGCAACGTCCCGCTGGTGATCTTCAACGCCGCGACCTCGGCGATCATGACCTCCTCGCCGCTGGTGGTGCGGACCTCCTTCACCACGGCGCAGACCGCGACCCCGATCGGCAAGGCCGCCGTCGAGCGCGGCATCAAGAAATTCGTCTCGGTCGTCACCGATTACGGCCCGGGCGTCGATGCCGAAGGCGCCTTCAAGAAGGCGATCGAGGCGGCGGGCGGCGAAGTCGCCGAATCGATCCGCATGCCCCTCAACACCACCGAATTCAGCCCGATCATGCAGCGCATCCGCGATGCCGGCGCGCAGGGCGTCTTCGCCTTCCTGCCCTCTGGCCCGCCGACGCTCGGCTTCGTCAAGGCCTTCAGCGACACCGGCCTGAAGCAGGCGGGCGTCAAGCTCTTCGCCACCGGCGACCTGACACAGGAATCCGATCTGCCGGCTCTGGGCGAAGCCGCTTCCGGCATGGTGACCTCCTTCCACTATGCCGTCTCGCACGACTCGGAGATCAACAAGCGCTTCGTCGCCGCCGCCGACAAGGCGATCGGCGCGCCCGATCTGCTCTCCTTCCCGGCCGTCGGAGCCTATGACGGCCTGTTCGTGATCTCCAAGATGATCGCGGCGACCGGTGGCAAGCAGGATGCCGAGAAGGCGGTCGAGGCGGTGAAGGGCCTCGCCTGGGAAAGCCCGCGCGGGCCGGTCAAGATCGACCCCGAGACCCGCCACGTCACGCAGACCATCTATCTGCGCGAGGTCGCCAAGGATGCGCAGGGCCGCTGGATCAACCGGGAGATCGCCAGCTTCCCGGACCAGAAGGACCCTGGCCTAGCGAAGTGAGCACGTCATTCTCGCTTGAACCGCGCCGTCATTCTCGGTCTTGACCCGAGAATCCCCGCCCGGAAGAGGCTCTGGCGCCTCTTCTTCATGAGATGCTCGGGTCAAGCCCGAGCATGACGGCGGCTTTCCCCGCCATGCGCCGCGCCAGGCAGCAACGAGGCCCGCAGATGCAGACCGCGCTTAGCATCGCCATGGACGCTTTCGCCTATGGCATGGCGCTGTTCATCATCTGCATCGGCCTGTCGCTGACGATGGGGCTGATGCGGGTGGTCAATCTCGCGCATGGCGCCTTCGCCATGATCGGCGGCTATATCGCCTCCTATGCGGCGCGCGATCTCGGCCTCGGCTACGGCTTCGCCATCATCCTCGCCATGGTCGGCACGGTGCTGATCGCCGTGCCGCTGGAACGCCTGCTCTATCGCCGCATCTATGATCGGAGCGAGCTCTCGCAGGTGCTGATGACGATCGGCATCACCTTCTGCGTCATTGGCATCACCAACTATTTCTTCGGCCCGACGCTGAAGACGATCCCCCTACCGGCGGACCTCGCCCGGCCGATCGATCTCGGCTTCCGCAGCATCGCCGGCCATCGGCTCTTCGTCATCGTGAGTGGCCTCGTCGTCGCCGGAGGGTTGTGGTTCCTGATCGAACGCACCGGCTTCGGCATCCATCTGCGCGCTGCCGTCGAGAATGCGCCCATGGCGCGCGCGCTCGGCGTTCGCACCGAGATCATCTATGCCGCGAGCTTCGCGCTGGCGATCGGGCTCGCGGCCTTCGGCGGCGTGGTCGGCGCCGAATTCCTGCCGATCGAGCCCTATTACGCCCTGCGCTACATGGTGACCTTCCTCGTCGTCGTCTCGGTCGGCGGCGCGGGCTCGATCCCCGGCGCGCTCGCCGCCTGCCTGCTGCTGGGCGCAATCGACGTCACCGGCCGCTATCTCGTGCCGGAATTCGGCAATTTCTTCTTCTATCTCGCGGTGATCCTGGTGGTCTGCGCCTTCCCGCGCGGCCTGATGGGGCGGGCGCAGTAGAATGACGGATGTCCTGCCCCCACGCACTGCCGCGTCCCGAACCCATTCGCTCAGCCGCGACCTCCTCGGCCTCGGCCTGATCGCGCTGGTCGGCCTCGGCGGCTATGTACTCTTCCCCGACAATCTCGCCTTCCTGACCCGCGTCATCTCGGTGGCGCTGCTGGTGCTCTCGCTCGACCTGATCATCGGCTATTGCGGCATCGCCTCGCTCGGACAGGGCGCGCTCTATGGCGCGGGCGCCTACGCCGCCGGCATCGCCTGCGTCCACGGCATCACCGAGCCCTTTCTGCTCGTCCTGATCGGCGCCGCCGCGGGCGCCGTCATGGGCTTGCTCATGGGCACCGTGATGCTGCGCGCCCACGGCCTGCCGCAACTCGTGCTCTCGATCGCCATCGTCCAACTCCTGCACGAGGCCGCCAACAAGGCCTCGTCGCTCACCGGCGGCAGCGACGGCCTCTCCGGCATGGTGCCCGCCCCGCTCTTCGGCATCTTCGAATTCGATCTCTGGGGCCGCAGCGCCTATTTCTTCGGGCTCGCGCTGCTGCTCGTCGTATTCGCGGCGCTGCGCTTCATCGTGCATTCGCCCTTCGGCATGGTCTGCCGCGGCCTCAAGGAAGACCCGCTGCGCATCAGCGCGCTCGGCATCTTCGCCTTCCCCGTGCTGCTCAAGATGTTCGTGATTTCCGGCGCGGTCGCCGGTATGGGCGGCGCGCTCGCGGCGATCGCGACCCAGGTCGTCGGCCTCGACAGCGTGAGCTTCGAGATTTCGGCCAACGCTCTCGTCATGCTGGTGCTGGGCGGCATCGGCAGCCTCTACGGAGCGCTGATCGGCACGGTAATCTTCATGGCGCTCGAACATATCGTCTCCGCCATCAACCCCTTCCACTGGATGACGCTGGTCGGCGCCGTCCTGATCGCCATCGTGCTGTTCGCCCCGCGCGGGCTTTCGGGATCGCTGGACGAGCTGGCTCGGCTGCTGACGCGCCGACGCTGGGGGGCAGGCCGATGACCGCCCTGTTCGAGGTTTCGCATCTCTCGAAGCAATTCGGCGGGCTCAAGGTCAATCACGACCTTTCCCTCGCGATGGCCGCGGGCGAGCGGCTGGCGCTGATCGGCCCGAACGGGGCCGGCAAGACCACCTTCGTCAACCTCGTCACCGGTCGCATCCCGCCAAGTGCCGGCAGCGTCCGTCTCGCGGGGGAGGACATCACCGCGCTCGGCGCCGTCAAGCGGGTCAGGCGCGGGCTCGTCCGCACCTTCCAGGTCACGCGCCTCTTCCCGGACATGACGCCCGAAGAGCACGTCGTCATGACCATCCTGCAGCGGCTCGGCCGCGCGACCCGCATCTTCGCACGCTTCCATGGCGATTCCGAAGCGCGTGACGAGGCCGCCGACATTCTCGCGACGCTCGGGCTCACCGAGGTCTCCGGCCGCAAGGTCGCGACCATCGCCTATGGCCAGCAGCGCCTGCTCGAAATCGCCATCGCGCTGGCGCAGCGCCCGAAGGTGCTGCTGCTCGACGAGCCGGCGGCCGGCGTGCCCTCCGCCGACACACCACGCATCGAGGAGGCGCTGGCCCGCCTGCCGCCCTCGCTCGCCGTGCTGATGATCGAGCACGACATGGACCTCGTCTTCCGCTTCGCGAAGCGGGTCGTGGTGCTGGCGGCGGGCGAGCTCATCTTCCAGGGCCTGCCGGCCGATGTCGCCAGGGACCCCAAGGTCCGTGAAGCCTATCTCGGGAACTACGCGCATGCCGGCAGCCACGCTTGACGTCCGCGCCCTGAGCGCCGGCTACGGCCAGACCCATGTGCTGGAGGATGTCTCGTTCTCCGTGCCTGCGGGCGGGCGCCTGTCCATCCTCGGCCGCAATGGCATGGGCAAGACCACGCTGATGGCGAGCCTGATGGGGCTGACGCGCCGCTATGCCGGCAGCATCAGCCTCGGCGGCGCCGATATCACCGCGTTCGGCACCGCCGCCCGCGCCCATAGCGGCATCGGCCTCGTCCCGCAGACCCGCGAAATCTTCAAGGGCCTGACGGTGGAGGAGAACCTCTTCGCCGGGCTCAAAGGTCGCCCGCGCAGCGCGATCGAGGAGGCCTATTCGCTGTTTCCGCGCCTGCAGGAACGCCGCCGCAATCTCGGCTCCCAACTCTCGGGCGGCGAGCAGCAGATGCTGGCGACGGCGCGCACCATCCTTGGCCAGCCCTCGGTGCTGCTGCTCGACGAGCCGCTGGAGGGGCTGGCCCCGGTGATCTGCGACATGCTGATGGAGGCCTTCACCCGGCTCGCCGGCAGCGGCGCGATGACGATCCTCTTCGTCGAGCAGCGCCTGGAGAGCGCCCTCCACTTTGCCGAAGATATCATTGTCCTCGAACGCGGACGGATCGTCTGGTCGGGCAAGCCGGCCGCGCTACGCGCCGATGCCGAGGTGCTCGAACGCTATGTCGGCGTCGGCGGGCTGCACTGAGCCGCTGAAGCCTCACACCACCAGATCGCGCTCCGGCACCGGCTCGCCGCGCGAAACGCGCGCCATGTTGTCGAACATCCGCTTCACGGTCGGCGCGAAATTATCGGCGGCCATCGCGGCGAGATGCGGCGTCACCACGAGATTATCGAGCGTCAGGAGCTCGCTGTCGGCCGGCAGCGGCTCGATCGAGAACACGTCCATCGCCGCGCCGGCAATCTCCCGCGCCCGCAGCGCCGCGACGAGATCGGCCTCGTTGACCACGCCGCCACGCGCGACATTGACCAGCACCGCCGTCTTCTTCATCGCCTTGAACGCTGCCGCATCGATCAGATTGGTCGTCTCCGGCGTCAGCGGGCAATGCAGCGAGACCATGTCGGACTGCGCCAGAATGTCCGGCAGCGATGCATGCCGGACGCCGAGCGCCGCTTCCGCCTCAGCGTCGAGCGGCTGGCGCTTGCTGTAGAGGATCGTGCAGCCGAAGCCCTTGAGCAGCTTCGCCAGATTCTGGCCGATCGCGCCGAAGCCGACGATGCCGACCGTCTTGCCCGAGAGCATGAAGGGATCGCCCGGCAGCTTGCCGGTCGCCCAATGCCCCTGCTTCAGCTCGGCATGACCATAGCCGATGAAGCGCAGCGCCGAGAGCGCCAACCCCAGCGCGAACTCGGCCACCGGCACGGAATTGGAACCGGTGGTGCGCGCCACGGTGATGCCGAGATCCTTTGCAGCGGCAATGTCGATATTGTCGTAGCCGACGCCCCATTTATGCAGCAGCTTCAGCTTCCTCGCTGCGCCCAGCACCTCCCGCGAGACGCCGACCTGGCCCGAGATCGCGTAATCGGCCTCGGCGATGATCTGCTTCATATGGTCGTCGCCGCGCGCCGTGCCGTGGGTGAACACGAAGCCGGGCGGGAGCAGCGCCCGCATGCGCTCGGCGCGCTCGGGGCTGGTCATGTCGAGGAGGACGATGGTCTCGGGCATTGAATTTTCCGGGAATACGGTCAGATGGTGAAGCGTGCGCCGGCACGGGCAAGCCCGCCCGAGATGGCAACCGGCGTGCCATCGGCGCGCCAGCAGGCGGCCCCGGTCAGCGTGCCATCCGCATTGAAGGCGATGGCGTTCATGCCGCCTGCGACGCGCGGCGAGCGCACGACGCGATGGCCGCGTGCCGCGAGTTCCTGTGCCACCGCCTCGGGGATGGCTTCCTCGAGTTCGAGCACGCCGCCCTCGGTCCAGACGCGCGGCGCCTCGACCGCCTCCTGCAAGGTCATGCGATGGTCGATCAGGTTGACGATCGCCTGCAATGCGGAGGGAAAGATGCGCAGCGCCCCCGGCAGGCCGAGCGCGAAGGCGAGCCTGCCCTCCTTCAGTGCCATCATCGGCGCCATCGAGGTGAAAACCCGCTTGCCCGGCGCGATCGAAAGCGCCCGACCGGGATGCGGATCGAAGTTGAACATGTAGTTGTTGGCGATCATCCCGGTGCCGGGAATCTGGACGCAGGCGCCGAACAGCCCGTTGATCGTCTGCGTCGCGCTGACGACGTTGCCCTGTGCATCGGCCACGGTGACATGGGTCGTATCGGCGGATTCGCCGCCTGACAGTCCGGCCGTCCAGCTTTTCGCCTCGCCCATCGCGATCAGGGCACGGCGCTCGTTCGCATAGGCCTTGTCGATCAGCTTGTTGACCGGGACTTTGACGAAGGCCGGATCGGCGGTTGCTACGGCCCGGTCGGCGAAGGCGATCTTCAGCGCCTCGGCCAGCAGATGCACCGCGTCAGTCGAACCGAAGCCGAGGGCGCCGATATCGTAGCCTTCGAGGATGTTGAGCATCTGCGTGATGTGCACGCCGGAGGAAGAAGGCGGCGGGGGGCCGACGATCTCGTAGCCGCGATAGGAGCCGCGAATGGGCTCGCGCAATTCGATGCGGTAATTGGCAAGATCAGCCTGATCGATCAGCCCGGCATTCGCCGCCATGTAGTCTGTCAGCGCCCGGCCGAGCCGCCCGCCATAGAGCGCCTGCGGCCCTTCTGCCGCGATCAGCCTCAGGCTCGCGGCATAGTCTGACTGGACCAGCCTTGCGCCGGGCTGGAGCGGCTGGCCGCCCGGCAGCAGCATCGCCGCAAGCCCCGGATCGCGGGCGAGATCGCCCGCATTGTCGGTGATGCAGTTCGAGAGATAGGGCGTGACGACGAAGCCGCGCTCCGCCAGCCCGATGGCCGGCTGCAGCACCTCGGCCAGCGGCAGCGTGCCGAAACGCGCCAACACCTCGCACCAGCCCTTCAGCGCGCCGGGTACGGCGACCGCCTTCGCGCCGACCACATTCTCCCGGTCGCGCGTATCGCGCTGCTTGCCGATCTCGTCTGAGAGGCAATCGTACATGTCCGCCGTCGCATGGCCCGGCGCTGTCGAGAGATTGTCGATCACGACATGGCGGCCATCGACGAGGCGGATATGGCTCAGGCCGCCGCCGAGGATGCCGACCATCATCGGTTCCACCACCGTCAACGCGAACAGCGAGGCGACCGCGGCGTCGATCGCATTGCCACCGGCTAGCAGCATCTGCGCGCCCGCCGCCGAGGCGAGCGGATGATTGGTGACGACCATCCCGCGCGAGCCGGTGGCCGGCTTCTTCTCGCAGGTGAAAGAGGCGATGCGGGGCGGCGGAGCGGAAACGTTCATGGGCGGCACATCAACGCTTTTGCGGCCCGACGTCGAGCCTCTTCTTCGGCATGCGCGCCATGTTCGGACCACTCACCCACAATTGGCGGCCCTGTGCCGGCAACGCTTGACAAGGCAGGGGCCGAGGCCCCACCTAAACCCTGTTCCCAGGGGGGCCTCGCTAGGAGGCTGAGATTCCGCCCGCGGGGCTTTCGAGCTCGGCAACGCGGTGACCCTCCGAACCTGATCCGGATCATACCGGCGTAGGGATGCGGGACAGGCGGCCATCGAGGCCCCGATTCCAGCTGCGCATGTGGTCCTCATCGCGATCGATTCCGTCCGGGCAAGCCGGCGGGTCGGGCAGGAGCGGGCTTAAGATGACGCAAGCCGAGATCATCGACGCGCTGTTGGCGTTCATCGCGCTCCCCGATGCGTCGGATGCCGAATTCGAGGCGATGGCGCTGAAGGTCTTCGCGTATCAGTTCCGCAACAACGAGCCCTACAAGCGCTTCTGCCTGCAGCGCGGCCGCACGCCGCTCTCCGTCAGGCGCTGGCGCGACATCCCGGCCGTGCCGATCACGGCCTTCAAGGATCTGACGCTGAGCTGCAGCCCGCCGGAAGCGGCCGAGCGCGTTTTCATGACCAGCGGCACGACGCAAGGGATACGCGGCCGCAGCTACCACCCGACGCTCGCCGTCTGGAGCCGCTCGATGCTGGTGAACTTCCGTGAGCGTTTCATGCGCGGCCGCGAGCGCATCCGCATGGGCATCCTCTTCCCCGACGAAGCCGCCCTGCCGAACTCCTCGCTCGCCTGCTATCTCTCGCTCGCCCGTCGCGAATGCGGCACGTCGGATTCCGAGGTGTTCATCGGCTCGTCGGGTCTCGACCTCGACGGCCTTTTGTCGGCGCTGGAGCAAGCGGAGAAGAGCGGCGAGCCCTATGCCCTGCTCGGCGCGAGCTATTCCTTCGCTCCCGTGCTGGACGCGCTCGCGGCGACCGGCCGGCGCTTCGCCCTGCCCGAAGGCAGCCTCATCCTCGACACCGGCGGCTTCAAGGGCCAGTCGCGCGAGCTGGGACTCGACGAGTTCTACGACGGTCTTAGCCTCGCCTTGGGCGTGCCCCGCTCGTCCTGCATCAACATGTACGGCATGACCGAGTTGAGCTCGCAGCTCTACGACGACGGCAATGCGATCTGCCCGTCGGTGAAATCCGGCCCGCACTGGATCCGCAGCCGCGTCGTCGATCCGCTGACCGGCACCGACCTGCCCGAGGGCGAGCGCGGCGTGATCGTCCATCACGACCTCGCGCATTTCAACTGCGTCTCGGCGATCCTGACCGAGGACGCCGGCGAGATCGTCCCGGGTGGATTCAGGCTGCTCGGCCGGGTCGATGGCGAGGCCTCCAAGGGTTGCTCGGTCGCGGTCGCCGAATTCCTGGCCGCAGCGCGAGGCTGATACGGTGATCGAATATGCGGGCCATCTGCCGGGCCTGAATCGCGAGGCGCTGCGCTGGCGCGAAGTCAGCTATAGCGCCTGGGGCGAGAGCGCGACCATCGCGCTGCCGGAGCTGGACGAGGCTCAGGCGGCTGCTCTCTGCGACCATGTGCGCAG
This sequence comes from Bosea sp. NBC_00550, assembly GCF_026020075.1. Lineage (NCBI taxonomy): Bacteria > Pseudomonadati > Pseudomonadota > Alphaproteobacteria > Hyphomicrobiales > Alloboseaceae > Allobosea > Allobosea sp. NBC_00550. Next base: position 3,425,487 of record NZ_CP102772.1, read on the forward strand.
CAATGCCCGCGCCCGGCTGAAGCGGATGGACACCGCGCGCATCGTCGCAGCGATCGACGCCGCCATTGCCCGCCTGCTCGACCGCGAGCATCCGCTGCGGCGCAAGGCCGAGCACCTTCTGCCGATCATCACCGGCTACGACCGCGAGACGGTGCGTCTCGGCCTCACGAGTTATCTGAAGACCTTCCGGCGCCCGCAGCTCCTGCGCTTCCTGGCCGAGGATTTCGCCAATCCCGCCATGCTGGACGGCTTCCAGCCGACGCCCAAGGGCGGCTACCTGCGCGCTCACGGCCCGGAGCTGCTGCTGCATGTCTGGGCCGGCAACGTGCCGGCGCTCTCGCTCTGGAGCCTGATCTGCGGGCTTCTGGTCAAGGCCGGCACGATCGGCAAACTCGCCTCGGCCGAGCCGCTGACGGCGGGCTGGTTTGCGGGCCTGATCGCCGAGATAGACCCCGAACTCGGCGAATGCCTCGCCATCACCTGGTGGAAGGGTGGCGAAGCGCCTGCCGAACCAATTTTCCTGCGCGCGGCCGACACCGTCATGGCCTATGGCGGCAACGATACGCTCACGGCGCTGCGCGCCAAGCTGCCGATCACCACGCGCTTCCTGCCGCATGGCCACAAGATCGGCTTCGGCGTCGTCGCGCGCGAAGCGCTCGACAGCCGCAGGGCACCCGCGCTGGCCCGCCTCGCCGCTCATGACGCCGCCCGCTACGAGCAGCAGGGCTGCTATTCCCCACAGATGCTTTTCGTCGAGCGCGGCGGGCGGGTTTCGCCAGCCGAATTCGCGCGCCATGTCGCGCAGGAACTGGCCGCCCTCGCCCATCGCCACCCCCGTCGCACGCTTTCGCCGGCCGAATCCGCCTCCATCACGGCCTGGCGCAGCGCGCAGGAGATGGGCGCACTGAAAGGCGCCGCAGAACTCCTTGGCGAGCCCACCGATTCGTGGAGCGTCGCCCATGTCGAGACGCCCGAGGACCTGAGTCCGACAGGCCTCAACCGCACGCTCAAACTGGTTTCGGTCGACAGCCTCGACGAGATCCCGGCCCTCGTCGCGCCCTATCGCAACTTCCTGCAGACGGCCGGGATAGCGGCGGCGCCGGAGAGGTTGTTCCAGCTCGCGGAGCAGTTTGCTGAGGTCGGCGTCACCCGCATCGCCCCGTTCGGCCGCATGGCGGCCCCGGAGGCCGGCTGGCACCATGACGGGCGCTTCAGCCTGCTCGACTTGGTCACCCTGACCGAGATCGAGCACGGCGCTGAAGCCGCGGCAGAAGGGTTCGCGCCCTATGTCGACTGACCCCACCACCCCCGGCTTCGTCGCGATCGAGCGGGTCGCCTTCCGTTATGACGCGGGCGGCCCGGCCATCGTCGACGGCGTCGACTGGATCAACCCGCGCGGCGAGATCCATTGCCTGCTCGGCCGCAGCGGCTGCGGCAAGACCACGTTGCTCAAGCTCGCCGCCGGCTTGCTCGTGCCGAGCGAGGGCGCCATCCGCATTGGCGGCGAGGCGCTGCATGGCCCGAGCCTCCGCGCCGGCTTCGTCTTCCAGGCCCCGACCCTGCTCGACTGGCTGAGCACTCTCGACAATGTCCTGCTGCCGATCTCGCTGAAGCGCCGCCCCACCGTCGCCGATAAGGATGCTGCGTTCGACCTGCTTGAGCGTGTCGGCCTCGCAGATTTCTCTAGCCGCCGCCCCACCGAACTCTCCGGGGGCCAGCAGAGCCGCGTCGCCGTCGCCCGCGCGCTGATCGGCGAACCGGATTTGCTGCTGCTCGACGAGCCCTTCGCGGCACTCGATGCCCTGACCCGCGAGGAATTGCAGGATGATTTGCTGCGGCTCTGCGCGCTCCACGGCACGACGGCGCTCTTCGTCACCCATGATATCGCCGAGGCCGTCTATCTCGCCGACAAGGTCGCGGTGATGGCGGCGGGCCGCCTCACCCATGCGCGCCGAATCGAGCTGCCGCGCCCGCGCCATCGCGACATGCGCTATGCACCCACGTTCACGGCGGCTTGCCGCGAACTGCGCGACGCCATGGATGGCGAAACCGGGGCTATCGCAAGCCGGAGGCCGGCCGCATGACCGCGCGCCTCCCCTCCCTCTTGCTGCTTCTCGCCCTGCTCGCCGGCTGGGAAGCCTGGTGCCGGCTCGGCGGGCTCTCCGCCCTCGTCCTGCCACCACCCTCGGCCGTGCTGGCGACACTGTGGAGCGAGATCGCCACCGGCCGGCTCTGGCCGCATCTCGCCGTCACGGCCACGGAGATGGCGCTGGGACTCGGCATCGGCACCATCGTCGGCCTCGGCGTCGGCATCCTGCTCGCGGAAGTCCCCATGCTCGGGCGCCTGCTGCACCCCTATGTGCTGGCGAGCCAGCTCGTGCCCAAGCTCGCGCTCGGTCCGCTCTTCATCATCTGGTTCGGCTTCGGCATGACGCCAACCGTCGTCATCACCGCGCTGATCTGCTTCTTCCCGCTGATGGAGAACACGCTGACCGGGTTGACCGAGGTCGATCCGGCCCGGCGCGAACTCTTCCGCATGCTCCGCGCCAGCCGCTTGCAGACCCTGCTGCGCCTGAAGCTGCCGGCGGCGCTACCCGTCATCATGGCGGGCCTGCGCGTCGCAGTCGTGCTCGCGCTGGTCGGCGCGGTGGTCGGCGAGTTCATCGGCGGGCGCGTCGGGCTGGGCGCCTCGATCATCGCCGCCCAGAGCGTGATGGATTCGAGCCTGATCTTCGCGCTCTTCGTCGTGATCACCGCACTCGGAATGCTGCTCTACGAGGCCGTGCGCGTGCTGGAGCGCCGCGTCCTGCATCGCTTCTCGAAAGGTTAGACCATGGCCATCTTCCCTGCTCTTGCTCGTATTCTCAGAACAGGGCTCGTCATCCCGGCCGCAGCGAAGCGGAGCGCCGGGATCCATCGCAGGGCTCCGCGCTCTACGATGGATCCCGGATCTGCGCGGCTTCGCCGCTTGTCCGGGATGACGGCGAGCGTAGCGGCAGCGGTCGCGCTCTTGCTGTCCGCTTGGACTTCGCCTCAGGCCCAACCCTTGGAGAAATTCACCATCGCCGGCTGGAGCCAGCCGATCAGCGAGATCACCAACCTGCTCGCCGAGCCGGACAAGGGCTTCTTCAAGGCCAAGGGCATCGCGCTCGACTATGTGCCCGGCAATGGCGGCGGAGCGGCGATTCAGAACATGCTGAGCGGCCAGGCCGACATCGCCTTCACCGACCCCGCCTCGCTCTATCTCGCGCTCGACAAGGGCGAGAAGCTGGTCGCGATCTACAACATCTATCCGCAGAACGTCTTCAACGTCGTCGCGCCGAAGGCGAGCGGCATCCGCTCGGCAGCCGATCTCAAGGGCAAGCGCATCGGCGTCTACAGCCTCGCCAGCGGCACCTATCAGAACCTCCTCGTACTGCTGCATCAGGTCGGGCTCGGCGAGAAGGACGTGACAGTCCAGGTCGCCGGCTTGCTCAACTTCGCGCCGCTGATGCAGGGGCAGCTCGACGCCACCGCCGCGACTGATACCGGTCTGCTCGTCGCCCGCGCCAAGGGGCTGGGCGAGGTCGACGTGATCGAGGTCCGCGACCAGCTCAACCTGCCGAGCGATCTCTTTGTCGTGACGCAGGCGACCTATGAAGCGAAGAAGCCGCTACTGAAGCGATTCCTCGCCGCCTATCGCGACTCGGCCGCCTGGATGATCGCCAAGCCCGAGGAGGCTGCCCGCCTCGCCCTCACCCGCGCCATCAACGGCCGAGATGAGGCGGTCAATCTCGAGATCATCAAGCTGCGCAACCGCTCCAGCGTCTCCCCGACGACCGAGCGCGAAGGCCTCGGCCGCTTCGATCTCGAAGCCCTGCAAAAGGGCGCCGACACCTTCCGCAGCCTCGGGCTGATCGCCCGCCCGCTCGACATGAAGGAGATCGTGAAGAGCGATCTCATCCCGCAGAAGGACGGCATGCCGTGAAATTCCGCGACCGCGCCATCCTCGTCACCGGCGCCAGCCGCGGCATCGGGGCCGCGATCGCGAAGGCCTTCGCCGCCGAGGGCGGCATCGTCATCGTCAATTACCTCCGCAACGACGAGGCCGCCGCAGCTGTCGCAGCGGAATGCCGCGCGCTCGGCGGCGAGGCGCTCGCCATCGCGGCCGACGTGACCTCTCCCGAGGCGGTCGTGGCAATGGCCGAGCGCATCTCGGAGGAGGTCGGCCGGCTCGATGTCGTCGTCAACAATGCCTTTGCACCGTATCGCTTCGACCCCGACAATCGCGCCCGCTTCTGGGAGACGCCCTGGGAGGCATACGGCCAGCAATTCGACGGCGCGGTGAAGGCCGCCTACACGGTCTGCCGGGCGATGCTGCCCTTGCTCCAGCGCCGCAGCGGCGCCAGCATCGTCAACATCGCGAGCGACCTCGTGGCGCGCCCGAGCATCCCCTATCACGACTACACCACCGCCAAGGCCGCGCTGATCGGCTTCAGCCGCAATCTGGCTGTTGATCTCGGCCCGCTCGGCATCCGGGTGAACTGCGTCGCTCCCGGTCTGGTCTACCCAACCGATGCGAGCGCTTCGACCAAGGAAGAGGTCCGCGAAATTCTGATAGCGCAGACGCCGCTGCGCCGCATCGCGACGCCGGCGGATGTGGCGGGCCCCGTGCTCTTCCTCGCCAGCGACTGGAGCGGCTTCGTCACCGGCCAGACGCTGCATGTCGATGGCGGGCTGGTGATGAGCTGATTCGCAGCGCCGCTAGCTGGGAACCACACCGTCATTCCGAGGCTTCGCGTCAGCGAAGAGCCCGGAACCCCCATGACCACGACATCGCGGGGGGAATCGAAGCGGCAGCCGCCACCCTTGTCCAGCCGCGACGGTGTTCATGGGTTCCGGGCTCATGCCTGCGGCATGCCCCGGAATGACGGCCTCGTTCAAGGCGATCCCGGCGCCGACGCTGCCGGCGGCGTGCCATGCGTATGGAAGCTCTCGATCGTCTTGAGCCCCCAGGCCTGGCCCTTCTTCCGTTCGGTCTCGGTCCAGGTCACGGTCTGCCAGTCCGGATCAAGGATCAGGCGCGCGCCGGCATTGGCGATCTCGACGCGGTTGCCGGCGGGCTCGTAGACATAGAGGAAGAAGGTCTGCTGCACCGCATGCTTGTGCGGGCCGGTCTCGATGAAGACGCCGTTCTCCAGGAAGAGATCGGCCGCCTCCAGGATGTGCTCGCGCTGGTCCACCGCATAGGTGACATGGTGGAAGCGCCCCTGCGCCGGCGTGTGGTCGCGCGTATAGGCGATGTCGTAGCTCTTGTTGTTGACGGTGAACCAGCAGCCGCCGACCTCGCCCGAATCCAGCACGATCTGCTCGGTGACGCGGCTGCCCAGCGCCTTCGGCATGAAGTCGCGGATCACCGCGACATCCTGCGCGAGCAGGTTGAGATGGTCGAGCCGGCGCACCGCGCAACCGCGGCCATGGTTGCGCTGCGCCTGGTTCTTCAGCGCCGGCCGCTCCGCTTCGGGAGCGACATACTTGTTCGTCTCGAAATAGATCTCGAAGACGTGGTTGTCGGGATCGCGGAAGCGATAGGCGCGGCCATGGCCGAGATCGCCCTCGCTCCAGCCGATGCCGGCCCCCATCGCCTCGATCGCGGCGACGCGGCGCAGGAGCGCTGCCTCGCTCGAGGCGCGGTAACCGATATGACCGACCCCGGTGTTATTTGAAGCGGTGAGCTTCAGCGTGTGGAACTCGTAATCGTCCCAGGCGCGCAGATAGACGGAATCGCCCTCCCGCCCACTCTCCGTCAATCCGAAGATGTTGACGAAGAAATCGAGGCTGGCCTCGGGCTTGTTGGTGAAGAGCTCGACATGGCCGAGATGAGCGACGTCGAAACAGGGCTCGCTGCTCATCCCCAGACTTCCCTGGCGGTTTCGAGGATGCGCGAGAGCTTGGCCCATTGCTCGTCCTCGGCCAGCACATTGCCTTCCTCGGTCGAGGCGAAGCCGCATTGCGGCGACAGGCAGAGCTGTTCCAGCGGGGCGAAATTCGCGGCTTCCTCGATGCGGCGCTTGAGATTGTCCTTGCTCTCGACCGAACCGAACTTTGAGGTCACGAGGCCGAGCACGACGTGCTTGTCGCCCTTGGGCAGGAAGCGCAGCGGCTCGAAGCCGCCGGAGCGGTCGTCGTCCCATTCCATGAAATAGCCGTCGACATCGATCTGGTTGAAGACGAGATCGGCCACCGGCTCGTAGCCGCCCGAGGCGATGAAGGTCGATTTGAAATTGCCGCGGCAGGTATGGGTGGTGATCTGCATGTCGGCAGGCTTGGCCTTCAGTGCGGCGTTAAGCACGTCGCGATAGATGAAGATGAGCTTGTCCGGGTCGTCGCCGCGCTCTGCCAGCATCTTGCGCTGCTCGGGATCGCAGAAATAGGACAGGCTGGTGTCGTCGAGCTGCAGATAGCGGCAGCCGGCATCGTAGAAGGCCTTGATCGCCTTGGCGTAGGCCTTGCCCAGATCGTCGTAGTAATCCTCCATCTTGAGATAGGCGCTCGGGTCGACCGCTTTCCGTCCGCCGCGGTAGTGCAGCATCGACGGGCTCGGAATGGTCATCTTCGGCACGCGGCTGGTGACCGACGCCAGGAACTTGAAATGCTGGAGATGCGGATGGTCGGCCGGGAAATCCAGCTTGCCGGTCACGCGGATGCCATGCCCCTTGGTGGCGACGCCCTTGAACTGAATCCCTGCGTCGGTCTCGTAGGTCGTGACGCCGTCCAAGCCGTCGAGGAAGTCGAAATGCCAGAAGGCGCGGCGATACTCGCCGTCGGTCACCGCCTGCAGGCCGATCTCCTCCTGCTTCTTGACGAGCTTCCTGATCTCCTCGTCCTCGATCGTGGTGAGCTCCGGATGGCTCATCTCGCCGGCGGCGACCTTGGCGCGGGCTTCCTTGACGGGCGCGCTACGCAGCAGGCTGCCCACCATATCGCCCCGGAACGGCGGCTTCTGTCTCTGGGTCATGTCTTGTCCTCCCGGTTCTTGATGGTCAGGCCGCGGCGGCGAGGCCGAGGTGATGTTCGAGCCGCTGCGGCTCGGCGATGAGCGTAGCACTGCGTTCCGCCAGGACCACGCGGCCGCGTTCGAGGACGATGGCGTCGTCCGTCAGCTCGAGGATCTTGCGCGCATGTTGCTCGATCACGATGGCGGAGAGCCCTTCGTCGCGGAACAGCGCCTTCAACGCCCGCAGCAGTTCCTCGACGATGATCGGCGCCAGCCCCTCGGTCGGCTCGTCGAGCAGCAATAGCTTAGGGTTGAGCATCAGCGCCCGGCCGATCGCCAGCATCTGCTGCTCGCCGCCGGAAAGCTGGTTGCCGAGATTGGCTTTGCGCTCGGCGAGGCGTGGAAACATCCGGAAGACGCGGGCGGTATCCCATGGCCCCGGACGCGCGACGGCGGTCAGGTTTTCCAGCACGGTCAGCGACTTGAAGATGTTGCGCTCCTGCGGCACCCAGCCGATGCCGGCCTGCGCTCGCTGTTCGGGCGAGACGCTGGTGAGATCACGCCCGGCGAGCACGATCCGCCCGCCACGCCGGCGCGTGACGCCGATGATGCTGTTGACCAGCGTCGTCTTGCCGACGCCGTTGCGGCCGAGCAGCGCAAGCGAATGCCCCTCCGCCAGCGTGAGGTCGATGTCGAACAGCACCTGCGCCTCGCCATAACCGGCGCACAGCTTCTCGATCTGCAGGAGTTCAGACATGGGCGCCCTCGCCGAGATAGGCGGCACGCACGGCCGGATCATGCGCCATCTCGTCCGGAGTTCCCTCCGCCAGAACCCGGCCATTGACCAGCACGGTGATCCGCGTCGCGAAGCGGAAGACGAGGTCCATGTCGTGCTCGATCAGCAGCACGGAGACGTCGTCGGGCAATTCGGCGACCGTCTGCATCAATTCGCGGCGCTCGGCTTCCGGCACGCCGGCCGCCGGCTCGTCGAGCAGCAGAACCGACGGCCTCGCGGCAAAGGAGGCGGCGATCTCGATCTGGCGCTGCTTGCCATAGGGCAGCGTCGCGATGCGGCTATCCATGATGTCGTCGAGCCTGAAGCGGGTCAGGATCTCGGCGGTCTCAGCCACGAGATCGGGATCGCGATCCAGCGCGCGGAAAGGATGCGTGCCCCGGCCGAGCCGCTCGGAGGTGACCAGCGCGATCATCTCCAGCGGCGTCATCGTAGCGAAGAGCTGGTTGATCTGGAAGGTGCGGGCGAGCCCGCGCTTCACCCGCGCCTCGCGCGGCAGCTTCGTGATGTCCTCGCCCATCAGTTCGACACGGCCCGATGTCGGCCGCAGCACGCCGGTGAGCTGGTTGACGAAGGTGGTCTTGCCGGCGCCGTTCGGCCCGATCAGCGCGTGGCGCGCGCCGCGCTCGAGAGTGAAGTCGACATGATCCGTGGCGGTGTTGCCGCCGAAGCTCTTGTAGAGGTCGAAAGTCTGGAGCGCGATCGTCATTGCGCCCCTCCCCGCCCGAACCGGGCGAAGCGTCCGGCGATCTTCTTGATCGCCCCATGGATCATCTCGCGCCCGCCGAGCACGAACAGCACCAGGAAGAGCCCGATCCAGAACATCCAGTATTGCGGGGTGAAGCTCGCGATCACGTCCTGCAGCAGCTTGAAGGCGATCGCGCCGACCAGCCCGCCATAGAGATAGCCGGCGCCACCGATGATCAGCACGAGCATCAGATCGGCCGAGCGGTGGAAGTCGAGCACGTCGAGCGAGACGAACTGCGTGGTCTGGGCGAGCAGCGCGCCCGCCGCCCCGGCATAGGCCGCCGCGAGCGCGTAGGCCGCGGCGAGGCGCCGGCCGTTCGGCACGCCCGAGGCCGAGGCGCGCAGCGGGTTGTCCCGCACCGCGCGCAGGCTCAAGCCGAAGGGCGAATGCATCACCCGCCGCGCGATCAGGAACAGCAGGAAAAGCACCGAGAGCGAATAGAGATACGCCGTGCGGCCGAAGATATCGAAGCCGAACAGCCCGAGCACCGGCGCCATCATGATGCCCTGCAGGCCGTCCGCGCCGCCGGTCAGAGAGCCGAAGGAGTTCGCCAGCTCGTAGAGGATGAGCGCGACGCCGAGCGTGATCATCAGCCGGGTGAGATCGGTGCCGCGCAGCACGAGCGGGCTGGTGACGAGGCCGAGCAGCCCCGCCGCACCCATGCCGACGGCAAGCCCGGCCAGCGGATCGGCTGTGACGTATTTGGCAGTGAGCCCTGCCGCATAGGCGCCCATGCCGAGGAAGGCCGCGTGCCCCAGCGAAACGATGCCGGCATAGCCGAGGATCAGGTCCAGCGAGAGGGCGAACAGCGCGAGGATCGCGATCTCGTTGAGCAGCAGCAGATTGCGCGGGAACAGCAGGAAAGCCGCGAAGGCCAGCACCCAGAAGGCGATCTCCGCCGGATGCCAGCGCCGCGAGGCGTACAGAGCCTGCCGGACGCGCGTCTCGAACGTGCCGGCGCTCATGCCCGCGCCCTCGCGAAGAGCCCGTGCGGCCGGGTGATCAGCAGCACCACCATCAGCGCGTAGATGATGAAGGCGCCGACCTGCGGCACGAGGTACTTGCCGACCACATCGGCGACGCCGAGCAGCATGGCGGCGAAGAACGGCCCGGTGATGCTCGAGGTGCCGCCGACCGTCACCACGATCAGGAAATAGATCATGAACTTCAGCGGAAAGCTGGGATCGAGCCCCATCAGCTCGATGCCAAGCGCGCCACCCAATCCGGCGAGCCCCGATCCCAGCGCAAAGGTCAGCGCGAACAGCCGGTTCACGGGAATGCCCAAGCCGCGCGCCACGCGGGCGTCATCCACCGCGGCCCGCAACCGACTGCCGAAGCGGGTGCGAGTGAAGCCCCATTGCAGCGAGAACGCCAGCAGACCGCAGACCGCGATCACGAAGAGCCGGTAGCGGCCGATGCCGATGCCGGCGATCTCGAAGCGCCCCTGCAGCCAGCCCGGCAGCCGAATGAACTGCTGGGTCGAGCCCATCAGCCAGTCGGTGCCTGCCACCGCCATGAAGACCAGCCCGATCGAGAACATCACCTGGTCGAGATGGCTTTTGGCGTACATGGGCCGGTAGATCAGCCGCTCCAGCACGATCCCGACCAGCGCCGCCGCGAGGAAGGCGAGCGGCAGGCTCGCCAGGAACGGCAGGCCGAGCCGCTGCATCGCCAGCACGGCGACATAGCCGCCGAGCATCGCGAAGGCGCCATGAGCGAGGTTGACGAAGTTCATCAACCCCATCGTCACGGACAACCCGCAACCGAGGACGAAGAGCACCATCCCATAGGCGATGCCGTCGAACAGGATGGTCAGCATGCGCTTCGATCCGGGCTGGCTGTCTGGCCCGTCACTTGCGGGCCTTCACCGGGTCCTTGACGTCCTTGATCGTCGCGAACTCGACATTGTGCAGCTCGGAGCCCACCTTCTGCGTCTTGCGGACGTAGATGTTCTGGATGATGTCGCGCGTGTCGGGGTCGATCTTGATCGGCCCGCGCGGGCTTTCCCAGGCCGCGCCCTTCATCGCCGCGATCAGCTTCTCGCCATCGGAATCGCCCTTGGTCGCCTTGAGCGCCTCCGCGATGAGCCGCATGCCGTCATAGCCGCCGACCGCCATGAAATTCGGCCGCATGCCGGGATTGGCCTTCTGGAAAGCCTCGACGAAGGCCTTGTTGGCGGGGCTGTCATGGGCGACCGAGTAGTGATGCGTGGTGATCGCGCCGACAGCGACATCGCCGATGCCTTCGAGGATGTCGTCATCGACGACGTCGCCGGGGCCGATCAGCTTGACGCCGGCCTTGTCCAGCCCGCGCTCGACGAACTGCTTCATGAACTGCGCGCCGGTCCCCGAGGGCACGAAGACGAAGAGCGCATCCGGCTTGGCTTCCGAGACGCGCTGCAGGAAGGGCGCGAAATCGGGGTTGCGCAGCGGCACGCGCACGCTCTCGACCGTGCCGCCCGCCGCCTTGAACTTCGCCGCGAAGGAGGTCTCGGCGTCGATGCCCGGCCCGTAATCGGTCACGACCGTGAAGACCTTCTTGATGCCGTTGGCCGCGGCCCAGTCGGCCATCGGCTCGGAGGCCTGCGGCAGGGTGAAGGATGTCCGCACGATGAAGGGCGAGGCTTCGGTGATCGACGCGGTCGCCGCGGCCATGACGACCTCCGGCACTTTCGCCTGCGTCGCGATCTGTGCCGTCGCCATGGCGAGCGGCGTCAGCCCGAAGCCGGCGAGAACCGCGACCTTGTCGTTGACGACCAGTTCCTGCGCCAGGCGGCGCGTCGCATCGGCATTGCCGGCGTCGTCCTTGAGGATCACCTCGAGCTTTCGCCCGCCATGAACCGCGCCCTCCTTGGCGAGGAAGAGCTTCACCGCCGCGTCGATCTGCCGGCCGGTCGAGGCGAAGGGCCCGGTCATCGGCAGGATCAAGCCGATTTTCACTGCCTCCTGCGCCAGCGCCGCGCCGCCGGCCGTGGCCGCCAGCGTGAAGCCGAGAATTCCACCCAGAACTGTCCTGCGATGCGTCATGTCGTTCCTCCCGAGATGCTTGTGGTCCCCTTGGCGGGGCTTTGCTTCTGTTTATTCGTCTTCGTCGTCGCGATAGACGAGGCCAGCCTTGGCGAGGCCTTCGCGCATAGCGTACATGTCCAGCCCGAGTTCGCCAGAGGCGAGGCGCCTGCGCTTCTCCTCCTCCGCTGCCTCTCGCTTGCGGCCGGCGGCGGCCACGGCCTCGGCATCGCGGCGCGGCACCACGACCACGCCATCGTCGTCCGCGACGATCACGTCGCCGGGATGGACCAACGCCCCCGCGCAGACCACCGGCACGTTGACCGAACCCAGCGTCGCCTTGACCGTGCCCTTGGCCGAGATCGCTCGCGACCAGACCGGAAAGCCCATCTCGGTCAGCACGCGCACGTCGCGCACGCCGGCATCGATGACGAGGCCGACACCGCCGCGCGCCTTCAGCGAGGTGGCGAGCAAATCGCCGAACATGCCGTCGGTGTTGTCGGTGGTGCAGGCGACGACGAGCACGTCGCCCGGCTGCACCTGCTCGATCGCGACATGGATCATCCAGTTGTCGCCGGGCTGTGCGAGCACCGTCACCGCCCCGCCGGCGATCTGCGCGCCGGCATAGATCGGCCGCATATAGGGCTTCATCAGCCCGCTCCGGCCCATCGCCTCATGCGTGGTCGAGACGCCGAGTTCTCCGAGATCGGCCATTGCGGCGGCAGGCGCGCGCTTCTTCGTGCGGATGACGACGGGGGTCATGCCAGCGCCTCCAGCGCTTCCGGGAAGAGCCGCTGATAGGCCTCGCCATAGGTCATCGCCTTGCCGGAGTTCCGGCCGCCCTGCATGCCGCGATTGAGCGCGACGCGGGTGTAGTATTCCCAGAGATGCTTCTGCGCGGCGAGGATCTCGAAGGCCTTGCGCTTGGTTTCCCAGACCTCGTCGATGTTGAGGATGACGTTCGGCTTGAAATTGCACTGCTCGGGCTGGTGCGGCTCGAACAGGAAGATCGGCGGGGCGGCATAGGCGCGCTCCGGATCGGGCTTGTGGCCGGCGGCCTGCGCGATGATGCGCGCCTCCTGCGCGAAGCGGGCCGCCTCGGGATGGTCGAAATTGTAGGGGTCTTCAAGCGCATGGGTCAGCACGAAGCTCGGATTGAGTTCGTGGAAGATGTCGATGGCGCGGTCCAGCATCTCGGGCGTGGTCCGCAGCGGATAGTCCCCGGCATCCATGAACTCGATCTCGGCGCCGAGCATAGCAGCTGCAGCTTCAGCCTCCTCGCGGCGCTGTGCCTTGACATCCTCCATCCTGACGCCGGCCTTCTTCCAGGCGAACTGGCTCTCGCCGCGCTCGCCATAGGACAGGCAGAGGATCTTCACGCGCATCCCGCGCTTCGCATGCAGCGCGATAGCGCCGCCGGCCCGCCAGACGAAATCGCCCGGATGCGCCGTGATCACCAGACCCGTCTTCTGCGTGTTGGCCATCGCCAGTCAGTCCTCTCGTCTCATTCGGCCGCGTGACGGGCGCTGCCCGCATGCGCCGCCATGACGCTCGCCGGCACGAAGGCGCGGCCTTCCATCAGGATGCGCGCAGTGCGCAGCAATCCGGCCCGCTCGATCGCCGGCCGCTCCGACGTCCCGCCGACCGTCAGCGTCACCGTGAATTCGCCCGTCGGATGCTCGACCGAGAGCGAGCGCTCACGGCCTTCAGGCATCACCACGACGGAAGCCGCGGGCGAGCCCGGCAAGGCGGCGGCAGTCGCCACCGTCACCGCCGCGAAGACGCCGATCGAGGCGTGGCATTCATGCGGGATGAAGCTGCGCGTGCAGATCGAACCGCCGGCAGCCGGCGGCGCGACGAGCGCGATCTTCGGCACGACCTTCTTCGCGACCTCGCCGAGATTCATCAGTGGCCCTGCGGCGATCCTGATGCGCTCGATCCGTGCTTTCAGCTCTATGTCCTTGTCCAGCTGCTCGCGCGGCTCATAGCCGCTGCACCCGACATCGACCGCCCGCATCACGATCACCGGCATGCCGTTGTCGATCAGCGTGCACGGCACGCCATCGATCTCATCGACCACGTTGCCGGTCGGCAGCAGCGCGCCGCAAACCGAGCCCTCGGCATCGAGGAAGCTGATATCGATCGGCGCCGAGGTGCCCGGCACGCCATCGATGCGCGCACTGCCCTCGGTGCTCGCCTCGCCATCCGGCGTGTCCATCGTCAGATCGGCGATGGTGCCGGTGTTGATCGTGCGGACGCGGATGGTCGTGCGCGCGCCGCTCGCCTTCACCAGGCCGCGCGCCAGCGCGAAGGGCCCGATCCCGGCGAGGATGTTGCCGCAATTCGGCGTCGTATCGACTTGCGCCGTCTCGATGCCGACCTGCGCGAACAGGAAATCGATGTCGCAGCCCGGCTCGTCAGATTTCGAAACGATCGCCACCTTGCTCGTCAGAGGATGAGCCCCGCCGAGCCCGTCGACCTGCCGCTTGTCGGGCGAGCCCATCACCGCGAGCAGGAAGACATCGCGCGCGGCCACATCGGCCGGCAGGTCGTCGCGCAGGAAATAGGCCCCCTTCGAGGTGCCACCGCGGATCAACATGCAGGGAACGGCGATCTGGCTCATCGCCTCACTCCGATGCCTTGATGCCGGCGCGCGTGATCACGTCGCGCCACAGCGCCAGCTCCGAAGCGATCAACTTGCCGAAGCCATCCGGCGACTCGGGCCGAGCGATCGCACCGTCGCGGGCCAGGGCAGCGGCGAAATCGGGCTGGCCGAGCAGCGCATTGATCTCGCGGTTGAGCCGATCGACGATCGCACGCGGCGTCTTGGCGGGCGCCACCACGCCGTACCACTGCACCGCCTCGAAATCCGGCAGACCGCTCTCGGCCAGCGTCGGCAACTCAGGCGCGAAGCCGACGCGCTCGCGGCTGGCGACGCCGAGCACCCTGAGCTGTCCGCCCTCGGACAGCGGCAGCACGGCCGGGCCGCCGGTCAGCGTGAACTGCACATTGCCGGCGACGAGGTCGTTTACCGAAGGCGCCGTGCCGCGATAGGGCACGTGCACGGCCTCGATACCGGCGCGATAGGTCAGATAGGCCGTTGCGATATGGGCCGCGCTGCCCTGCCCGCCCGAGCTGTAGTTCAGCTTGCCGGGATTTGCCTTGGCGTAGGCCACGAACTCACCGAGCGTCTTGGCCGGCAGCTTCGGATTGATCGCCAGGATGTTCGGCACCATCGCGACAAGCGGGACCGGCTGGAAATCCTTGACCGGGTCATAGGGCACATTGGGATATAGCGCGGGCGCGAAGGCGAGCGTCCCGATATGCCCCATCATCAGCGTATGGCCATCGGGCTCGGACTTCGCGACTTGGCCCGCCGCCGTCATGCCGCCGGCCCCCGGCCGGTTCTCGATAACGAAGCCCTTGCCCGGGATCGCGCGTTCCAGCTTGGCGGCGATCAAGCGCGCCAGCACGTCGGTGCTGCCGCCGGGGGTGAAGGGCACGACGAGGCGGATGATCTGGCTCGGCCATTCGGCCCGGGCTTGCGTCGGTGCCAAGCCGGAGAGCCCGGCCGTGCCGAGGCCGGCAAGAACGGAGCGGCGATCGGGCTGCATCAGGCGCCTCCCTTGCGGCGTGCCCCGCGCTGCTGCGCATCGGCGACGGCACTGGCGAGGCCGGGCGCCAGCCCGGCAGCCGCGAGCATCTCCGCCGCCTCGCGCATCTCGGCCGCACGGCGCACGCCATGGGTCGCGACGCGTTCGCGCATGTCGGATGCGAGCGCATGGAAATCGATCGAGGGGAAGGTGGCGTGCAGGCTCGCGAAGACCGGGTCCTTGACGTCCCATGCCTCGCAGGAGGCGGCGCAATCGACCATCAACGCCTCCAGCCCCTTGATGACGATGCTGCGGCAGAGCTTCATCGCCGATGCGCGGCCAAAGACTTCCGAAACCGGCGTCAGGCTCATGCCTAACCCGTTGAGCGCCTCGGCCGCCGCCTGCGCCTTCGGACCGCCGGCGAGGATCGGCACCTTGAGGCCGGGCTTCAACACTGGCGCCATCACGGCCGCCTCGACATAATCGGCGCCGCTGGCTTCCACCGCCTTGGCGGCGCGCTGCTTGGTCGAGGGTGCCGCCGAATTCACGTCGACGAAGATCTGGCCGGGCCTGAGCCAGCGCGCGGCCTCGGCAGCCACCGCCTCCGCACGATCGGCTGTCACCGCCGAGAAGACGAAGGACGCGCGCGCGCCGGCTTCCGCCGGTGACGCACCGCAGGTCACGCCGATCTGGCTCGCCGCATCCTCCAGCCGCCGTCCCGCCCCGCTGCCGAAAAGCAGATCATAGGCGCGGATTCCGGCAGCGCCATGGGCCAGCAGGCCGCGCGAAAAGCTCTGCCCGACCTCGCCAAATCCGATGAATGCGATCGTCGCCGGTGTCGAACCAGCCATCGTCGCCACTCCCTGCGCGTTTCTTCCCGCAGCAAGGGTGGAACAGGCTCATTGCTTCATCAAATGATAAGAATGCAGCGATTGATTAATTTCATTCATCTCATCGCGGCGAGACCGATCGCTTCAGCGCCTGGCTCAACAGCGAGAGAAGATCGCGCGCCGCCGGGCGCAGCGGCACGGTCTTTCGTGTGATGATGCCGAGCGTGCGCGTCACCGCCGGCGCGCGCAGCTGCACGGCGACGAGTTCGCCGTCATCGACAGCGTCGAGCGCGAACTGCGGCACGATCGCATAGCCGATGCGGGAGCGCACGAGACTGACGGCGGTGACGACCCGCTGCACCTCGTAGCGCCAGGTCAGGCTCTCGCGCCGCGCCCCCAGCGCATCGTCGATCAGGATGCGATTGCCGGTCTCGGCGCTGATGCGCACCAACGGCTCGCCCTGCAGCTGGGCCCAGGTCAGAGACGACGCCTGTGCCAGCGGCATGCTGCGATGGCTGACCAGCACGAAAGGCTCCTTCACGACCGGCTTCAGCTCCAGATCCCAGCGATTCGCCGCGACGATGGTGACACCGAACTCCGCCTCGCCGGACTGGACCTTCTCGGCGATCTCCGAAGCCGAATTGTCGTGGATCCTCACCCCAATGCCGGGATGGCGCTTCGCGAAGGCTGCAATCACCGGCGGCATGCAATGGACGGCGACCGTCGGCAGGCAGCCGACGGAGACCTGCTCGTCGCCCTCGCGGACATCGACCCTGACCTCGTCGAGCGCGGATCCGAGATCCTCGAAGATGCGGCGCGCCCGCGGAAGCAACGTCGTGCCGGCGGCGGTCAGCGAGACCTGACGCGTGGTGCGCAGGAACAGCGGCGTGCCCAGCGATTCCTCGAGCTTGCGGATGCGGTGGCTGAGAGCGGTCTGCGACAGGTTCAGATGCGACGCCGCGGCGCGGAAGCTGCCGCGCTCCGCGATGCTGATGAAGGCCTGAAGCCCGAGAACATCCACGCGCATTGGATTGTCTGACCCCTGCATGGCGACCGCTGACGGAAAAGCGATCCCCACCGGTACCAGCAAGCTCCCGGCTTACAAACACCTCGCTTTTCTAATCGCCGAGCTGCCGGATCCAGCCGATCTGCCGGTCGATGCAGCGCTCACGCTCGTAACCGGCGACGACCGTCTCACGTGCGGCCCGCCTTAGAGACCGCGTCGACAAGGGATGGGACAGCGCCTGCTCGATGCGCTGCGCCAGCAATCGCTCGTTGTGAAACGGCGTGAGCAACCCGTTGACCCCGTCACGAATCACCTCCTTCACCGGGTCGGTGTCCGATCCGACGACGAGGCAGCCGCAGGCCATCGCCTCGAGCAACGACCATGACAGCACGAAGGGAACGGTGAGATAGACATGGGCTGCCGAAACCTGGAACAGCCGGATCAGGCTCTCATAAGGCAGCCAGGGAATATGGATGACCCGATCGGCCAGGCCGGTTTCCGCGCACATCGCATCGCGCCAGCTCGACCCGTCGCTGCGTGGGCGCCCATAGCCCGAGCCATCGCCGCCGACCGCCACGAATATCAGGTCCGGATAGCGCTCGGCCAGGATCGCGGCGGCGCGCATGAACTGGGGATAGCCGCGATAGGGATCGAGATCGCGCGCCACGAAGGTGACGACCGGCGCACCCGATGAGAGCACGCGGCCATCGGGAAGCGCGAAGGAAGCCTGCGCATCGGGCCGGCAGAACGCCGTGTCGACCCCGTCATGGCAGACCGCGATGCGCTTGCGATAAGCCGCCGGATATTGCTGCCGCTGCCACTGCGTCGGAGCATAGGCCGCGTCGAGCGCATCGAGAGCGAGAAGCTGAGCAGCGTTGCGCATGCGGACGCGGTGGCGCTCCTCTGCCGGAATCGGCTCGGCCGTACCGAAATCCAGATCCGACCCGACGCTGCGATAATAATATTCGCAATAGCCGATCAGCGCCGCATTCGGCAGCGCGTCGCGGGCGAACAGCATCCCGCCCCAGCCGATATGTCCGAGGACGACATCGGGCGGATCGCTGTGTTTCAGGCGTTCCATCAACCCTGCAACCGCCTCGCCCGTCCGCAGATGATATTCGGTGGCGGCGAGCGCGGCATGCCGCGTCGACGTCTCCTCCACCGAATAGACGAGCTGGCTGACGCCCGGCTGCTCCTGCGCCGGGCGTTCCGTGATCAGCGTGACCTCGTCACCCTGGGCGACGAGGCTCGCGATCAGAGCAGCGAATTGACCAGATCCTGCGCGATGAACGAATAGGACATGCATGATGCGAGCAGGACCCCGCCATAACGGAGTGCGTCGTTCCACCACTGCTCGAGCTGGCGCAGGGTTTCATGGGTGGTGTTGAGATCGGTGTCGCGATTGCTTTCGAGGCGCTGGCCGACCTGGCTGGCTTCGTCGAGCAGACGTAGCCGCTCGCACAGCATCTGCCCCTTCAGGGAGAGAGATATCCGCGCCTGCCGGCGATCCCGCGGCGAGGCGCCACGGTCGAGATAGCCGCTTTCGACCAGCTGCTTGAGATTGTAGGACGCATTGGACCCCCCATAATGTCCGCGGTCCAGCAGATCGCGGACCGCGATCTCGCCCTGCCCGATCGTCATCAGGACCATCACCTGTGATGGCGAGATGTCGTCGATGCCGAGCTTGGTCAGCTCGAGGCGCAGATAATCCAGAAAGCGCCGGCTGACGCGTTCGACGACCCGCGCCAGGTCGAACGGGGAAATTCTGCGGTCGGGCCCCTCGTCGAGGTCGTCCGAACCGTTGGCCTGATGGTGGCCGTTCAAGGATCTGCCTAGGAATTGCTCGCCGCCATGCAATTTGAAGTGCATCCCTTACTCCGCCTGATCGAAAATTGAACAATCCACCCGTTTTGATCCCCTTCGCTCCTTAGAGCCTATAGGCAAAGCACATGCCACATACATTGGCTAACAATTAAGATTGCATCAATCCAGATATGACCGGAAACTAATTCGAAATTCAAAGTTTTGCATAGTTTTGCCCCATTTGCTTTCTTCCGACTCAATGGATTAGCGTTCTAATCTGTCATAATCTTGACACTCGTTCCGTATCACGTTTGCCTTGCTGATAGCGGGCATGCTTGCGGCGGCCGCTGTGTCGCTTCCCCGCGCCAAATTCTCACTCCTGGAGACATGCATGAAGGCGGTGAAGCCAGCGTCCGACGTTCTGATACGGAGTCTCCAGCGGTCCTTCGTCGGCGGCCTCGGCTATGCGGCGTTCCTCAGCCTCTGCGTGAATCTGCTGCTGCTGACCGTGCCGCTCTTCATGATGCAGGTTCAGGATCGGGTGATCGTCAGCCATAGCTACGACACGCTCACGATGCTGCTCGTCATCGCAGTCGGGGCGCTCGCCCTCTATGGAACGGTCGAGTTCATCCGCTCCCTGACTTTCCAGACGATGGCGAGCATTTTTGCACGCCGGCTCAATCTGCCGGCATTGCAGGCAGCCGTGAGCTCATCGCTGGAGCAGGGCTCCGGCCAGGCGACCCAGGCGATTCGCGACCTCAACGATATCCGCTTCTTCATCGCCAGTTCCGCGATCGCGACCCCGCTGGAGGCGGCCTGGTCGCCGGTCTTCCTCGCCGTCCTGTTCGCGCTCCACCCGGTCTACGGGCTGGTCGGCGTGGCCTCGCTGATCATCCTGCTCCTGCTCGGCGTGATGTCGGACATGCTGACCCGCAGGGTGCTCAAGGAGGCGAACGAGGCCGGCGTCGCCAGCATCAACGAAGTCGGCGCCAGCCTGCGCCATGCCGAGACGATCGAGGCCATGGGCATGCTGCCCGCTTTGTCCCGGCGCTGGCGCGCCCAGCAGCTGGCGATGATCGAGCAGCTCGACATGGGCACGCGCCGCGGCAAGTTCATCGCTGCGTTGACCCGCTCCTCACGCATGACGATGCAGCTGGCCGTCTATGCGACAGGCGCGGTGCTGATCATCCGCAACGAAGTCACCGCGGGCACGCTGATGGCCGCCAGCATCCTGCTCGGCAGGTTGCTCGCGCCGTTTGATTCGATGATCACGGACTGGCGGCAATGGGTCCTGGCCGCCGCCGCCTGGAAGCGCGTACGCGAACTCGTTCTCTCGCGCACCTCGCAGCGCCAGACGGTGCCGACCCCGGCCTGCCAGGGCGATCTCGTGGTCGACCGCGTCGTCTTCGCGCCGTCGGGCTCGGAGCAGACGGTGATCAAGAGCGTCTCCTTCTCGCTCGAGCCGGGCGAGGTGCTCGGCATCGTCGGCCCGTCCGGCGCCGGAAAATCGACGCTGGCGCGGCTGCTCGTCGGCGTCCTCAAGCCCAATGTCGGCGGCGTCTATCTCGACGGCCACAACACCTTCCTGTGGGAGCGCGGCTCCTTCGGCGCCATGGTCGGCTATCTCCCGCAATCGGTCTCGCTGCTGAACGGCACGATCGCCGAGAACATCGCCCGCATGCGCGAGCCCGATCCCCACGCCATTCTGGAGGCCGCCCGCATCGCCGGGGTGCACGAGCTGATCGGCCGGCTGCCGCTCGGCTACGACACCAATGTCGCGGACAGCGATTTCAACCTCTCGGGCGGCCAACGTCAGCGGATCGGCCTGGCGCGGGCGCTCTACGGCTCGCCGCGCCTCATCGTGCTCGACGAGCCCAACGCCAATCTCGATGCTGAGGGCGAACAGAGCCTGATCCGCGCCATCGCCGCCGCACGCGAGAGCGGCGCGATCGTCGTGCTGATCGCCCATCGTCCCTCGGTGATGCAGGTCGTCGACAAGCTCCTCGTGCTGCGCGAAGGCCGGGTGCAGCAATTCGGCCCGCGCGCCGCCATCGCCGGCATGATCACGCCCGGTGGCCGCGTCGAGATGGAGCCCACCGCCAACGCGCCGTCCGCACCGACCCCGATTCGCGAGGTGAAGGCATGACCGGACGTTCCCTGATCAAGCGCCCCGAGCATGCGCTCGTGGCGCAGGCGGAGCCGGAGACAGAGGACGAGCGCGTCCCGAGCCTGCGCAGCCTCGTGCTGGCAGGCGTCACGGCGATCGGCGTCGGCTTCGGCGGCTTCGGCGCCTGGGCAGTGACCGCGCAGCTCGACAATGCCGCCGTCGCGACGGGAATCGTCGCGGTCGACAGCAAGCGCAAGACCGTCAGCCATCTCGAGGGCGGCATTCTCAAGACCCTGCTGAAAGCCGAGGGCGAGCGGGTCGCCAGGGACGAGCCGCTGCTGCGGCTGGAGGATGCCCGCGCCCGCGCCGAGCTGCAGCAATTGCAGGCCAAGCGCATCGGCCTGGACGTCAAGCTCGCCCGGCTGCGGGCCGAGCAGACGGAGGCGAACGAGGTCGCCTTTCCAGAGGACATCGAGCGGATGGTGACGCCGATCGCGCGCGAGGTGCTGCGGGCCGAGCGCGGATTGTTCAAGTCGCGCGCCCAGGTCCACAACGGCAAGGTTCACATCCAGCAGCGCGTCATCGAGCAGCACCAGGCCGAGGCCGAGGCGCTGAAGGCGCAGATCGACGCGACCAACCACCAGCGCTCGCTGATCGACGACGAGGTCCGCACGGTCGGCGAGCTCTATGAGAAGCGCTACGCCAAGCGCAGCCAGCTCGTCGAGCTGCAGACCAAGCAGAGCGAGCTTTCCGGCCGGGCCGGCGAATTCGCCGCGCGCAAGGCCAAGGCCGAGCAGGCCGTGGCCGGCGCCAATCTGGAGATCCTGTCGATCAGCCTGGAACGCCAGAACGATATCGCCAAGGAGATCCAGGAAGCGCAGCTGATGCTGTCGGAAGTCACCGAGCGCATCGTCCAGGCCGAGGACGTGCTCCGCCGGCTGATCGTGACCGCGCCGCAGGAAGGCATCGTCGCGAATATCCGGATGCGGACGGCCGGCAGCGTGATTGCGGCCGGCGAGGCGATCCTCGACATCGTGCCGGAGAACGAGCCCCTGATCGTCGAGGCCAAGGTCGATCCGCGCGACATCGATGCGGTTCGCGTCGGCTCCGGCACGCGCGTTCGCCTGACCGCCTTCAACTCGCGCCTGCTGCCGCCGCTGCAGGCCAAGGTGACCTATGTCGCCCCCGACCAGCTCGTCGACGAGAAGACCGGCGTGCCCTATTTCGTGGTGCGCGCCGAGATCGATCCCGAGAGCCTGCGCGCCTACAAGGTCCCGCTCCATGCCGGGATGACCGCGGAGGTCATGATCGTCAACGGCGCACGCCGGGCGGTGGACTATCTGATCTCGCCCTTCACCGACAGCTTCAATCGTGCTTTCCGCGAGGACTGACCGGGCGCGGCGCGGCATCGACCGCGGCGGCATCTCGTACGCTCGACTTCATATTTCAATTTTGGAAGTATATTCACGCAATCATCGAAAGAATAATCTTTATAAAATAAAGGCTAAACTGTGCTGCATCGCAAAATCGTCACAATAAAAGCCTTGCTGCATCGCACTCATTGAGTAATTCTTAGATCGTCGAGCGACAGCATGACTATGCGGAGCTGTCGGAACCGTTCCTGAACTTCCATTTTCGGCGGCTTCGCCGCCAAGGGGTTCGGGTTCACCAGATCGCCTAGGAGGTGCCGGATGGCGACGATCGAAGGAAGTGCATTCGACGACTTTTTGATTGGAAGTCGATTCAGCGACGTGATCCTCGCCGGAGCGGGTGATGACATCGTCAAGGGCGGGGATCAGGTCGATTCGCTCTTCGGCGAAGAGGGCAACGATCTGCTCTACGGCGACGGCGGCAACGATGCCCTGTTCGGCGGCGAGGGTGACGATATCCTCTTCGGCGGGCTCGGCGACGATGTCCTGTCGGGCGACGCAGGGAACGATTCCCTGTTCGGCGGAGAGGGCAACGACGTGCTCACCGGCGGCGCCGGTGACGACATCCTGCGCGGTAACGCCGGCGACGACGTCCTGATCGGCGGCGAAGGCGACGACATCCTGCAGGGCGGTCCGGGTGACGACATCCTGCAGGGCGGCATCGGCAACGATGTCCTCCAGGGCGGCGATGGCGCCGACGTCCTCTACGGCGGTGCCGGCGACGACATCCTGCAGGGCGGCGCGGGCGACGACCTGCTGTTCGGCGGTGCCGGCAACGATACGCTGCATGGCGGCGCCGGAAGCGACGTCTTCGTCTTCGCCGGCGGCGGCGGCAACGACGTCGTCCTCGATTTCGAGGCCGGCTCGGACATCCTGCAGATCGCGTCCGACATCAACGGCACCGGTGTGGCCTCTGCCGAGGACGTGGCTGCGCGTGCGACCTCGGTCGGCGGCAACACCGTCATCGACCTCGGCCATGGCGACACCCTGACGCTCGTCGGCGTGTCGGCCGAAGACGTCCAGGCCGATCCGAACTCGTACTTCTCAGTCGCCTGATCGATCCAGAGTTCCGTCCGCCCGGCTGGAAACGGCCGGGCGGGCAGAATCCGTGCCCGATCTCCGTTCTGCAGCAACGCTCCCCGGGAAAGTGGCCTCCGCTTTCGCGAGGTGCGCCCCCAGGACCCTCCGTGCCGCAGGGATGCCTCCATGCTTTCACTTGCGCCCGTCACCATGGCCGTGACTGCCCCGACCCAGCTTGAGCTCCACCGCCTCGGCGGCTCGGTCTTCCTGCTCTGCTGGACGCTGGAGGCCTCGCCCTTCGGCAAGCCGTCGATTGCGCTGACGGGAGGCGGCCGTCGTCTTGCGGCGGCATCGGTCTCGCTGGGATTGCGCGATGGCCGCGAACGGCTCGCGATCGCCTTCCGCTCGTCGGGCCATGACAACATCGTCGCGACCCTGTCCGACCACGGCCCGCAGGGCGATGTCACAGCAGCATTCGACCCGGCGCTCGTCCATGGGCTGGTCGATCCCCGCGAACTTCTGAAGGAGCTCGCGCCGCAGGCTCGGCTGACATTGGCCAATGCACTCGTGCGGGCTTGGCCGCCTCTGTTCGGCCTCTCCGCCATTCCGAATTACCTGTCCTTTCTGCGCCAGCTTCTGCTGACCCTGTTTCCGAAGCCCGCCGCGATGCAGCCGACCGCGGCGCTCGTCGAGGGCCGGTGGCTGTTCGAGACCATCGTCCCGGCCGATTTCGGCGAATTGCGCACGGCCTCGCGCCTCGACGGCGCCGGCCTCGCCCGCCTCGACCTCGGCTCACGCCTCGGCACGCCCGATCGCAGCGGCAAGCGCGAGCTTCACCTCGTGCTGGAAGAGCCGCCCATTCGCGGCGGCGGATTGCTGATCCTCCAGGGCGAACGCTCTCTCGTCGTCCGCGCTCTCCCTGGGCGGCAGGCGGCGCCGTCGCTCGGCCGCTGGTGGGCCGGCAAGGCGGCGAGCCGCGACGGCCTGCGCAACTGGGTGGTCGAGCAGCTCGCGGGTTTGTCCGAGCAGGGCCGGCTGCTGGCCGTCGAGATGCAGCGCCGGGTTCCGCTCGCCGTCCAGCATGTCCGCCGGAACGACGATCTCCCGGCCGCCGAGCTCGATCTGGCGGTCTGCAACGGCGCCGGCCTGCTGATCGGCGGCTGGCTGCGCGATCCCGACGATCTGCTCGAGGAGGTGCTGCTGCATCGCGGCGCCGGCGAGCCGATCGCCATGCTCTCGCGCCTGCAACGCTTTCCGGTGCGCTTGCCAACGGGCGCGGAAGGCGAGACGCGCGCCGCCACGGGCTTCGCCGCCTTCGCCTCGGACTATGCCGCCGGCGCGCCGGTGCTGCAGCCGCGCTGCGAGATCAAGCTGAAATCCGGCACGACGCTGACGCTGCGCCCGCCGGTGCAGCCGGCCGACGCGACGACGATCCGCGCCAAGGCGCTGTCGGCGATCCCGCCGCAATACCTGACATCCGCGATGCTGGAGGCGACGCTCGCCCCGATCCTCGCCGCCTGCCAGGACGAGTTGCGGGAAAACCGGCCGGAGCCTGTGGTCAAGGATTACGGGCGGGCGACGGCAAGGCCGAAGGCCTCGGTCGTGATCCCGCTCTACCGCGTTTACGATTTCCTGCGCGTGCAGGTCTCCGCCTTCGCCGGCGATCCCTGGTTCGTCGAGAATGCCGAGCTGATCTACGTGCTCGATTCACCCGAGCACGAGGCGGAGGTCGCCCATCTCCTCGGCGGGCTGTTCCTCGCCTACGGCCTGCCGATGCGGCTCGTGGTGATGGGGCGCAACGGCGGCTTCTCGGCAGCCTGCAATGCCGGCGCCCGGCAGGGCCGCGGCGAGGCGCTCGCCTTGGTCAATTCCGATGTGATCCCCGCCGAAAACGGCTGGCTGCCGGCCCTGATCGAGAAACTCGACCGGCGCGGCCGGGTCGGCGCCGTCGGGCCCAAGCTGCTCTATGACGACGGCTCGCTGCAGCACGCCGGGCTTTACTTCAAGCGCGACAGTAAAGGCACCTGGCTCAACCACCATTACTTCAAGGGCATGCCGGGCGGCTATGCGCCGGCCAATGTCGAGCGCCCGGTGCCTGGCGTCACCGGCGCCTGCATCGTCATCTCGCAGGCGCTGTTCACCGAGCTCGGCGGTTTCGACGAGAGCTATGTGATCGGCGACTACGAGGACAGCGATCTCTGCCTCAAGGTCCGCCGCGCCGGCTTCGGCATCGTCTATGCGCCCGGTGTCGCGCTCTATCATCTCGAGCGGCAGTCCATCGCCCGCAGCGTCGACTACACGCGCGGCGCTGCCTCCCAGCACAATGCCTGGCTGCAAACGCGGCGCTGGGACGCGCAGATCGATGCGCTGATGCAGGCCTTCGAGACCTCGGCGGCGGAGCCCGCGCTCCACGAGCCGGCTCCGAGCGAGCCGAATCTCGCCCCCCGCTTCACCTTCAGGAGAGCGACCGCGGCATGACGGCAATGACGGCCTTGAGACAGATCGCGCCCGAGCCGGCGCCCGCGAGCGGCCCTGCGGGGCCGGAACTCGACTGGCTGCTGGCCTCGCTGCAGACCAACCGCTTCATGCCGCACCCGCCGCCGGATTCGATCTTCGTCGGCGATGGCGACTATCGCGCCATCGGCGCCGAATTCCTCGGCCATTTCATCCGCATCGGCCGTTTGCAGCCGCACGAGCGGGTCTTCGACATCGGCTGCGGCATCGGCCGCATGGCCGTGCCGCTGACGCAATATCTCGACCCCGCACGGGGCAGCTATGACGGCGTCGACCCGGTGATGGAAGGCATTCTCTGGTGCGCCCAGACGATCACGCCGGCCTATCCGCGCTTCCGCTTCCAGCGCCTCGACATCGCCCATCCCCTCTACAACCCGCAGGGCTCGCTGCCGGGCATCGAGGTCCGTTTCGGCTTCGCCAACGGCAGCTTCGATTTCATCACGATGATCTCGGTCGCCACGCATCTGCCGCCCGACGAACTCGTGGTCTATCTGCAGGAGGCCGCGCGCCTGCTGGCGCCGGGCGGGCGCCTCTTCCTGACCGCCTTCGCCATCGATGGCAGCACCGGGCTGGAACGCCTGTCGTTCAAGCGCTGGCAGGACGGGCCGGGCTGGTACGCCATCGACGAGGCGCCGCTTGCCGCTGCCGGCATCGATACGGCCTTCCTGCTGGAGCAGGCGGCGCAGGCCGGGCTCACCGTCGAGAACCTGCGGCCGGGCCATTGGCGCGGCATCAGCGCGGCGCATTACCAGGACGTGCTGATCGCGACGAAACCGGGGGGCGGCCGATGACCCGCCGCATCCTCGTCGTCGCGCACAACCACCCCGAGCTGCATCCCGGCGGGACAGAGATCTTCGCGCATGACCTGGCGGGCGCCTATCGCGAGCAGGGCTGCGAGGTGCTCTTTCTCGGCGCCACCAATGCGATCCACCGCCAGCCCCATCCCGGCACCGCGCTGCAATCCGTCGGCGAGGATGTCGTGCTCTGGAGCGGGCATTTCGACCGCTTCCACCTGAGTCAGATCGACCATTACGGCACGCTGCAGGACCTCGGAACGTTGCTGAACGAGTTCCGGCCGGACGTAATCCATGTCCATCATCTCGTGCTGATCGGGGCGGAGTTCCTGACGCTGGCGCGCCGGCTGCTGCCGGAGGCGGCGATCGTGATGACGCTGCACGACTATTATTCGATCTGCCACCATGACGGGCTGATGGTGCGGCCCGGCGACCGGCAGCGCTGCTCGGGCGCCTCCCCCGCCGGCTGCCATGGCTGCTTTCCCGAGATCGGCTCCGACCGCTTCCTGCTGCGCGAGCGCTTCATCAAGACGCATCTCGCCGCGGTCGACCGCTTCGTCGCTCCCAGCCGCTTCCTGCGCCAGCGCTACGCCGACTGGGGCCTGCCGGCCGAGAAGATCGAGGTCATCGCCAATGCGCGCCCGGCCCAGGAGCCGGCTCCGCATCGGGACGGCGCGGAACGGCGCGTCAGCTTCGGCTATTTCGGCAATCTCAACCCCTGGAAGGGCGTGCTGCCGCTGCTGCAGGCGGCGCGGCTGCTGCGCGCAGCCGGGGACAAGGATTTCTCGCTGCGCATCCATGGCGGTGCACCGTTCCAGAGCGAAGCCTTCACCACGGCGCTCGACGCCGCCCTCGCTACGACCGAAGGCGTCGTCACCCATTGCGGCCCCTATCGCCGCCAAGAGGTGCCGGCGCTGATGGCCGAGGTCGACTGGGTGGTGATGCCCTCGATCTGGTGGGAGAACGCGCCGCTCGTCATCCAGGAGGCGTTCCAGCATCGCCGGCCGCTGATCGTCAGCAATATCGGCGGCATGGCCGAGATGGTGCGCGACGAGATCGACGGGCTCCATGTCCGGCCGGGCGACCCGGCCGCGCTTGCCCGCGCGATGCGCCGGGCGATGGACGAGGACGGTCTCTGGCAGCGCCTCGTCGACGGCATCGCCGCGCAGCCTTCGCTCGCCGAATGCGCCGGCCGCCATCTCGCCCTCTTCGATAGCCTCAAGCTTGCGGAGGCCGCATGACCACAGCGCCCCAACAGGACAACGAAATCCGCCTGCCGCGCGTTGATTCGCCGGCCATCAACCCGGCGCGGCTGAACGGACGGGTCGACGCCCTCGACGGCAACCGCCTGCATGGCTGGATCTGGGACGAAACCCGCCCGGACCAGCCGATGACGGTGAAGCTCTATTGCGACGGCAAGCTCGCCCGCGAGATCAAGGCCGACCAGAGCCGCATCGATTTGCGCCGCAACGGCATCGGCGACGGCAAGCACGCCTTCTCGATGGAGCTCGACGACGCGCTGGTCGCGGCGCGCGCGCGCCTTACGGTCATCGGCGTCTCGCCGACGACCGGGACCCAGTTGGAGCTGCGTCTGCCGGCAGCGGACGAGCTGGCGGCGGAGGCGGCGATCGCCGTGCCGCTCGCGCGCTTCTTCGACAAGGTCGAGGTACTGATCGCGCTGAACCGGCGCGGGCAGCTCGCCCAGAAGGATCTGAGCGAGAAGCTCGATCGCATCGCCGCGCGTCTCGAAGAGAGCCACGCGCTTGCCGAGGCCGCCAAGATGGATGCCGAGACGCAGAGCGAGATCGCGCGGCGCCTCGGCGAGCTCGACGTCTTCCAGCTCCGCTTCGACGGCACGCTCCGCGCCTTCGACGAACGCCTGACCGCCATTCGCAAGGAGGCCCGCGCGCCGCTGCGGCAGGTCACCGTGATCCTCGGCTTCCTGTCGGGGCTCGCCGCCGTGATGTCCTTCGTCACGCTCGCCGTCACGATCTGGGGAGGCTGACGATGAGCGAGGTCATCGTTCCCGAAAGGACTGCCATCAGCCCGGCTCCGACCATCGCCTGGACGCCGCTCGGCGAGAACGCCATCCTCGTCCGCAGCGCCTGCGACGCGATTCCCGCGAAGGTCCCGGTCGCGGTCGACGGCAATCCGCGCAACCGCGCACAGACCATGGTCCTGAGCTGGCGCCGGCCCCAGGCCGAGTCCTCGGCGGCGACCGGCTTCCTTTGCCTCGCCCCGGCGCCGACCGTCGACAAGGATGGAAACGGCGCGCTCCTGATCGGCCGCCCCGGCCGTCCCCTGCGCCTGATCCTGGCGCCGAAGCCGCTGCCGCTGCAGGCCTTCCTGTCCGAGCTCGCCGAGGACGCCGGCCAGGCCTTTCCGAGCGTCGTCGACGGCCTGCTCGAAGTGCTGTTGACCGGCGCCGCCAATCCGCGCCGCCTGCGGGCGGTCGCCATGCTCCTGCAGACCGTCGCCCGGCCGGGCGGCTTCGTCGAGGTGATGGGTTCGCTCGATGGCGACGGCATCTTCCTGCAGGGCTGGACCTCCCATTTCGCGGCCGGGCGGATCAAGCTCCTGATCGCGCATGGCGGCCTCTCCCCCGCCAATCTGGAAGCGGGAACCTTCGAGCGCGACGATCTCGGCGAGGGCGCCCGCGGTTTCTACGGCCTGCTCGAGGATTGCCACGCTCAGCATCCCGGCGAGATCGAGCGGCTGTATTTCCGCGGCAATGACGGCTGGCGCGCGCTCGAGGTCTATGAGCGCTACGTCCTGCTCGACCCGATCACCGTCCCCGGCCATCTGCGCGACGGCTTGCAGCGCGGCACGGCCCCGCAGGCCACCGCGGACAAGCTGCGCCGCGCCTCCCAGCGCTTCGATGGCCGCGACACCGTCTGCCTGCTCGACGATCCCGTGCGCGCCGGCATCGACGCCGTGACCATCGTCGAGAACACCGGCGTCCTGATCATCGGCTGGCTCTTCGATCCCGAGCGCAGGGTCGATGCCGTCACGCTGCGCAGCGGCAGCCAGTCCTGCGCCGTCGACCGGCTCTGGACGCGCGTGCAGCGACCGGACGTGACCGCGGCCTTCATGGAGGACCCGCGCTTCGGCCCGGCCCTGGCCTCGCGGCGCAACAGCCACGGCTTCATCGTCTTCGCGCCGAAGCTCGTGCCGGAACCCGGCCAGCCGCTCCACCTCGCCTTCGAGGTCCAGGGCACCGGCCCGGCCTTCCTCCCGCTCGAACCCAATCGCGGCCAGGCGCGGCGCACGCTGGAACGCATCCTCGGCCTGCTCGACCCGCGCTCCTCGACCGCGAGCGCCGTGGTCGAACGCCAGATCGCGCCAGCGCTGCAGGCGGCGGAGATCGCGCCGCCACGCGCCGTCGAAACCGTCGATGTCGGCGCCTTCGATCCGGAGGCGGCGCTCGGCCTCGTTGTCGGACTCGACCACCGCCACCGCGAATTGTCGGCGCTTTTCGCGCTGATGGCGATGGATCCCGAGGTCCGGCCCCTGCCGATCGTGCTTGCGGCACCCTCCGAGAGCTTCGACCGCGTCGGCGCCGAGGCCCGCCGGCTCGCGCGCTTCTACGGGCTCTCGGTGCGCCTCGTCGCCGTCGAGGGTGTCGAGGATGCCTGCGACGCGCTGGAGGCCGGCGTCCGCGCCTGCCGCTTCCAGACGGTGGCGATGTTGTCGGGCGCCGCGCAGATCAGGATGCCCGGCTGGCTCGGCAGGCTCGAACGGGCCTATCGCGCCCGCGGCGGCCAATGCGTCGCCAGCCCGACGCTGCTCTTCGAGGACGATTCCATCCGCTGGGCCGGCGCCTGGCTGGAGGGCGAAGGCGCAAGCCGGCGCATCGCCAATCGCTTCGTCGGCTATCCGCTGGAGGCGGTCGGCAATCTCGGCCCAATGGAGGTCGCAGCGGGAGCGAGCGAATGCTGCGTGCTCTCGCGAGCCGCCTTCGTCGAGGTCGGCGGTTTCGCGCGCAATTATTTCACCACGGCGGAGAAAGGGCTCGATCTCTGCCTCAAGCTCAGGATGGCGGGATCGCCCTCGCTCTGGGTGCCGGAGGTCGAGGTCTACGCGGTCGATGACGGCGACATGGCGACGCCGCATGTCGGCACCCTCGCCCAGCTCGCCGACCGCACGAGTTTCGACCGGCGCTGGGCGCTCGCCATCTCCAACATGAAAGGCTGAGGATGCGGGTTCTCGTAATATCCCACGGCCATCCCTCGCTCTCGCTAGGCGGCGCGGAGATGGCGTCCTACAACCTGCACAAGGGTCTGCAGGCCAGCACCGACGTCGATTCCCACTACCTCGCCCGCATCGGTGCGCCGACGCCCCGCCATGCCGGCACGGCGCTGATGAGCCTGCGGCAGCGCGGCGGCGAGTTGCTCTACTACGCCGAGGATTACGACCACTTCCTGATCTCCAACCGCGCGACGGAAGAGATCGAGCGCGATTTCGTGCGCGTCCTGAACGATTTGAAGCCGGACGTCGTGCATTTCCACCATTTCATCGGGCTCGGGCTCGAATGCCTGTTCGCGGTGCGCGACACCCTGCCGGACGCCCTGATCGTCGTGACCTTCCACGAATATCTCAGCATCTGCCACCACCACGGCCAGATGGTGAAGACCGGCGCCTTCAAGCTCTGCTACCGGTCCTCGCCGACCGACTGCAACGCCTGCTTCCCGGACATCTCGCCGGCCCGCTTCCTGGCGCGCGAGACCTTCATCAAGGGCATGCTGGGCCTCGCCGACCACTTCGTCTCGCCAAGCCGCTTCCTCGCCGACCGCTTCACCGACTGGGGCCTGGCCGAGGAGCGCTTCTCGGTGATCGAGAACGGCATCGACGTCGCCGCGCCCGCCCCGCCGCGCGCCCTGCCCGAGGGCAAGACGCGGCGCTCGCGCTTCGCCTATTTCGGCCAGCTCACGCCCTACAAGGGCGCCGACGTGCTGATCGACGCGGTGACCCGCATTCCCGATTCGCTCTGGGACGACGATGCGATCCTGCTGGTCTATGGCGGCAACCTCGAACGCCAGCCGCAGGCCTATCAGGACAAGTTCGCCAAGCTGGTCGAGAGCGCCGGGCGCCGCGTCCGCTTCTGCGGCGCCTTCCAGAACCACGAGATGCCGAACCTGATGCGCTCGGTCGACTGGGTGGTGATGCCTTCGGTCTGGTGGGAGAACTCGCCGATCGTCATCCAGGAGGCGTTCTTCCACGGGCGCCCGATCCTGGCGAGCAATCTCGGCGGCATGGCCGAGAAGATCACCGACGAGGTCGACGGCCTGCATTTCCGCTCCGGCAGCCCGGAGGATCTCGTCGACTGCATGACCCGCGCGCTGACCGAGCCGAAGCTCTGGGACCGGCTGCGCGGCGGCATCAAGCGCCCGCTCAGCCATGTCGAATGCGCCGGAACGCATCTCGAGCTCTATCGCCGCCTCATCGCCGAACGGGGTCAGCCAGCGCCGGTGCGGCGCGACGCCGCCGCGATGATCGCCTGAAGCCAACAGCACCATAAAACAGGGGAGAACCGAACCATGGCCCGCATCCTCGTCATCAGCCCGTCCGGGGAGGTCTACGACCACGACAATGTGCGCTGGTATCGCTATGCCGATCTCGCCAGCCATATCGAGCACTATCACAACATCGGCGACGCCTTCGTCTTCGATTCCTCGCTCAAGCTTCTGAATTTCGAGAAGCTCGACGAGCTGCCGATCGCCCATGTCGATCCGGCCGCGATCGACCGCTTCAATGCCGAATACGACTACGTCTTCCTGCGCGGCTCGAACTACATCCACGCGCAGATGAACTGGTCGCGCACGGCCGAGGTGCTGCGCCGCCTCAAACTGCCGGTCATCGCTTTCGGCATCGGCGCGCAGGCCCCCGTCAGCGGCAAGCTCGAACTCAGCGAAGACACCAAGACCGTCCTCAAGCTGATCTCCGATTCCACCGCTTCGCTCGGGGTGCGCGGCACCTATTCGGCCGAAGTGCTCAACGATCTCGGCATCCGCAATGTCCGCATCATCGGCTGCCCGACGGCGTTCCGGAACAACAATCCCGACCTCGCCATCCGCCTGCCCGCGCTGGAACAGGTCAAGACGGCTGGTGTCACGCTGCGGCGCGAGGTCTCCAAGACCTATGCCCAGGACATCAAGCGCTACCTCACCTTCCACCGCTCGCTGGTGAAGGCGATGGCCGACCGTTTCGAGGTCACGCTGATGTCGCAGGGCGAGGTCGAGGAGAAGAAGCTCGCGCTCGGCACACCCGAGCAGAAGGCGCAAGCCATGGCGGCGCTGCGCGACAACGCTTGGGCGCGCGACTGGTATCTCGATGAGCAGGTCGAGGGGCTCTACCAGAGCCGCATGTTCTATTCCGACGTGGTCGCCGAATATGAGCGGCTGGTGCGCGGGCTCGACCTTGTCCTCGGCTACCGGCTGCACGGCAACCTGATGGCGCTCGCCAACGGCACGCCCTCGATCTACTTCACCTATGACAGCCGCACCGTCGAATTCGCGGATACCTTCAAGATCCCGAGCGTCGACGTCTTCTCGGGCCAGGACTTCAGGCTCGAGGATTATTGGGAGCAGTCACGCTTCGACCGCTTCAACGCGGCTTACGCCCAGGTCTACGGGCGGATGCGCGACTTCCTGGTCGAGAACCGCGTCGACAATAAGATGGCGGGCCGCGCGGCTGCGGAGCCGCAGCGGAAGGTGGCATGAGGACCGCCCGCAGCCTCCCACGCGCGGCGCTGCTCCTCGCGACGCTGCTGCCCGCCTCGTTCGCCGGTGCCGCGGAAGGCCCGCGCTACCGGCTGGAGATCGCCCCCGGCGCGCAGGAGGAGACGGTCTTCGACTGGTCGAAGGAGCGCTGCCAGGAATGGCACATCCCTGACGCGCCGCTGCGCGCCTTCCGGGACGACAAGGGCGAAGTCGTCGCCTTCGCCAGCCACCATCGCAACCGCGCGCTAATTGGCAACGGGCTCGACCGCATCAAGACCACCTGCGCGATCTCCTTCGAGGCGAAGAACAGCGCCGATCCCAGCCAGTTCAGCGACATGAGCTGGATCGCCGCGACCTGGACCAAGGACGGGCGCGACGTCTACGCGCTGATGCATGACGAGTATCACGCCGACCGCCACCCCGGCGCCTGCAAGTTCAAGGACGGCATGGCCTGCTGGTACAACGTCGTGACGGCGGCGCGCTCCGGCGACGGTGGCGCAAGCTTCAAGGTCGACGATCCGCCCACCGTCGTCGCCGCCCCGGCCTTCCGGCAGGAAGTCGGGCAGGGCCGTCATCGAGGCTTCTTCAACCCCTCCAACATCGTCGAGAAGGACGGCGCCTGGTATGCGCTGATCGCGACGACCGGCGGCGAGGGCCAGAAGGGCGGCACCTGCCTCTACCGCACGACCGATATCACTGATGCGAAGGCCTGGCGCGCCTTCGACGGGCAGGATTTCACCGTTCCGGCCGTCGACCCCTACCGTCAGGACACCGCGCAGGCAAAGCCCTGCCAGCCGCTGAAGGTGCTGCCGACGACGGTCGGCTCGGTGACGCGCCACGAGGCGAGCGGATTATGGCTCTCCATCTTCCATCTCGGCCCAGACGCGAAGCAGGGCGTTGCCGGCGGCCGCGTCGCCTATAGCTGGTCGAAGGACCTGAGGAACTGGTCTCCGCTGCAGACCCTGCTCACCCATCCGACGATGTGGAGCAAGGATTGCGGCGACAGCGTGCGCTACGCCTATGGCGCCGTCGCCGACCCCGCCTCGCCCTCGCGCAATTTCGAGACGACGGGCGATGAGCCCTACCTGTTCATGACCAAGATGCACGTCACCGGCTGCAAGATGGGGCCGCAGCGCGACCTCGTCCGCATCAAGGTCCGTATCGTGAAAGAGACACCATGAACGCGCCTGCTCACGATTTCACCGCCAGCCAGACCGTGCAGACCATGAAGATCCTGCGTGCGACCACCGAAGAGGTGGTCGTGCTCGTTGCCCGCGAACCGGGCGGAGGCTGGCCGTCCCTGAGGCTCCTGCTCGACGGGCAGGACTACGCCACGATCCATCCAGGCGCCCTCGTCACCGGCGACGCGACCGTCGCCGAGATCGCGATCCCGCTGCCCGCCCTGCCCGAGACGCGGCTGCGTGCCATTGCGGTCGCCGATGCGCGCACCGGCGCGCTGGCCCCCGGCTCGGAGCTGCGCCCGGTCGCGACGGCGAAGAACCTGCGGGCCCTCGTCATCTATCCCGCCGGCGAGGTCTACGAACACGACAAGGTGCGCTGGTATCGCGCCCCGCTGGAGCGGCTGCTCGCCGACTATTTCAACATCGGCGACATGATCGTCTTCGACTCCACGCTCAAACTGCTGCGCTATGCGCATCTCGAGCCGATGAAGATCATGAACCCGACCGAGGCCGACATCGAGCGCTATGCGAGCGATTTCGATTTCGTCTTCGTGCGCGGCTCGAACTTCATCCACGAGAAGATGGAGTGGTTCAAGGCCGTCGAGGTGCTGGAGAAGGTCAAGCTGCCGGTCTACGCCATCGGCGTCGGCGCACAGGCCAGCCAGAACCGCGCAATCGAGCTGTCCGAGGCCTCGAAGCGCTTCTGGCAGATCGTAGGAGACCGCTCTGCGGCCATCGGCGTGCGCGGCGCCTTCAGCGCCGAGACGCTCCGCCGCAACGGCATCGGCAATGTCGAGGTCGTCGGCTGCCCCTCGATCTTCCGCACCCGCAACCGCGACCTGCATATCCGCGTCCCCGATCAGCGCGAGATCCGCAAGGTCGCCTTCAGCCTGCGTCGCGAGGCCGACAAGAGCTACACGGTCGATCCGGAAGCCTATCTGCGCAACCAACGCGCCGCCCTGCTCAAGGTCGACGGCCAGAGCGAGATGGTGATGTCCTCCCATGGCGAGCAGGAGGAGAAGGCCTTCTTCCTGCGCGACGAGGAAGCGAAGGAGAAGGCCATCGCCGAATTCGCCAGGACCGGCTGGTGGGACGGCCCCGACGACCGACGCATGCGCGAGATCTACGAGCGCAAGCTCTTCACCTTCTTCGACGTCGAGGATTACGACCGCTTCGCGCAGAGCGTCGACCTCGCGGTCGGCTACCGCGTCCACGGCGTGCTGCCGGCCGTCGCACACGGAGTGCCGGGCGTTCTGGTCGCCTACGACACGCGCAGCCAGGAACTGGCGGAGACGCTGAAGATCCCGGTCGTGCCCGAGGAGGCGCTGGCAGAGGGCGGTTGGCGCGCGGTCTATCGCGAGGCGGCGCTGAACGGGCTCGCGAAGTCCTATGCGGCCTCCTACGACCGGATGCGGGCCTTCCTCGACCATAACGGCGTCCCACACCGGATGTGATCGGCGGAGACCAGCGATGAAGAAGGTCGCCGTGGTGACGATGCAGTACAACGAGGCGTTCTACGTCTCGCGCTGGATCGAGTATTATTCCGGGCTCGTCGGGCGCGAGAACCTCTATGTCGTCGATCACGACAGCGACGAGGAAATCCGCGAGACCCTGCAGGGGGTCAGCGTCGTGCGCTATCCCCGCTCTGCGCTGGACGATCAGGAGCGCGCACGCTTCATCTCGAAGCTCGTCGGTGCGCTGCTCGAACTCTACGAAACCGTGATCTATTGCGATTGCGACGAGTTCATCAGCCATGATCCCCGCCGTTTCGAGAGCTTCGGCGACTGGCTGGATGCCACAGATTTCGAGCACGCGACCTGCATCGGCTTCAACGTGACGCCGATGTTGCAGGAGGAGAACGCGGCTCTGCTCGACGGCCCGGTGCTGCGCCAGCGCGGCCATGTCCGCTTCGTCTCGCCGATGTGCAAGACGCTGATCGTGCGCAAGCCTGTGCGCTGGGGCGGCGGCTTCCACCACGCCAACCGCCCGCCGCATTTCTCCGGCGCCTATCTGTTCCACCTGAAATACGCCGATCTCGGCGAGCGCGTGCACCGGCAATCCCTGACGCGCGGGCTCGACTTCGCCCAGGCCGATCAGGGCCACCACCAGCGCAATAGCGATCTCGATCTGCTCAACCTCTACCGCAGCTTCGACAGGCTGGAACGCCGGGAGTGGGAGGACGAGGCGATCGAGCGCTACTGCCAAAGCTTCATCGAGGGCATCAAGCCCTCGGAGCGCGGCGGCGAGGTCGGGACGATGTATGTCGCGCCGCTCGACATCGCCGGCGGCGAAGCCTGGCGATTGCCCGACAGCTTCCGCGGCTTGTTCTGACGCGGACGCCGCAGGCGGTATCCCGATCTCAGGCGACCGCGGGGCTTGAGGGCGGAGCGCTCTGGGCGGCCTGCGCACCATGCAGGCTGCGATAGCGCCCGTCCTTGCGGGCGAGCAGCTGGGCGTGGCTGCCCTGCTCGACGACGTGCCCGTTCTCGACCACGACGATCCGATCGGCATTGGCGATGGTGGCGAGCCGGTGCGCGATCACCAGCGTGGTCCGGCCGCGCGAGAGTTCCGCCAGCGATTGCTGGATCGCCTTCTCGGTCTCGGTGTCGAGCGCCGAGGTCGCCTCGTCGAGGATCAGGATCGGCGGGTTCTTCAGGAAGATGCGGGCGATGGCGAGGCGCTGCTTCTGGCCGCCGGAGAGCTTGACGCCGCGCTCGCCGATCACCGTGTCGAGGCCCTGCGGCAGCGCCGCGATCACGCCGTCGAGCCGGGCGCGGCGGGCCGCCTCGACGATCTCATCCTCGGTCGCGTCCAGCCGGCCATAGGCGATGTTGTCGCGGATCGAGCCGGCGAACAGGAAGACGTCCTGCTGCACGATGCCGATATTGGAACGCAGCGACTTCAGCGTCATGTCGCGGATGTCGATGCCGTCGATCAGGATCGCGCCGCCCGAGACCTCGTAGAAGCGCGGCAGCAGCGAGCAGATCGTGGTCTTGCCCGCGCCGGAGGGACCGACGAAAGCGATCGTCTCGCCGGCGCGGATATCGAGGCTGAGATCGGCGAAGACCGGCCTCTCCGCACTGTACCCGAACCGTACGTCGCGATAGGCGATGTCGCCCTTCAGCCGCTGGATCGGATTGGCGCCGGGCCGATCGGCGACATCCGGCCGTGTTTCGAGGAAGGCGAGATAGCGCTGGAAGCCGGCGATGCCCTTCGGATAGCTCTCGATCACCGCGTTGATCTTGTCGACCGGGCGGAAGAACACGCCGACCAGCAGCAGGAAGCCGACGAAGCCACCCGCCGACAGCTCGCCGCGCACCACGAACCACCCGCCCGCCAGCATCACCACGACCTGCACGAAGCGCATCGAGAGATAGGAGAGCGAGGTCGACGCCGCCATCAGCTTGTAGGCCTGGAGCTTGGTGTCACGGTAATGGCGGTTGCTCTCGGCGAAGAGCCGGCGCTCGTGATCCTCGTTGGCGAAGGCCTGGACGACGCGGATGCCGCCGACATTCTCTTCGATGCGGGCGTTGAAGTCCCCGACCCGGCCGTAGAGCGCGTGCCAGTTCGTGGTCATGCGGCTGCCGTAGCGGATAGTGACGA
The DNA here is from genome assembly GCF_026020075.1 of Bosea sp. NBC_00550. Classification (NCBI taxonomy): domain Bacteria; kingdom Pseudomonadati; phylum Pseudomonadota; class Alphaproteobacteria; order Hyphomicrobiales; family Alloboseaceae; genus Allobosea; species Allobosea sp. NBC_00550. The sequence continues at coordinate 3,463,609 of NZ_CP102772.1, forward strand.
ACGCCGTGAGCGGCACGACGAGCGCGGTGATGATGGCGAGCGGGGCGTGCACCCACATCATCAGCGCGAAGGCGCCGATCAGCGTCATCACCGCGATGAACAGGTCTTCCGGGCCGTGATGGGCGACCTCGCCGATCTCCTCGAGATCCTTGGTCAGCCGTGCCACGAGATGGCCGGTCTTCTGGTTGTCGAAGAAGCCGAAGGAGAGCTTCTGGAGGTGGTCGAAGGCCTTGGCGCGCATCTCGGTCTCGATGCCGATGCCGAGCATGTGGCCCCAATAGGTGACCACGACCTGAAGGCCCGCGCTGGCCAGATACGCGACGAACAGGACGGCACCGGCGATGGCGATCATGCCGATCTCGCCGGTCGGCAGCAGCCGGTCGATGAACAGCGTCACCGCGACAGGAAAAGCGAGTTCGAGCAGGCCGGCCGCGACCGCGCAGCAGAAATCCAGCAGGAAAAGGCCACGATGCGGCCGATAATAGGCGGCGAACCGCTTGATCAGATCCATGTCGGTCTCCGCGGCGATCGCGCTCAGGCTGGCAGGGCGATCGGACGCTGTGTCTGCGGATGGGCGATGACGCTCATGTCGACGCCGTAGATACGGGCAAGCTGCTCGGAGGTCATCACGTCCTCGGGCGTTCCCCTGACGATCATCCTGCCGGAATGCAGCGCGATGATCTCGTCGCAGAATCGCGCCGCCATATTGACGTCGTGCAGCACGACGATGACGCCGAGCCCCCGATCAGCGGAAAGCTTGTGCACCAGAGACAGCACCTCGATCTGATGGGCGATGTCGAGGGCCGAGGTCGGCTCGTCGAGGAGCAGGCACTCGGCATCCTGGGCGACCAGCATGGCGAGCCAGACGCGCTGGCGCTCGCCGCCCGAAAGCGTGTCGACCAGCCGGTCTGCGAAGCGCTCGACATCCGTCAGCACCATGGCTTCAGCGACCTTCTCGCGATCCTTGGCGCCGAAGCGGCCGAGCGCGCCATGCCAGGGATAGCGGCCGAGCGCGACGAGTTCCTTGACCAGCAGCCCGGACGAGGGCGGCGTCTGCTGCGGCAGATAGGCGACCTTGCGCGCAAAGGCGCGGCCGTTCCAGGCATCGAGCGCCTTGCCTTCGAACCGGATCGCCCCGCCCGAGGGCGCCTGCTGGCGCGCCAGAAGCTTGAGCAGCGTCGACTTGCCCGAGCCGTTATGACCGATCAGCCCGATGACGCGCTGCGTCGGCAGCGACAATGTCAGCGGCTCCAGCAGCACGCGGCCCGGTACGCTGAACGTCAAACCCTCCAGCTCGAAGAGATCGCCCTGGCCGCCTGACAAGGAAACGCTCCCCGCCATCGACAGAGCTTGCGCTGCCAGAAGGCCGTCGCCGTGCGGAAATGCGGAAGCCTTGCTCTCCATGATCGAACTCGCCTTCGGGGGGTCGCTGGGGTTTCAGCCGTTGCGCCTCGCCCTACACCGCCGCGGCCGATGGCGGAAGTAGGGTGTTCCATTTCAGAATCGCATTGTCCGGTCCGGCCATGCGCCGGTCACCGTGTGCAGGGCTCTCGCGTACGGAACGCAAGAAAGGCCTGCGACAGATTGCCCGCCTCAGCCGAGCAGCGCCGAGCCCTGCACCGTGCCGCGCCGCCACGCGGCCGGCGTCTCGCCGACCATGCGCCGGAAGACGCGGGTGAAATGTGCCTGGTCGGAAAAGCCTGCTTCCACCGCCACCTCCGTCAGCGACCTGTCGCCGGCAGCAAGCAGGCGCTGGCCGCGCTCGATCCTGGCCTTGAGCTGCCACTGATGCGGCGGCAGCCCGGTCGAGGCCTTGAAGGCGTGGCTGAAATGCGATTGCGACAGGCCGACGAGCTCGGCGAGGTCCTGCAGGCGGATCGTGCCCGCCGCATGCTGGGTGATGTAGTCGGTCGCCGCCTTGAGCTGCCAGCTCGCCAACGGGGTCCTGCGGCGCGGCGCGCTGCCGCGCACGCCCAGCAGATCGATCAGCACGGCCAGAACCAGCCCGTCGCCATAGAGATCGTGCCGCCCATGGGGTTCGGCGCATTCGCCCGCGATGAGCCGGGCCAGCGTCTGGATACGCTCGTTCGAGAACATGATCCGCGGCTGCGTCAGCAGGTCGGGCGACAGGGCCTCCCCGAGGCGCTCGCTCACCTCGGCCGCATCGAAATGCAGATCGAGATGGCGGATGCGCATGCGCTGCTGCGTGTGCCCCCAGACCGGCACGCCGGCCGGCATGAAGCTGATCGAATGCGCCCGCCCCCGGCTGGAGACGCCGGGCTCCGATGCGTTCAGCCGCGTCTCGAAATTGCCCCCGACCTTGTCGAGCACCACGAACAGGCGCGGATGCTCCGAGACATACTCGCCTTTCGCCCCGGCCTGGCATTCCGCCTGCCAGAGATCGGCGACGACGCCGTTCCAGACGCGGTATTTGAGCGAGCCGATCACGCTGATGCCTTCGCGGACCGAATGCATGCGTGGCTGGAAACCCATATCTGCCTCTCCGATGGCCGGGCACTTGCGCCGCGGTGCGTGATCGAAATGCAACGCGAAGACCGCAATTGTACCTGCACGCCCAGAAACGTTCAATGCATCACAGGAACGATCAATCCAGAATTTCGCAACGATGATACGGCACATCGTGAAGCAGTGCCCCGATTTTGAATGGTTCTAAATTCAACCAATTCTGCTGAGGCACTCAATATTGGGGCTTGAACCGGTTATGTGCTATTTTACGAATATGAAGAGCCATTTTATTCTTTGCTCGACTGCATCGCTCGCAGCGCTCCTTTACGGCGGCGCGGCGCTCGCTCAAACCCCACCGGGGCCGACGGTCCAGCTCGACACCATCACGGTCGAAGGCCAGGCCGACACCGCGGCGGGGCCTGTCAACGGCTATGTCGCAACGCGCTCGGCCACGGGCTCGAAGGACAACACCCCGATCATCGCGATTCCGCAGGCCGTCTCCGTGGTCGGCCGCGAGGAGATCGACGATCGCAAGGCCCTCAAGGTCGATGAAGCCCTGCGCTACACAGCCGGCGTCGCCGCGCAGACCTTCGGGCCCGATCCCGATACCGACTGGTTCTACATCCGCGGCTTCCAGGCGACGCAGACCGGCGTCTTCATGGACGGCCTCCAGCTCTATTCCTACGGCTTCGGCGGCTTCCAGATCGACCCGTTCCTGCTCGAGCGCGTCGAGGTCCTGAAGGGCCCGGCCTCCGTGCTCTATGGCGGCGCCAATCCGGGCGGCATCATCAACCTCGTCAGCAAGCGCCCGAACGGCAAGAACTTCGGCAATGTCGAGGTCGGCATCAATAATTTCGGCAACGCCTATGTCGGCATCGATGTCGGCGTCAGCGACAAGAAGGGCATCTGGAGCACGCGCCTGACGGGCAGACTCTCGGGCGGCGACCAGTACACCGACTATTCCAAGGATTTCCGCGGCGTGATCATGCCGCAGATCACCTACCAGCCGACCGGCGCCACCCGTTTCACCGCCTACGGTATGTACGCGGCGCTCGATCAGGTCCGTGTCGGCGGCGGCTTCCTGCCCTATGTCGGCACGGTGGTGAACGCGCCCTTCGGCAAGATCCGCCGCGACGCCTTCTTCGGCGAGCCGGCGATCGACGATCAGGAGCGCACCCAGACGCTCGTCGGCTACGAGTTCCAGCACCAGTTCGCCAACAACTGGAACTTCACGCAGAACCTGCGCTACGGCGTGATGACGGGCTCGCAGCTCGGCCCCTACGGCTACGGCTACTTCGCTCCGGATTCGCCCTTCGGCAATCGCTTCCAGCCGGTGGGGCCGGACTACCAGCTCTACCGCATCGGCTTCCAGGAGCGGACGCGGGTCAGGACGTTCACGGTCGACAACCGCATCGACGGCAAGGTCGATACCGGACCGCTGCAGCATTCGCTGCTGTTCGGCGTCGACTACAGATACTTCAACATCGACCACACGCAGGCTTCGGGCGGCGCCACGCCGATCAGTGTGACCAACCCGATCTACGGCGCACCGCAGGGCATGCCCGGCGTCTATCTCGACCAGGACCTGAAGCATCATCAGCTCGGCTTCTACGCGCAGGACCAGATCCGCTTCGGCGGCGGCTGGCTGCTGACGCTGAACGGCCGCTACGACTATGTCGACAAGAAGTCGGTCAGCGCGCCCGGGCTACTATTCTCGCCGAGCTACGAGAAAGAGGAGGCCGCCTGGAGCGGCCGCGCCGGCCTCGCCTATGAATTCGCCAACGGGCTGACCCCCTATGCCAGCGTCGCAACCTTCTTCAACCCGGTCTTCGACGCGAACCCGAACCTCACCGGCGGAGCGGCCCAGCCCTTCCGTCCGGAAGAGGGCCGGCAGTTCGAGGCCGGCGTGAAGTACAAGCCGACCTTCATGGACGCGCTGCTCACGGCCTCGGTCTTCCACCTCACCAAGCAGAACGTGCTGAACCCGGCGCCGACGGCGATCAATCTCTTTGCCCAGCAGCAGCTCGGCGAAGTGACGTCGCGCGGCGTCGAGTTCGAGGCCAAGGCCAACGTCACCAAGGACCTGAAGCTGCTCGCCTCCTTCACCGCCTTCGACCTGAAGACGACCAAGGACACCCGCCCGTTGCTCGTCGGCAAGACGCCGATCGTCGTCCCGGAGGTCACCGCTTCGGCCTGGCTCGACTACACCGTGCCGGAAGGCTTCTTCAAAGGCGTCGGGCTCGGCGCCGGCGTGCGCTATGTCGGCCGCTCCTTCGCCGATGCCGAGAACACGCTGAAGGTGCCGGCCGCGACCCTCGTCGATGCCGCGATCCGCTACCAGATCGGCAACTGGGGCATGGCGGTCAACGTCACCAACCTCTTCGACAAGACCTATGTGAAGAGCTGCAACGGCTATTCCGGCTGCGGCTACGGCGATGCGCGCACCGTCACCGTCTCGGCGAATTACCGCTGGTAAGGGCACCATCAACCACCCAAGGCCGCAGCCACCCGCTGCGGCCTTGGGGCTGTGCTCGAACACATTGAATTTTCACGGAACCGCGCCGTCATCCCGGGCTTGACCCGGGATCCATGCCGGGTTTCTCAAGAGATCGTCAGGCATGGATCCCGGGTCTCCGCTTCGCCGCGTCCGGGATGACATGCGTTTCAATCAAAACGCAGCACGCACTAGACCCTGATAGATGATCGCCCTCCCTCCATTCCCGACACGACGCGGCGCACTCGCGCTTCTCGCGGCTGCGGGCCTGCCGCTGCCGGCCCGGGCGGCCGGCCTGCGCGTCGCAACCGTGGACTGGTCGGTGCTGGAGACATTGCTCGCGCTCGAAGCTCCCCCGGTCGCCGCACCGGAATTGCGGCAGTTCCGCGAGGTCGCGGTCGAGCCGGAGGTGCCGGCAGGGGTCACCGATCTCGGCCTGCGCGGCACCGTCAACTTCGAATTGCTGCTGCTGTCGCGACCGGAGCTGATCTACTCGTCCAGCTTCTATGTCTCGTCCGAACCACGTTTGCGTCGGATCGCGCCGGTCGAGAGCTTCTCGATCTATGCGCCGGGGCGAGCCCCCTATGAGCCGGCGGTCGCCATGACTCGCAGCATCGGCGAGCGCCTCGGCATCGCCGCCGGGGCCGAGCGCTACATCGCCGAGACCGAGGCCGAACTCGCGGCCCTGCGCGAACGGCTGAAGCCCCATGCCGCGCGCCCGGTGATCCCGGTCAATCTCGGCGACACCAGGCATTTCCGCGTCTTCGGCGCCGACAGCATGTTCGGCGAAGTGCTGACGCGTCTCGGCCTCGCCAACGCCTGGACGGACCAGACGAGCTATTCCGCCATGGCGCCGATCGGCCTCGAGGCGCTCGTTCGCATGCCCGATGCCTTCGTCGCGCTGATCCCGCCGGTGCCGCCCGGCGCGATGCGCACGCTCGCGGCCAGCGCCTTCTGGAACGCCCTGCCCAATCTCCGCGACGGGCGATTGCTGGAGCTCGGCTCGATCAATCCCTATGGTGGCCTGCCCGCGGCACGGCGCTTCGCGCGGCTGCTGGCAGAGGCTTTGCTCAAGGCGGAGACGGCGCGTGGCTGAAGCCGTCCAGCCCGCGCGGCCGCTGCGGAAAGGCCATCCCGGCGCCTGGCTCCTGGCCGCGCTGACAGCGGCAGCGCTCCTCGCCACCGTCGTGGCCACGCGGCCGCCGCTGCCCGGCTCGCCGGAGCTCGCCCGGGCACTCGAAAACATCCTGCTCTGGCAAAGCCTGATGCCGCGCGCCGTCACGGCGCTGATATGCGGCGCCGCGCTCGGGCTCGCCGGCATGCTGCTGCAGCGCGTTTTGCGCAACCCGATCGCCGACGCCTCGACGCTAGGTGTCGCCTCCGGCGCGCAGCTCGCGCTCACCATCGCCACGGCCTATGCACCCGCATTGATCGCCTTCTCGCGCGAAGGCGTCGCGCTGGTCGGCGCCATCGTCGCGGTCGCCCTCGTCCTCGGCCTGAGCTGGCGCCGCGGTCTCGACCCGATGACCGTGGTGCTCTCGGGCATGGTGGTCTCGCTGGTCTCGGCGGCGGCAAGCGCGACCGTCATCCTCGCCAAGGGCGAATATGTGCTGTCGCTCTTCATCTGGGGCGCCGGCTCGCTCAACCAGCAGAGCTGGGATGTGGCTCTGGCGCTCGGCCCGCGCTTTCTGCTGAGCGCGCTTGCCGCCGCGCTGCTGCTTCGCCCCCTCGCCTTGCTGGGGCTCGACGAGGATATGGCCCGCAGCCTCGGCCTCGCCCTGCATGCCACCCGCCTCGCCGTGCTCGGCATCGCCATCTGGCTCGCGGCCAGCGTCACGGCCGAGGTCGGCGTGATCGGCTTCGTCGGACTGGCCGCACCGGCACTCGCCCGTGAACTCGGCGCCCGTACGCCGCGCCAGATGCTGCTCGCGGCGCCCACGCTCGGCGCGCTGCTCCTGTCGATCACCGACAGCGCCGTGCAGCTGCTGGGCTCCGGCTTCAACGACCTCGCCCCGACCGGCGCCGCGACCGCCCTGTTCGGTGGGCCTTTGCTGCTGTGGCTGATGCGGCGCGTCCCGCCTGCCCTGCCGCCTCAGGCAACCGACGCCGTGCCGGGCGCCGACCGAACCTCGAGATCGTTCCGGGCTCTCGCGCCGCTTGCCGCGCTCATCATGGCGGTCGCTGCGCTCGGCCTTGTTCTCGGGCGCGGACCTGACGGGTGGGGCCTCGCGGCCGGCCCGCTCTTCTGGGAGCTGCTGCCCTTCCGCGGCCCGCGTCTCGTCGCAGCCGGAACAGCGGGCGCATTGCTCGGCGCTGCCGGCTGCCTGATGCAGCGCCTCACCGCCAATCCGCTCGCGGGACCCGAAGTGCTCGGCGTCAGCGCCGGTGGCGGCGTCGGGTTGCTGCTTGCGCTCAGCCTATTGCCGGCGAGTCCCTTTGCGATGCTGGCCGGCATCGCGGGCGGCTCGCTCGCCGTGCTCCTGGTCATGCTGCTCTTCGCCGCGCGCCCGGGGGTCGGGCCGCAACGCCTGCTGCTCGCCGGCATCGCCATGGGCGCGCTCTGCATGGCCGTGGTCTCGACCGCGATGGCTCAGGGCGATCTGCGCGCCTACATGCTGCTGGTCTGGCTGTCGGGCTCGACCAACCGCGCCGGCGAAGTCGAGGCCTGGACCGGCCTCATCGCCTGCATCGTGCTGATCGCGCCGCTCCTGCTCGCGGTGCGCTGGCTCGACCTGCTGCCGCTGGGAGAGGCGACGAGCCGCAGCCTCGGCCTGCCGGTCGAGCGCAGCCGGCTCTATCTCGCCGCGCTGGCTGCCCTGATGACGGCGGTCGCGTCGCTTCTGGTCGGACCGTTGAGCCTGATCGGGCTCATCGCCCCGCACCTCGCCCGTCTCGCCGGTTTCGCGCGCAGCCGCGACCAGTTGCTCGCGTCGGTCCTGATCGGCTGCGGCGTGATGATCCTCGCAGATTGGCTCGCGCGGCTCGTCGCTTTCCCCTATCAGGTGCCCGTCGGGCTGTTCGCCGCGCTGATCGGCGGCCCCTATCTGGTCTGGCTGCTGAACCGCGGAGGAAGCCGGCATGGCTGATGAGATCGAGCTCCATGCGAGCGCGCGCGTCGTGCTGGCCGATCCGATGGCCGTGCTCGATCGCGTCTGCGCTCATTTCACCGAGCACGGCAGCGTGACACGCCACCCGGAGGGCGCTCGTCTCGACGGCCCCTATGGCTCGGTCGAGATCGAGGTCGCCGACGGCGCGCTGGACCTGTCCGTGACCAGCGCGAACGAGACCTATCTCTTCGTCGTCAAATCCTCGGTCGCCGAGCATCTGTTCGAGTTCGCCGCGGGAGAAGCGTTCGAGCTGAGCTGGCAGGGGGATATCCCCGCGCAGATGCAGATCCCCTATTTCCGCGAGGCGGTGGTGCGCAGCGCCCATGACATCACGCCGACGATGCGGCGCGTCGTCTTGGCCTGCGAGGACACCGCGCATTTCGAAAGCGGCGGCCTGCATGTCCGGGTCCTGATCCCACCGCCGGGGCGCGCGCCGGTCTGGCCGAGCGCGGGGGCCGACAGCCGTGTCATCTGGCCGGAAGGCGAGGACGAACTGGTGAAGCGGGTCTACACCATCCGCGCCATCGACCATCAGCGCAGGGAGTTGACCGTTGACGTCGTGCTGCACGACGATTCGCCAGGCTCGGTCTGGGCGCGCAACGCAGGGGCCGGCGACCGTGTCGGCCTGCTCGGACCGGGCGGCGGCGACGTCGCGCCGGCCGACTGGTATCTGCTCTGCGGGGACGAGACCGCCCTGCCGGCGATCGCGCGCATCGCCACCTCGCTGCCCGCCACCGCCCGCGCGGCGGTGGTGATCGAGGTCGCCGACGGGGCCGAGGAGCAGGAAATCCTGTCCGACGCCGCAATCGAGGTCATCTGGCTGCATCGCAACGGCGCATCGGCCGGCTCGACGGATCTGCTGCCTGACGCTGTCCGCTCGATCGCGCTGCCGGAGAGCGGCGACCCGTTCGTCTTCGCGGGCTGCGAGCAGGCTGCCGCGCGCGCCATCCGCAAGCATCTGCGCCAAGAGCGCAAACTGCCGAAGGACCGCCATCTCGTCGCGGCCTATTGGCGCCGCGGCCATTCCGACGTGCACGACCACGGCGATTGAGAGCCCCGCCGGCCGCGCCCCGTAACGGGTACGAGGCCGGCCAGACCCTCGGTCGGTCGAGGCGCGGATCGGAGAGAGCGGCCGTCAGGCCGCCTTTTTGCCCGCGTCGAACGGGATCTCGATGTCGACAGCCAGCGTCGAGACCTGAGCGCCGCGTTCCATGCGGACGCTGACCTTCTCGTCGTCGACCTGCATGTGCTTCGAGATCGCGCGCAGGATTTCATCCCTGAGCTTGGTGACGAGGTCGGAGTCGCCGACGGCGGCGCGCTCATGCGCCAGCAGCACCTGCAGTCGCTCGCGCGCAGCCGGGGCCGACTGGGAGCGGGAGAAAAGACGGAGCAGGTTCATGCCGCTTTCCTTCCGAAGAACTTGCCGAAGAAGCCGCGCTTCTCCCCGGGGATGGTGATCGGCAGGGCCTCGCCCTTGAGCCGGCGCGCCGCTTCGAAATAGGCGATCGCCGGCGCGCTGCGCTCGTCCGCCAGCGTGACGGGAGAGCCGACGTTCGACGCCCGCAACACGTCCATGCTTTCCGGAACGATGCCGAGCAGCGGAATCGACAGGATTTCGAGGACGTCGTCCACCTTCAGCATGTCGCCGCGCTCGGCCCTGACGGGGTCGTAGCGGGTGAGGAGCAGATGCTTCTCCATGCGCTCGCCGTTCTCGGCCTTGAGCGTCTTGGAATCGAGCAGGCCGATGATGCGGTCGGAATCGCGCACCGAAGAGACTTCCGGATTGGTGACGACGATGGCGATATCGGCATGGCGCATCGCCAGCGTCGCGCCGCGCTCGATGCCGGCCGGGCTGTCGCAGATCACCCAGTCGAACGAATGCTTAAGGGCGCCGATGACCGCCTCGACGCCCTGCGCCGTCAGGTTGTCCTTATCGCGCGTCTGCGAGGCCGGCAGCAGGTAGAGCGTCTCGAGCCGCTTGTCGCGGATCAGCGCCTGGGTCAACTTGGCTTCGCCCTGGATCACGTTGACGAGGTCGTAGACCACACGCCGTTCGGCGCCCATGACCAGGTCCAGATTGCGCAGGCCGACGTCGAAATCGACGACCACGACCTTCTCGCCGTTCTGGGCGAGGGCTGCGCCAAGCGCCGCCGACGACGTCGTCTTGCCGACGCCGCCTTTGCCCGATGTGACCACGATGACCTTGCCCATTGACCTCTCCTGTTGATGTGGACGCGCCTTAGGCGAGTGATCCGACCTTGAAACTGTCGCCTTCCAGCCAGAACTGGACGGCCTTCCCGCGCAGGTCCGTTTCCAGGTCCTCGGCCGTCTTGTAGTAGCCGTCGATCGCGACGAGCTCGGCTTCGAGCTTGCGGCAGAAGATGCGCGCCGAGGCGTTGCCCATCGTTCCGGCCATGGCCCGGCCCCGCAGCGTGCCGTAGATGTGGATCGAGCCACCCGCGATGACCTCGGCCCCCGAGGCGACCGAGCCGACGATGGTCACGTCGCCTTCGGTGAAGATCACCGACTGGCCGGAACGGACGGGTTGGGTCACGACCAGGGAAGGCGCCGCCTTCGGCATTGGCATGGCCGGCGGGGCGGCGCTCTCGGGCGCATGAGGCTGGCCGCCCTCTTCCGCCGCGGGCACCTCGATATCCGAAGTCGGGCGGCCATCCGTCATCGCCGGCGGCAGATCCGCCCCGAGCAGCGAGGGGCGCGCGCCCTCGATGCCCATGATCCGCACGTTGCGGGTGCCGAGCCTGTCGATCAGGTCACGAAGCTGGGGACGGTCGACATCCAGCCCGGTGATGTCGAGGACCACCGGCCGCCGCATGAAGAAGCCGGTCGAGCGCGAGGCCAGGTCGTCGAGCCGCACCAGCCAGTCTTCGAAGGGAAGCTCCGGGGTCAGCGACAGCGCAAGGAAGCTGCGCCCCTTGAGACGAATGGGTCGGGGTTGGGTTAACACGCCGGTCATCTTGGTAAATTTTCGGTTTCTTCGGTGTATCGAGCGTATGGTTAACAAGCGGTAAACCGCTGGCTCGTATCCACGGGAGAAGCCGACGGCATGCGCCGGACCGTCCGGCCGAGGCCGGGGGCAAGAGCCGCTCGTTGCGCGCGACGGCGGCCTGAGTTTCAGCCGGAATTCGCCTGGGATAACCCGCTTATTCCGCCGGAGCGGCCGTCTCCGACGCTCCCTGCGCGAGACAGTAGAACGCCAGCGAAGCAAGCCAGACGATCAGGCCGAACACGGCGGCGCCAGCCAGGACCAATCCGAACCCGCCCTGCGCATGCAGGAGCGCCAGCATCGGAACGACGAAACCGCTCACGGTGAAGCCGAGGAAATATCGCACGCTGAACGCCTTGGCGCGGTGCTGGGCCGGCACGTAGCGGGCGACCATCGCATCGTTGACGACGACCTGCCCGTAGATCGCGGCGATCGTCAGAACGAGGCCGACCAGCAGCAGCAGGCCCTGCGTCGTGGCCGCGATCACAAGGCCGAGCGGCTGGAAGAGAGCAAGGCCGACGAACAGCGAAGGCAGCGTATAACCGTCCACCAATCGGCCCATCAGCCACTGCATTCCGGCCCCGAACACGAAGACCAGTGTCGCCAGGGAGCCGATGAGCGCCAGCGGCAGGTCGAGGCCGAGCCGTTCGTCGATGACTTTCGGCAGCGCGATCGTGGTGATGTTGAAGGTCATGCCGCCGGCGATGACCGCGACGGCGAACACGGCGAGAAGCGCCAGCGGACGGCTGACCGGGATGAGCTCGGTCTTCCCGGTCCGGCTCGCATGTGGCGTCCCGTCACCGGGAACGAGCGCGATGAAGGCCGCTCCAAGCGCGAGGCAGACGAGGCCGGGCAGCACGAAGGCAGCGCGCCAGCCGAGGCTTGCCGCCAGAAGGGCGGTGACGCCGGCCGCCGAAGCCGCGCCGAGATTGCCCCAGACCGCGTTGATCCCGAGATCGCGCCCGAGCTGGCGGGCATGATTGACCAGCATCGTCGAGCCGACCGGGTGATAGATCGCCGATGCCACGCCGAGCACGAGCAGCCAGGCCGCGAAGGCCGTCGGCCCGTTCGCGCTGGCGACGCCGAGGCAGGAAACCCCATAGCCGAGGAAGAACACGGCGAGCATGTTGCGCCGGCCGAAGCGATCCGAAAGCCATCCCATCGGCAGGGAACACAGGCCGAAGGCGACGAAGGCGCCCGTCGCAAGCCCGATGAGCTCGGCGTAGCTCAGGCCGGTCTGCGCCGCGATGGCGATCACGGCCGTCGGATAGATCAGCAGCACGAAATGATCGAGTGCATGCGCGGCATTGACGAAGAGGAGCGTTCGCTTGGACAGCGTCTCGGGGCTCATGGGCATGCTCTTGGCGGCGACGGACTCTTCTACCTTGACCCGCTGCGCCCGTCGGGCCGTTATTCGGCATGATCGGGCCAAAAGGAGCGCGCCCATGCGGAGCGAAAGCGACGCCTATCAAACGGTTCCGCGCGCAGTCGCCGTCATGCCCAGGACCTATGAGGCGGGCGCGAGCACCGGCTGGCACAGTCATCCGCGCGCCCAATTGCTCTACGCCACCACCGGCTTGACGCTGGTGACGGCGGAGGACGGCACCTGGATTCTGCCCGCGCGCCATGCGCTGTGGATTCCGCCGGGGCTTTCCCATGAGGTGAGAATGCACGGGCAGGTTTCGATGTGTTCGGCCTATATCGCGCCCGAAGCCGTCGGAATTCTGCCGAAGGGCTGTCGTGTGCTTGAGGTGACGCCGCTGCTTGCTTCCTCGCTGGTGGCACTGGCGGCCGAGCTCCTCCTCTATGACGAAGGCGGGCGCGGCGGACATCTCGCTGCGCTGATCCTGGACGAGATCGCACGTGCCCCCGAAACACCTCTGACCTTGCCTCTGCCGCGAGATCCGCGATTGCGGCGTGTCTGCGATGCACTGCTGAAGGACCCCGCCTCGAACCTCGATCTCGACGACTGGGCCCAGCGCGCGGGAGCAAGCCGGCGCACGCTGACCCGCAGTTTCCGCGCGGATACCGGCATGAGCTTCGGCGAATGGCGGACACGCATGCGCGTGGTGCGCGCGCTGGCTATGGCGACGGATGGCAGCCCTCCGCACCGCATCGCCCGCGCCGTCGGCTATGCCGATCTGCGGGCGCTGCGCACAGCCGCCTCGCGGGTCCTTGGCAGCGCAGACCTGTCCTGGTGAACAGAGCCGGCCTGCTTTCCGAGAGAACTAGCCGGGCTTCTTGAGGTCGATCACCTTGATGGTTCCGCTAGGCTCGCGCTCGGGAACCTCGCCGCCTCCGATTTCGACGGTGCCGGAGTGGTGCTTCTCGGCAGCAAGGCCTTCGGAGTCGCGCGGTTCATAGGGCGCATGTGGACCGGTCGGGTGAGCCGAGCGCGGGTTTGGGCCGGCTCGATGCTCGTTCTCCTCCCCGGGTTGCCCGGGGCGCCGAGCCGTCGAGTAGCCCGCGGGCGTATCGGTTTTGCGGTCTCGATCGATGTTCATGGGTTCACTCCTCCCAGAGTCGAACCTCCGCATCCGGATCAAGTTCCAGCATGGCGGCAGCAACCCTCCGGCTTGCAGCCCCAAGCCCGCCATTGGCGGATGGCTGACGTCCGCTGCGGTGCTCAGGAGAGGGCTCATTGTTTCAAATGATTATAAACTGAGCGATAATAATTGACAGCCGTGACCCATGGGAATCTAACGCCGGCCCATCGCGCAATCTGTATTGGCAGGAGAAGGTCGCCATGAGGTCCTATTCGTCCCTCGCTCTTCGAATTGGTGTTCTCGCCATCTCCCTCGCTGCGGCGGGCGCGGTTAGTGCCCAGGATGGCATCACGGTCTACAACGCCCAGCACGCCAGCCTGACCCAGGCCTGGGCCGATGGCTTCACCAAGGAGACCGGGATCAAGGTCACGATCCGCAAGGGCTCCGACACCGAACTCGCCAACCAGATCGTCCAGGAGGGCGCCTCCTCCCCCGCCGACGTCTTCGTCACCGAAAACTCTCCGGCCATGGTGCTGGTCGAGAAGGCCGGCCTGTTCGAGGCGCTGCCCAAGGACATCCTCGATCAGGTGCCGGCCCAGTTCCGCCCCACGAGCGGGCGCTGGACGGGCGTCGCCGCGCGCAGCACCGTCTTCGCCTATGACAAGCGCAAGCTGAAGGAAGCCGACCTGCCGAAGTCGATGCTCGACCTCGCCGATGCGAAGTGGAAGGGCCGCTGGGCGGCTTCGCCGTCGGGCGCCGATTTCCAGGCGATCGTCGGCGCGCTTCTCGTCCTCAAGGGCGAGAAGATCACCGCCGACTGGCTCAAGGCCATGAAGGAAAACTCCAGCGCCTATCGCGGCAACAGCGTCGCCATGAAGGGCGTGAACGCCGGCGAGGTCGAAGGCGCGGTGATCTACCACTACTACTTCTTCGGCGACCAGGCGAAGACGGCCGAGAACAGCAGCAACGTCTCCCTGCACTATTTCCGCAACCAGGATCCCGGCGCTTTCCTGAGCACGTCGGGCGCCGGCGTTCTCGAATCCAGCAAGCACAAGAAGGAGGCCGAAGCCTTCGTGAAATGGATGGGCGGCAAGCATGGGCAGGCCGTCCTGCGCGACGGCGATTCCTTCGAATACGCCATCGGCAACGGCGAGGCCTCCAATCCGAAGCTGGAGCCGATCGCCAAGCTCGACGCGCCGAAGGTCGAGCCTTCGCAGCTCGACAGCAAGAAGGTCACCGAGTTGATGACCGCTGCCGGCCTGCTCTGACGCAATTGTGCCGGCTGATGGCGTGTGCGAGAGCCCCTCGCACGCGCCTTCTCCCATGACCGTTTCGCTTTCCCTCGACACGCCGGCTCTGCCGGTCTTGCCGCTCAGGCGGCAGCGCCATCTCGCCGGCCGGGCGACGCTGCTGCTCGCCGGCGCCGTCTCGCTATGCGCGCTGCTGCCGCTCGGGTTCATCGCGTGGATTGCGATCGAGACAGGCTGGCAGACGGCCTTCGCCCTGATCTGGCGCCCCCGTGTCGGCGAATTGCTCGTCGACACGCTGCTGCTCGAACTGTGCACGCTGCCACCCGCAATCCTGCTCGCGGTCGCGCTGGCCTGGCTCACCGAGCGCAGCGACATGCCGGGAGCCAAGTTCTTCTCCTGGCTCACCGTCGCGCCGCTCGCCGTGCCCGCCTTCGTCCAGTCCTATGCCTGGTTCAGCCTGCTGCCCCGCTTTCACGGGCTGCCGGCGGCGGTGCTGGTGTCCGTCCTCGCCTATCTGCCGTTCCTTTATCTGCCCGTCGCCGCGCAACTGCGCCGGATCGATCCTGCGCTCGAGCATGCCGCCGCCTCGCTCGGGCAGTCTCCGTCTCGCGTGTTCATGAGGGTGGTCCTGCCGCAGCTGCGGCTCGCCATCTGCGGCGGCAGCCTTCTCGTCGGGCTGCATCTGCTGGCCGAATACGGGCTCTACGCGATGATCCGCTTCGACACCTTCACCACCGCGATCATTGATCAGTTCCAGTCGAGCTATAACGGCCCGGCAGCGAACATGCTCGCGGGCGTGCTGGTTCTGAACTGCTTCGGACTGATCGGGCTCGAATGGGTGCTGCGCGGCAACGCGCGCTATGCCCGGCTCGGTTCCGGCGCGCCGCGTCCCGCCCCGCCGCAAGGGCTCGGAGCCTGGCGGGTCCCGGCGCTCGCGCTGCCGCTCGCCTTCGCCGCGCTCAGTCTCGGCGTGCCCATGCTGACGCTCTCCCGCTGGCTCATGGTGGCGGGAGACGATGTCTGGCGGCAGGATGCGCTGGCCGCATCCCTCGCCGGGACATTGGGCTATGCCGGTCTCGGGGCGCTGGCGACCGTGGCGGCCGCACTGCCGATGGCCTGGCTGTCGGTACGCGCCCCCGGCCGCGCAACCCGTTTCCTGGAGAGCTGCCACAGCTATCTAGGTGCACTCCCGGGCGTCGTGGTGGCGCTGGCCCTCGTCACGGTGACGGTGCGCATCGCCCTGCCGCTCTACCAGACGGTCGCGACCGTGATCCTCGCCTATATCCTGATGTTCCTGCCGCGTGCGCTGGTGGGGCTGCGTGCCGGCATCGCGCAAGTGCCGGTCGAGCTGGAGCGGGCTGCGATGTCGCTTGGCCGCAGCCCGGCGCGAGCCCTTCTCGCGGTGACGCTGCCGCTAGCGGCGCCCGGAGTTGCCGCTGCGATGGCGCTGGTGGCGATGGGCGTGGCGACGGAGCTGACGGCCACGTTGCTGCTGGCGCCCAACGGCACCAGCACGCTGGCGACCGAGTTCTGGGCGCTGACAAGCGAACTCGACTATGCGAAGGCCGCGCCCTATGCCGTCCTGATGATCCTCCTGTCGCTGCCGATGACCGCGCTGCTGCACGCTCAGGCCCGCAAATCCCTCGGCTCATGACCCAGCTCGTCATTTCGGATGTCTCGAAGCGTTATGGCGCGATAGCGGCGCTGGACCGCGTGTCCCTCTCCGTGGCGGCGGGCAGCCGTGTCGCCATCGTCGGCCCTTCCGGCTCGGGCAAGACGACGCTGCTGCGCGTCATCGCCGGTTTCGAGGCTCCCGATACCGGCCGGGTGACGCTCGACGGGCAGACCCTGGCCGACGGACCGGCGATCGCGCCCGCGCACCGGCGCCGGATCGGCTATGTCGCTCAGGACGGGGCGCTGTTTCCGCATCTCGACGTCGCCGGCAACCTCGGCTTCGGCATCCCGCGGACCGAGCCGGACCGGGCGACCCGATTGCGTGAACTGATGGAGCTCGTCGAGCTCGATACCGCGATGCTCACCCGCCGGCCGCATGAGCTCTCGGGAGGACAGCAGCAGCGTGTCGCGCTCGCCCGGGCGCTCGCCCGGAAGCCGATCCTGATGCTCCTCGACGAACCGTTTTCCGCGCTCGATACGGGGCTGCGCGAGAATGTCCGGCAGGCTGTGGCACGCGTGCTGGCCCAGGCCGGAATCACGACGATCCTGGTCACGCACGATCAGGCCGAGGCTCTGTCCTTTGCCGATCAGCTCGCGGTCATGCGTGAAGGCCGCCTGGTGCAATCGGGCAGGCCGACCGAGCTCTATTGGCATCCGATGGATGTCGACACCGCGCTGTTCCTCGGCAACGCCGTCCTGCTCGAAGCCGAGATCGGAGGCGGCACCGTCACCTGCGGGCTGGGCAAGCTCCCAGCGGAGACGGGGGACCGCCGCGGAAGAGGCGTCATCATGCTCAGGCCCGAGCAGTTCCAGCTTTCGCTGGAGGGCTCGGGTCCTGAAGCTCATGTCGAGAACGTCTCTTTCCAGGGTGCCCAATGCACCGTGACGCTGCGGGTACATCACGGGGCGGAGGCGATCAGCTTCACCGCACAGGTTTCGAGTGTCGATCAGCCGCAGATCGGAGAGACCGTTTCGATATCGGTAAGAGGGGCAGCGTTTCTGTTGCCCCCCACCGTCTAGGGTCTCGATCGCAAACGTCCGCTCTCAGCCAGCGCGGCAATGATGTAGGGCCGGCGTCGGTCGGTAAATTACGAATTCAATACCGACCGCAATCCTACGATACGACCACCGAAGCGTAGGTATGCATCAGGATTTTTCCATCGCGTATGAGAAATGTATCGGTAGCGAAGGGCACGAAAGGTTTCGCATTCCAGGTAATGAACGCGTATTCGCCATCACAAACCTTGCTTTCGAGGACATAGGCGTCCCAGAATGCAGGCGCCGCACTATCGATGAACCCTTGGAAAAACAAGCGCAACTCCGCAAGGCCGCGAATGGCGCCCTTCGACGTGATCACCACTGATTCATCCGTATAGTCGGCAAGAACCTCGTCCACGCCCGCAGCAAACGCGCCCATATGATGTTCCAGGACTTTCCTGGACATCGATGTCACATCAGAATGGTCTATCGTCATCGAATACTCTCCGGTTATTCTGGTTGGGGCGGCGTAAAAGCACACCGAAATTTGCGAGATAAATATGTAATTTACAGAATCGAATAAGAAATTCGTATTATGAGTAAATCAGTCGATATACTTTATTTAGCAATTCCATTGCCATTTTATTACAGGGACTCGGGCTCATATTGAGAACAGATACGACGCCCCCCGAACAAAAATCTTCTGAAACTGTAGAACGCTACGCGTAAGAAGGTGTCTCAGGTCGACGCTATCTGACCTATATGCTTTGGAGAATCCGCCGGCGACGTAAGGGCGCAAGCACATTGACCTCAAGCGCGCCGACAGTTGTCGCCGCCAGCGCCGCGATGCAGACCGAGAGCTTGGAGTATTCCTCCATCACCCCTTCGATCTGAATGGCGTGTATCGCGCCGGCGCCGACAACAGCCACCGCCAGTACGCTGTGAAGGATGCGCCAGAGCCGATAGCCAAACCGTAGCAAACGCCGGGTCGCCACCAGCACGGCCATCAGCACCAGGCACCACAGGCTGATCACTCCGTAGAGCGAGAACGGCGTCGGTGCGACCAGCAGCAGCGCATCGGTCATGTCGTCCGGGCTGTAGGCGTAGAGCGCACCGACATGCAATGCCACCACGGCGACGATCGCTATTCCGCCCCAGCGGTGCCAATGGACGCCCTCTCTCGCCGCAAGCAGCGGCGGTGCGGCCGCCATCAGCAGCGGCTGAACGAACAGCAGGCATAGCGCCACCACCCCGGCCATGCCGCCCATGATCCAAAGCATCTCTCGCCCGCCCTGCAGCGGATTTGCCGCGGCGGCGATGACCGGCGCTGCGGCAATGCCCACCACCACGATCCATGCTGCAATGCGGCGCCCGTCAACTCCGGCGCGGCCCATTCAAAACCTCCGGCGCGAGGACAAAATCGGCCGTGATGCTCGTATCATGCCGACTGTTCAATACGGGTCGCAGGAACAGCGTCGCAAAGCCGGGGTCGTCATAGGCAATATGAATGTGCGGCTGTCCGAACTGGGGAACTATCGGCGAAATCTCAAGCCGGTAGCCGCCATCCGCCCCCGTCATGACGCTGCCGCGGTTGCTTGCAACCCGCTCCCCGCCGCGCTCGGTGGCGGCCCAGATCTGGATCCGGACATTGGGCAGAGGCGCGCCATCGCCCGCCCTGCGAACCACGCCCGACGCGACGAAGCCGGTGCCGAGATTCCGCACCACCGGCGCGTTCGGAACGTAGTTATTGGAGCCGCCGGGCATCGTCTCGGTTGGGGAAAACGTGCTGCTCACCGACGACTGCGCAATGGCGGATGTGAAGGAGCGCGGCAGCAATCCCGCAGCCCCCACGGCGGCCGCGCCCGCGAGAACAGCTCTACGATCGATGATCTTGCCGGTCATTGTCTGCTCCTTCAAACGTTTTGAATGTCTGCAGCCCTCCCCTTGGCGAGAAGGTTCCCGGGCGCCTCCTGCCGGCGGACGACCAGGGCGTCGGTTCCGCATTCAGCGAGAGCCGAGCTGACGAAGGAATGCGGCCCGCCGGATAACCGATCGGGGAATGATCTGACTTAAATTATCATATATCATATTTCTTTTTATACGGACTGCAAGCGAAAAAATTCTGTTCCTCGCCGAGATCGGTTGGATGGGTCGCGTTGACGGAAAAGGTGGCAAGTCTGAGATCAGCTGCTTGGCCTGCGCTTCCACCGCAGCAGGCCTTGGATGAGCGACCATAGGCCGGTTCGGCGCGCGCTATTCCCGAATTCGCTTCCCAACTGATGCGAAGCCTCGCCTGCTTCCGGGCATGACAGGGCCTCTGCAAGCTCCGGTGTGAAGGCCGTCACGTTTCGGCCCAACCGGAGATAGGAACATGCAGGTCAAGGCAGCCGTCTTGCGGCAGATGAACATCCCAGGGCCTTATGCCCAGAGCCGGCCGATCGTGATCGAAACGATCGACCTGGCCCCGCCGGGACCCGGCGAAGTGCAGGTCCGCATCGGAGCAGCAGGCCTTTGCCATTCCGACCTTTCCGTCATCAACGGCGACCGGCCCCGTCCCATGCCGATGGCCCTGGGGCACGAGGCCGCCGGCGTGGTCGAAGCGCTGGGCGAGGGCGTCGACGATCTTGAGCCCGGAGACCACGTCGTCATGGTCTTCATGCCGAGTTGTGGCCATTGCCGTCCCTGCGCTGAGGGACGTCCGGCCCTGTGTGAACCGGGAGCCGTCGCGAACGCAGCAGGTACGTTGATCGGTGGCTCGGTCCGGTTGAGCGGCAGTGGCGAGAGAATTCATCACCATCTCGGCGTTTCAGCCTTCGCCGAGCATGCGGTCGTATCCCGTAACTCTCTCGTGAAGATCGACCGCGACCTTCCTTTCGTCGAAGCCGCGCTGTTTGGTTGCGCGGTGCTGACCGGTGTCGGCGCGGT
Organism: Bosea sp. NBC_00550; assembly: GCF_026020075.1. NCBI lineage: Bacteria > Pseudomonadati > Pseudomonadota > Alphaproteobacteria > Hyphomicrobiales > Alloboseaceae > Allobosea > Allobosea sp. NBC_00550. The sequence continues at coordinate 3,483,993 of NZ_CP102772.1, forward strand.
CGTGAATACGGCGAGGGTTCGAATGGGATCTACGGCAGTCGTGATCGGCCTCGGTGGTGTCGGCCTCGCATCAGTCCTGGGAGCGCGGGCTGCGGGCGCCAGCAAGATCGTCGCAGTCGATCTCTCGCCCGAGAAGCTTGCGCTAGCCAAGGAGCTGGGGGCGACCGCGGTGGTCAATGGCCGCGACGAGGATGCTGTTGAGCAGGTTCGCGAATGGACCGGAGGCGGAGCCGACTATGCTTTCGAGATGGCGGGTTCGATCCGCGCCCTCGACAACGCCTTCAAGATGACGAAGCGGGGTGGCACGACGGTGACGGCGGGGCTGCCGCCACCCGGTTCCGCGCTGGCGGTGAATGTGGTGCAGATGGTCGGCGAGGAACGCACCCTGAAGGGCAGCTATATTGGCACCTGCGTACCCGTCCGAGACATTCCGCGCTTCGTCGACCTTTATCGCGACGGGCGCCTCCCCGTGAACAAGTTGCTCAGCGGCAAGCTGAAAATTGAAGACATCAACGAAGGCTTCGACCGGCTGCATGATGGCAGCGCGGTGCGCCAAGTCATCGAATTCTAACGCTATAAAAAACTCCTGCCGATCCTCGAGCATTGGCAATGCGGGAACGGCATGCGCCCCGCTGCAACCGACACTCCACCAACCCGTGTGCGCTCGTCGGCCACGGCGGCATTCGTGGCTGTGCGCACGGCGCTCGGTTCTTGCCGGAATCCGCGCTTCGTATCCTCGGTCGCCGATGCCGTGGTCACCGGCTCGATGCCGATTCCGCTGGTGAAAGCCGGGCTTCCGTCCGGTCTTCGCCACCGGCGCCGCGAGGATGATCCCGCGCCGGGCTAGCGACTGATCATCTGTGCTTTCGGTTCTCAAATCCTGTTCGTCGCCACCTCATTCTGCCTGCGACTCGACGGGCCTAGGTTCGCTGCGGACCAGGCGCCGCTCAGCAAGGCGCCAGATGCAAAGGACTTCGCCATGGCCCCGACGCACCAACGCAAAAAGCTTGTAGAGGCGGCCCCTCACGCCGCCTTTGACCTCACTGAAATCATCACGACTTTCCCGGAGACTGCGGAATCGCTCCTCGTCGATGCGCGGCTGACCGACGAGGACGAAGCGAGCGCGCGCGTCTTCCGCGTTTATCGCCCTACGCCAGCGCATTACCACGCGACCTGCGACGAGTACCTGATCGTGCTGTCGGGCCGCGGGCGCTTCTTCATGGGCGAGCGCGAGCCCTTTGAAGTCGGCCCTGGCCAGATGCTGTTCTTCAAGAAGGGCACGGTGCACGGCATGCCCGAGATCATCGAGCACCCGCTGTTCATGGTTTCGGTGGATACGCCGCGCCGCGAACCGAGCGACATCATCTTTGTCGAACCGGCGGATGGAACGCCCGCCGGTTTCATTCAGCCGAAATCGTAAGGGGGCGATGATGAACAAGGGTCAATTGGAAACGGTCGCCATCTTTCCCGACGAGCGGCCGGGCAACCCGACGGTGATGCGCGACGGGCGGGTTCTGGTCTCCATCTCGGCGATCATCGCTCCCGAATTCGCGGTTCGGGCCATCGCAAGCGACGGCAACCACACCCCCTATCCCGATGAGTTCTGGGCCGGCAAGCCACGGCCCGATGGCCGAGGGATGGCTGGCGTAATTGGCATTCGGGCGGATGCGGACGGCATCGTCTGGATGCTCGATCTCGGTGATCGCACTCACCAGCCGAAGCTCGTCGGCTGGAATGATTACGAGAACCGACTTCACAAGGTGATTGTCCTGCCGCAAAACGTCCTGCGGCCGAGTTCCTTCGCCCAGGATTTCGTCATCGATCGCCGCCGCCGGCGCATCTACATCGCCGACATGACGTTGAATCCAGGCGGGGCCAGCGACTACCCGGCGATCATCGTTGTTGATCTCGATACCGGCCTGTCCCGGCGCATGCTCGAGGCGCACCCCACGCTGATGCCCAGCGAAGACCCGGTGCGGGTCGACGGCAAGACGATATCGCTTCGAATGGCGGACGGCGAACTCGTTCCCTATCGCTACGGGCTCAACCCGATCGCGATGGATCCCCTTGGGAAATGGGTTTATTTCGGCGCGATGTCAGGAACGTCCGTCCATCGGATCCCTGCCGACGCACTGGCTGACGAAAGCGACGTCGCGGCGCTCGCGGCGCAGATGGAGTACTGGTGCGCCAAACCGCGCTGTGACGGCTTCGACGTCGACGCCCTCGGCAACATCTATGTGACCGATGTCGAGAACAGCGCGATTGGATTGGCCTCGCCCATGGGCTACTCGATCCTCGCTCAAGATCGCGACCGGCTCGCTTGGCCCGACGGGGTCGAACTCGATAGCGAAGGACGCTGGCTCTACATTACCGCCAATCAATTGCATCGCCTCCCCGTCCTCAATGGCGGCGTGGATGAAAGCTCCCCGCCGTTCCGCCTGCTGCGCATCCGCGTCGATGCGCCGATGAAAGCCGAGAAGGTGGCCTGATCGTCACCTTCGACCACACGGCTTCACACGGGAAGATCGTGGCGAGCTTTGGCCGAAAGAGCGGGCGGTTCAGCCCGTTTTGAAAAGGAAAGAGCGATGATCGAGGTGAGGGTTTCCGTCGCGATTGCCGCATCCGCGGAACGCGTCTGGTCCATGGGCGGGTTCGACTTCCTGCCCCGCTGGCTGAATATGGTCATCAGCAGCGAGCTTAGCGACGGTGGGCGTGTTCGCCGGCTTGTAACCTCGAACGGCGCGACAATTGTCGAACGACTGCTGGAATTCAGCCAGACCGAGCACCGCTACAGCTATGCTCACCTCGACAGTCCGGACCCGGTATCGGGCTATGTCGGTGTCATGTCTGTCCGCGACGAGGAAGGCGGAGCGGTAGCAACCTGGTCGAGCAGCTTCAGCCCGATAGGTATCAGTCCGACCGAGGCCATCGCACGCTACGAAACGGTCTATCGCGAGGGCCTGGCGGCGCTGAAACAGCTTATCGAGCAGGGCTGACCGAGCCGCCGGCGGAGGCCGGCGCGCGTCCGTTCGCCATGAAGGCCTGCAGCCGCGGCACCATGAAATCGAGGAAGGCGCGCACGCGTTGCGGCACGCGCTGCCCGCCAAGATAAAGGGCATGGACCTCCTCGAAATCGGCCGTGGCAGGATCCGCGAGCACTTCGACAAGACGTCCGGCGGCGAGGTCGGGATCGACATGGAAGTCGGCCAGCCGTGCCAACCCCACGCCTTGGAGCGCCATCTGACGGACGGTCTCCCCGTTATTGGCGAGGAGACTGCCGCGAACCAACCGGTCAACGATATGCCCGTGTTGCCGAACGGGCCAGACCGGAGCCGCTCGCCGGAAATTGAAACCAAGGCAGTTATGCCCGTCGAGATCTTCGACCGTGAGGGGCACGCCGTGCTTTTCGAGGTAAGCTGGAGCGGCAACGATCCGCCGGGAGGCAGAGCCGATTTTGCGCGCCATCAAATTCGAGTCGGGCAGCACCCCGACGCGGAATGCGATGTCAGTCCGATCGAGATAGAGATCGACGATCTCGTCCGAGAGGGAGACATCCACGATGATGTTGGGATGTGCCTCCCAGAATGCCGGCAGCAGCGGCACCAATCCGTGCACTCCGAAAGCGACCGACACGTTGACGCGCACAGTGCCGCTGGCGTGACCCGCCCCCTGCGCGAGCTCGCGTTCGATATCGTTGAGCTCCGCGAGCAAGGCGCTGCTGCGCTCATAATAGAGCCGCCCCTCGTCAGTGAGCGAAAGGCGCCGCGTCGAGCGTTCGACGAGTCGCACGCCGAGCCGGTCCTCGATCCTGCCAATGAGCTTGCTCACCGTGGATGGCGTCGTCAGCAACTGCCGTGCAGCCTCGGAAAAGCTGCCGGCTTCAACAACCCGCAGGAAGACCTGCATCTCGCCTGCCCGGTTGTCCATGCGCTCGCCTTTGAAATTGAATCACAGATTAGATGAAGCGTGAGCGGATTATCAAGCAGGCGCCCCACCGCCATCTTGCAGGGCCAGGCGACATCGAGCCGCCATTTCCAATCCGATGAGGATTCTAGAGATGAGCAAATTGTTTGAGCCCTTCGCCATGCGCGGCCATACGCTCTCGAACCGCATCGCGATGGCCCCCATGACCCGGTCGCGAAACCCGGACGGCATCGCCAACGATCTCACTGCGCAGTATTACCGCCAGCGCGCGGGCGCCGGCCTGATTGTCACCGAGGGAACCCCGATCTCGCCCTCCGCCGAGGGATTCCTCTTCATCCCCGGCATCTACACGAGCCAGCAGGTCGCCGGGTGGCGCCGGGTGACCGAGGCGGTGCATGAAGAGGGTGGCACCATCTTTGCCCAGCTATGGCATGTCGGGCGGGTCAGCCATGTTTCCAATCAGCGGGGCGGCATCGCGCCGGTCAGTTCGACCGCACAGATCGCGCGCAACTCGCAGGCTTGGGGTCTGACCGCTGATGGCACGCCCGGCGCTGTCGACGTATCGCAGCCGCGCGCACTGTCGATAGAGGAGGTAGGAGGCGTCATTGCGGATTTCGCCAAGGCAGCACGCAATTCGATCGATGCGGGCTTCGACGGAGTCGAACTTCACGGCGCCAATGGTTATCTCATCGAGCAGTTTCTGAACCCGCTGGTGAATGACCGCACCGATGCCTATCGAGGTGACACGCTCGAAGGCCGCGTCCGCTTCCTGGTCGAAGCTGTCGACGCCGTCATCGAGTCGATTGGCCCCGAGCGGACGGCAATACGCCTCTCGCCCTATGGCGGCCTCTTCGACATGGGACAGTACCCGGAGATCGAAGAGACCTATCTGCACATCGCCGACGAACTCTCGAAACGAAACATCGCCTATGTCCATTTCATGGACCAGCGCTCGCGAGGGAGCTCGCCTATCCCGGCAGGCTTTCTGGCGAAATTCCGGGCCCGCTTTCGAGGCACGCTCGTGCTCGCCGGCGGGATGACCAGGGAGCTGGCCGAACGTTACATTGCGGAGGGGCTGATCGATATCGCCGCGTTCGGCGAACCCTTTATCGCCAACCCCGATCTGGTCGAGCGGCTGCGCAACGATTGGCCGCTTGTCACGCCTGATCGCGAGCTCAGCTACGGCGGCGGCGCGCGCGGCTACACCGACTACCCGACCTACGAAGACGCGAAAGTCGCCTGAGCCCGTGCCGCCTCGACGCCGGCCAGGATCGGACCCAATGCAAGGACAAATCCAGTGAAGATTTTCGTTACCGGTGCGAGCGGGTATATCGGCGGAGCGGTCGCCACATCGCTCGCCTCCCAAGGCCATCAGGTGCGCGGTCTCGTGCGGAGCGCGAGCAAGGCGGACAGCGTCCTCGCCAAGGGCATCGTGCCCGTCCTCGGTACGCTCGACGATCCCGAGCTGCTTGCGGCCGAGGCAACGGCCGCGGATGCCGTGGTCAACGCTGCCGACAGCGACCATAGAGGTGCGGTCGAAGCCTTGCTCTCGGGCCTCGCCGGATCGGGCAAGCCTTTCATCCATACAAGCGGTACCAGCCTCGTCGGCGATGAGGCGATGGGCGAGCCTTCGGACGCCACCTTCACGGAGGAGACGCCGGTCAAGCCTGAGCCCGACAAGGAGCCTCGTGTCGCGCTCAACCAGCTGATCGTCGATGCGGCCCCCGGGGTGCGTTCGATCGTATTGTGCAACAGTCTGATCTATGGCCACACGTTCGGCCCGCCGGCACAAAGCGTGCAGATCCCGCCCCTCGTCGCGCAGGCGAAGGAAAGCGGCATCCCCCGCTACATCGGGCGCGGGCTTAACGTCTGGTCGAACGTTCATATTGCCGACATGGCCGAGCTCTATATCCTGGCGCTCGAAAAGGCGCCGGCCGGCAGCTTCTACTATGTCGAGAATGGCGAGGCAGCCTTCGGTGATCTCGTCCGTGCGATCGGAAGTACGCTCAAGCTCGCCCCGGCACAGTCCTGGTCGGCGCAGGAGGCAATCGCGAAATGGGGCCGGGAGCTTGCTGTCTTCGCGCTCGGCTCGAATAGCCGCGTCCGTGCCGCGAAGGCCCGCAAGGAGTTCGGCTGGAAGCCAAGGTACGGTTCGGTGATCGAGTGGATCGAGAACGATTTCGTGCGCCCCTGACCTCGCGATCACAACGAGCAACGTGTCCTCCAGCCTGCGAGCGCTCACCCCCACGAGAAGCATAAGGTGACATAATACTCCGGCTCCCAAACTTCGCCTCTGAACGCCGGGCTGGCCGCAATTCAGGAACTCGACGCCGGCAGCCTCCAGCGCGATCTGGACCTTGCGGACAGCAAACCGGGATAGCCCTGACGCTCGCTTGCACCTCCTCAGCTCTCTTGCGGAAACAGCAGATAGAGGGGCACCTGCGGATGGCCACTGACGATTTCGACCGATCTGAAATAACCGCTTTGCGAGCTTTGATACTGGCCGTAGCAAAACGATTCGCAGCGTCAAAGCGTTCGCCGCATGATGAGTGCTAATTCTGCACTCCCAATCCCGCGACGCGCTAAAAGCGATTTCCGCGAAGGACAAGGATTTCGACGCCGAAGAAGTCCTGGACGACATCTTTATGCGCGTGGATCACGTGCTTTCCCAGGTGAGCCAGCCACGGGGGCGTTCAGTGCGTAGGGACTGAAATCCGAATGCAGCCCTATAGAGCCGTTTCCGTCCGAACTGATTTGCGTTTACTGTTGGGGTATGTTGGGTACCGCGGCCAATGACGCCGCAGCCTCAACAAGATCAGCTATTTATACGAAAGCCTTGGTGGAGCTGAGGGGATTCGAACCCCTGACCTCTGCAGTGCGATTGCAGCGCTCTCCCATCTGAGCTACAGCCCCAAGGCGCTGGCCTTCTAGGCCGTGCGCCGCGTGGATGTCAATCACCTCCGCCATCTGTTTTGGCGCCGGCGGACGATATTCCGCGACACCTTTCCGAAAAGGCCCAAGAGGAAGATCGATGCGTGCCGTTCTCGACGTGGTTCTGCTCGCCCTGCAGATCTATGTGTGGATTTTGATCGCCTCGGCGGTGCTGAGCTGGCTGATCGCCTTCAATGTCATCAACACCCGCAACCAGTTCGTCGCGACCATCTGGGACGCGCTCTACCGCGTCACGGAGCCGGCCCTGCGCCCGATCCGCGAGCGCCTGCCGAATCTCGGCGGCATCGACATCTCGCCGATCATCCTGCTGCTGATCATCTACTTCATCCAGAGCGTGATCGTCCGCTACATCTACCCGAACGTGTTCTGACGGCGTCTGCCCTGCGCGCCGCGCGGCTCCCCGGCTTCCACGACGCATTCGACGGCGCCGCGGCCGGCATGCAGTATGGCGACCTCCACAATCGATCGAGGTCGCCCGCATGGCCGCAGCCGCTCGCCCCTATCGCAGCCAGAACTGGGTTCTGACCAAGCCGGCCGCCCGCGGCAGGCACGGCATCGTCGTCTCGCAGAGCCGCGAGGCGGCCGAGGCCGGAACGGCGATCCTCGAGCAGGGCGGCAATGCCGCCGACGCAGCGGTCGCGGCCTGCTTCGCGCTCGCAGCGGTCGAACCCTGGAACAGCGGCCTCGGCGGTATCGGCTTCGCGGTGGTGCTGAAGGCTGGGGAAGGCCGAGCGCAGGTCGTCGATTTCGGCCCTGTCGCGCCACGCCGCGCCGATCCCGCCGATTACCCCCTCACGGGCGAGATGAAGAAGGACCTCTTCACCTGGCCGGAGGTGGTCGGCGACCGCAACATCCACGGCCCCCTCTCCTTCTGCATCCCGTCCTCGGTCGCCGGCTATGCCAAGCTCAAGCAGGCCTTCGGCTCAGCGCTGCCGCTGGCCGATATCCTGCAGCCCGCGATCGCGCTCGCCCGGCGCGGCCTGCCCGCGGATTGGTACACGACGCTGAAGATCGCCTCCTCCGCCGCGGTGCTGCGGCTCTATGAGGAGAGCGCGCGCATCTACCTGCCCGGCGGCCTGCCGCCGGTGCCGCCCTATCAGGGCTCGCCCGGCTTCATGACGCTCGGCAAGCTGCCGGAGACCCTCGAACACCTCGCCAGAGCCGGCCTCGACGACTTCTACAGCGGCGATCTCGCCCGCCGGCTCGCTGCGGACATCGCCGCCGCTGGTGGGGTCGTGGACGAGCAGGATCTGGCGGGTTGCAAGGCCGAGCTGCGCGAGGCGCCGACGATCGACTGGCGCGGCAGCCACGTCGTCCATACGGCCGGCGGCCTCACCGCGGCGCCGACGCTCGAGCGCGTGGTAGCCGGCATGGCCGATGCGCCGATCGATGGCGACGGCCCTTCGGCCGTCTGGTTCGCGCAGCTCTCCCGCGTCATGCGAGAGGCCTATCGCGAACGCCTCGACGGCCTTGGCGCCGCCACCACGGCCAAGGAACCGGGCGACACCTGCACCACGCACCTCACCGTGGTCGACGGCGAGGGCAATCTCGTCACCGTCACCACGACGCTGCTCTCCTCGATGGGCAGCCGCGTCGTGCTGCCGGGCACCGGCGTGCTGATGAACAACGGCATGATGTGGTTCGATCCGCGCCCCGGCAGCGCCAATGCGATCGCGCCCGGCGCCCGCCCGCTCTGCAACATGTGCCCGGTCGTGGTGACGCCCAGGGATGGCGGCTGGCCGCGTCTCGCCGCCGGCTCCTCCGGCGGGCGTCGCATCCTCGCCAGCGTCTACCAGACCCTCGCCTGGCAGCTCGATTTCGGCATGGATACCGAAGCGACGGCGCACCAGCAGCGCATCGACGTCTCCGGCCCCGACTCGACCAGCGCAGATCTGCGACTGCCCGCCGAGACGCTGGCGGCGCTGGAGCAGGCTGGCCCGACGACCCTCGTCGAGCATGCCGTGCTGCCGATCAACTTCGCCTGCCCGAACTTCATCCGGGTCTACCGTGACGGCGCCGAAGGCTCGAGCGACGCCGCCTCACCCTGGTCGGCGGCAGTCGCGGCACAGCACTGAAGCACCGAAGGCGGCACGGGATGGGACGTACCCGCCCCTGCCGCGAACCGCCCGGAGACCGTCCGGCCACTCGCTGCGGGAGTCGAATGGCGGCGTTTTCGAGAACCGGAGCGGAGCGTACATCAGTACGTGAGCACCGGAAGCGCAGAAAACGCCGTCAGGCGACCGCCGCAGTAGAGTTGCCGGACGGTCTCAGACCCGCTTCAAGCCCCAGGGATAGGGCGCGGAGCCTGGCAGCATGCCGGTCAGGTTCTTGCGATAGGCGGTGCGGATGACGAACTGGCCGAGCGGGATCGTCCCGCATTCTTCCAGCGCCAGCCGGCCGAGATCGACCGCCGTCTTCTTTTGCGCGGCCTCATCGGGCGCATAGAGCCACTGCTCGGCCAGTTCCTCGGCCTTGTCGCTCTTCCACCAGCCGAACCAGCCCTTGTCGCCCTGGCCGCGCACAAGGTTCGACAGCGCCGGGTTGCCCCAGCCGATTGCCGCGCCGGTGGTGTGGAAGATGCTCCAGCCGCCCTTCTCGACGCCCTCGCGGCTGTTGCGGCGCTGGATCACCGTACCCCAGTCGCTCGCCGCCATCTCCACGTTCATGCCGAGTTGCTTGAGCAGTTCGTAGGTCACCTCGCCGAGCGGCCCGATATCCGGGAAGTCGGTCGGATTGATGATGACGACCTTCTCGCCATTGTAGCCGGACTCCTTCAGCGCGGCCTTGGCCTTCTCGATGCTGCCCGGCATCAGATCTTCCTGCTCGCCCGTGTAGTACGGCGTGCCGCGCCACCAGAGATTGCGGCAGACCTGCCAGGTCGAGGTATCGTCGCCCTGGGCGGCGCGCATATAGTCTTCCTGCTTCACCGCCATGCGGACGGCGGCACGCACCTTCGGGTTGTTGAAGGGTGGCTGCAGATGGTTCAGCCGGATGATGGCGCCGCGCCCGGCCTTGTCGATGATCTCGCGCTTGATGTCGGGGCTCTGGGCCAGCATCGGCTGCAGATCGGCGAGCGGACGCTCCCACCAATCGACCTCGCCCGTCGTCAGGGCCGCGGCGGAGGTCGCCGGATCGGGCAGGATGTGCCACTCGATCCGCTTGAAGTTCGCGACCTTGCCGCCGGCATTGCGGCTCGGCGCCTCGCTGCGCGGCTTGTAGCCGTCGAACTTCTCGTAGACCACGCGGCTGCCGGTGACATATTCGCCGGGGACGAATTTGTAGGGGCCGGAGCCGACCATCTCCGTCACCTGCTTGGTGGCGTCGGTCTGGGCCAGCCGCTCCGGCATGATGAAGGGCGGGTTGTCCGCCTTGGAGAGCAGGTCCAGCATCATCGGGAAGGGTCGGGTCAACTTGATCTCGATGGTGCGTTCGTCGGGCGCGCTCCAGGCTTCGACGACCTTGGTCAGGAGCTGCCCGTATGGATCACGCTGGCACCAGCGCTTCATGCTCTGGATGCAGTCGGCCGGCTTGACCGGGGCGCCGTCATGGAAGGCGAGCCCCTCGCGCAGCTTGATGCGCCAGGTCTTGCCGTCGGCCGAGATCTCGTGGCCCTCGGCCATCTGCGGCTGCGGCTTGAGGTCGAGATCGCCGCCATAGAGCGTGTCGAAGACGAAATAGCCGTGGTTGTTGGTCACGGTCGCCGTCGTCCAGATCGGATCGAGTGCCGTCAGGTTGGCCTGTGGCACGAACTTCAGGGTCGTGGCGCTCTGCGCGGCGGCGGACCGCGTCAGGCTCGGGCCGGCGATGCCCAGCGCGGCCGTCCCCGTGAGAAAATCGCGACGCTTCATGCTTGCTCTCCCCTTTTTCTGGTTGATGATTGTGTCCGTTCAGGCGAAGCCCATGAAATTCGGGCTCTCGCTGATCGGCCGGGCCTTGGCGAGCCTGGCGAGGTCCGGCACCGGCCGCGCCGTCAGCGGGTCGCCTGCCAGCGCCGCCTCCAGCGCGGCGGCCACCGCCAGCACCTTGGCATCGCCGCCACGCGGCCCGACGATCTGGAGCCCGAAGGGCATGCCGTTGCGGTCGAGCCCGACCGGCAGCGAGATCGCCGGGTGTCCGACGATGGTCACGGCATAGGCCAGCGCCAGCCAGTGGAAATAGGTCCGCGTCGCCCTGCCGTCGATCTCGGCGGGGAAGAGCTCGGTCCAGGGACGCGGGCTCAACGTCACCGCCGGCGAGAGGATGACGTCGTAGCGCTCGAAGAACTGCTGCCAGCGCTGGTAGATCGCCGTCTGCTGCTTCAGCGCCCGCGTAACGTCGAGGGCCGAATAGCCCAGGCCTTCCTCGACATTGGCCCGCACATTAGGCCCGACCATGTCCGGCGTGTCGCGCACCTTGTCGAGATGGCCGGCGAGGAAGCCGACCGCACGCAGGATCTCGAAGACCTCGTCGGTGCCGTCGCAATCCGGCGTGGCTTCTTCGGCGGCGTGGAAGAGATGGCTGAACGCCCCGGCCTTCTCGGCGAAGACGTCCTTGATATGCCGCTCCGTCGGGGCGAAGCCGAAATCGGGCGTCAGCGCCACCTTGAGCGAGGCGAGATCGATGGCATCGGGTCGGGCGAAATCCTGCGGCCGGCGGATCGTCTGGCCATGCACGGTCGTGGCGAGCGGATCGGCACCGTTGTCGGAGACCATGGAGGAAAGCAGCAGGCAGAGATCGGGCACATTGCGCGCCATCGGCCCGAGCACCGGAAGCGGATACCAGCCGAGCGCCCGCTTCTCGCTCGGCACGAGGCCCGGCGTCGGGCGGAAGCCGACGATGCCGTTGAAGGCCGCCGGATTGCGCAGCGAACCGCCCGTGTCGGAGCCGGTGGCGATCGGCACCATGCCCGTCGCCAGCGCCACGCCCGAGCCGCCGGAGGAGCCGGCCGCGCTCTTCGACGGATCGAAGGGGTTGCCCGTCGCGCCGTAGACGGCATTGCGGGTATTGGCCCCGGCGCCCCATTCGGGCGTGTTGGTCTTGCCGGCGATGATCGCGCCGGCCTTGCGCACCGAGGCGACGATCAGCTGGTCTTCCTTCGGTACGAAATCGCGATAGAGCGCGCTGCCATAGGTGGTGCGCAGTCCCGCGGTGTTTTCGAGATCCTTGATCCCGACCGGCAGGCCGTGCAGAGCGCCCAGCGCATCGCCGCGCGCCGTCGCTTCGTCGGCCTCGGCGGCCGCCTTGCGTGCCGCCTCGTCGTCCCGCGCCACCATCGCGTTCACCGCCGGATCGACCTCGTCCATGCGGCGGATGCAGCTTTCGAGCAGTTCGCGGGCGGAAAGCTTCCGGGCGCCGATGAGGGCGCGCGCGGCGACGGCGCTGAGATCGCAAGGTTCGGTCAAGGCGGGTGTCTCCGTTGCGCAGGCGCCTTGGCAAGCGTTATGCCGCACAGGGCGCAGGCAGCCAGACTAGGCGACGCGACCGGTATGTCCATGACCCGGCGGCGCATGGCTGCCCCTTCCCGACGAGAGGGCCGAAGAGAGAGCCGATGAGCGATCCGACCAGCCGTCCCTGGCGGGAAACAGGCGAAGGCGTCAGCCTGACCGTCAGGCTGACGCCGCGCGGCGGCCGCGATGCGTTAGATGGTGTCGAGACCCTGGCCGATGGTCGCTCCGTGCTGAAGGCGCGCGTCCGGGCAGCACCGACGGAGGGTGAGGCGAACGCCGCCCTCATCCTGCTTTTGTCGGGTGAACTCAGGCTGCCGCGTTCGCAGATCGCCATCGTCGCCGGCGCCAGCGCGCGGCTGAAGACCGTGCTGCTGCGGGGTGAGCCGCGCACGCTCGTCTCCGTGCTCGAAGCGCGGATTTGCGGCGGCCGATAGGCGCTCGCCCGTATCGCACCGCAACATCGACTTGACGAAGCCCGCGCTTTCCTGTTCGAGAAGAGCCATGGAAAAGCCTGCAGAGCCGTTCCCGCAGCGCCTGACGGAAGGCTATCGGACCTTCCTCGACGACCGTTTTCTCCGCGAAAAGGGCCGATACGAAGAACTTGGCGAACACGGCCAGACGCCGAAGATCATGCTGATCGGCTGCTGCGACTCGCGCGTTTCGCCGGAAGTCATCTTCGATGCGCGGCCGGGCGAGATGTTCGTCGCCCGCAACATCGCCAATCTCGTGCCGCCCTTCCAGCCGGACAACCAGCTCCACGGCACGTCGGCCGCGCTGGAATATGCCGTGCAGGCGCTCAAGGTCCAGCATATCGTCGTGCTCGGCCATGGCCGCTGCGGCGGCATCCGCGCCTTCGCCGACGACAGCCAGGAAGCGCTCTCGCCCGGCGACTTCATCGGCAAATGGATCACCCTGATCGGCCCGGCGGCCGAGCGCACCGGCGGGCGCGGCCGCAACGAGAGCTTCGACGGCTACCTGCACCGGCTTGAACTGGCTTCGGTCCAGCAATCGCTCGACAATCTCCGCACTTTCCCTTGCGTCCAGATCCTCGAAAGCAAGGGCAGGCTGCACCTGCACGGCGCCTATTTCGCGGTCGCCACGGGTGTGCTGATGATCCTCGATCCCGCGACCGGCCAGTTCATCCCGGCCGTCGGCGAGATGCCCCGGCGCGTCCAGCAGATCCGCTGCTCTGAGGCGTGAGCGCTGTACGTCATGCGCGGGCTTGACCCGAGCATCTCGGAAACCAGCTTCTCTCGTCCCGATATCTCGGGTCTACGCTTCGCTCCGCCCGAGAATGACGCGGCGGCGGCCGTGCCTCACTCGCCATCCGCCAGCGGATGGAGATCCCGCACCATGCTCTTCAACCGCTCGTCGAGGACATGGGTGTAGATCTGGGTCGTCGCGATGTCGGCATGCCCTAGCAGTTCCTGCACCACCCTGAGGTCGGCGCCGTTCTGCAGCAGATGGCTCGCGAAGGCATGACGCAGCACATGCGGGCTGAGCGCCGCGGCCGAGAAGCCCGCCGCCCCGCCGAGCACCTTGAGATCGCGCGCGAAGACCTGCCGCGTCAGGTGGCCGCTTTCGCCATCCGACGGGAAGAGCCAACGCCCATCGGTCTCGCCCGCTTCCGTCAGCGCCTCCAGCCACTCGCGTGCAGCCTGCCTCGCCGCCTCGTTCAGCGGCACCAGCCGTTCCTTGTCGCCCTTGCCGCGCACGATCAGGAAGCGCTCGCGTGTCGTCGCGGCCGATCGCGGCAGCGCGATCAGCTCGGAAACACGCAGGCCCGTGGCGTAGAGCATCTCGACGAGGCAGCGCATTCGCAGCGCCTTCAGCCGGGCCGCCTTGGTCAGCCCCTCCCGCGAACACGCCGCCCGGGCGGTTTCGAGAAGCCGGTCGACATCGCCGACCGAGGCCACCTTCGGCAGGGGCCGCCCCTGGCGGGGGCCCGAGATCGCGGCGGAGGGGTCGGTTCCCGCCAACCCCTCGGTATAGAGAAAGCGATGGAACTGCCGCACGGCGGAAAGCCGCCGCGCCGCCGACGAAGCCTTGAGCCCGCGCGCCGAGAGATCGGCGAGCCAGCCGCGGATATCCTCCGCCGTGGCATCGGCCACGGCCTTGTTCGCAAGGAAGCCGAGATAATCCTCGACATCGCGCTCATAGGCTTCGAGCGTATTGCGCGCCGCGCCGCGCTCGGCCGCCAGCATGTCGAGGTAAGCGTTCAGCCGCTGGCGCGACAGCCGGCTCATTTCGGCTGAAGCTTCGAGGGCGGCACGATCTCGACCATCTCGCGCTGCACCGGCTGGACGAAGGTCACGAGCGCCACCATGCCCCCGAAGACCAGACCGGCGATGACCGCGACGAAGACGAGGAAACGGAATAACGTCGGCACTTCGGGCGAACTCTTGCAATCGCGCGATCTTGGGCCAGCCGACTATCCGCGATGCCGCCCGCGCCGCGCAAGGGCAGGCAGGCCACAGCCCCGCGCAAAGCGCGGCAAAACCATGACGGAGGCATGACGCGGCCGGCGCCTGCGTGCTACAGCGTGCCGAGGAAATAAGATCGATGACTGCCGCCGCCACAATCACCGCCCCGGATACGGCCGATCTCCGCGCTGCTCTCGGCGGCCGCGCCATCGTGCTCGTCGGGATGATGGGCTCCGGCAAGAGTTCTGTCGGGCGCCGGCTCGCCAGCCGCCTCGGCATGCCCTTCGTCGACGCCGATACCGAGATCGAGACGGCGGCGGGCATGACGATCCCCGAGATCTTCGCGCAGCGCGGCGAGGCCGAGTTCCGCGATGGCGAGCGCCGCGTCATCAGCCGCATTCTCACGACCCGCGCGCCGCTCGTGCTCGCGACCGGCGGCGGGGCCTTCATGAATGCCGAAACGCGCGAGCGCATCAGGCAGCTCGGCGTTTCGGTCTGGCTCAAGGCCGAGCCCGATGTCCTGATGCGCCGCGTCCGCAAGCGCTCCAACCGCCCGCTGCTTCAGACGACCGACCCCGAGGCGACCCTGCGCCGGATGCTGGCCGATCGCGAGCCCGTCTACGCGCTTGCCGACCTGACGATCCAGTCGAGCGACGAGCCTCACGAACTCGTGGTCGGCGAAACCATTGCCGCATTGGGCGGCTATCTGCGCCTGACGGCCGGAGAAGACACGCCATGAACGCCACCCTGACCGAGAAGGCCGGCGCGCGGATCACCGTCCCCGTCGCGCTGGAGGGCCGCGCCTACGACATCCATATCGGCCGCCACCAGCTCTGCGAGGCCGCCGCCTTGATCGCGGCCTTCGCGCCCGGCGCCAAGGCCGCCCTCGTCACAGATACCAGCGTCGCCGCCCTGCACGGCGCCGCCTTCGAGGCCTGCCTGCACCAGGAAGGCATCACGTCGAGCCGCATCACCATCCCGCCGGGAGAAGGCTCGAAATCCTATGCCCAGTTCATCGCGCTCTGCGATGCCCTGCTGGCGGCGAAGATAGAACGCAACGACCTCGTCATCGCCTTCGGCGGCGGCGTCGTCGGCGATCTCACCGGCTTCGCGGCAGCGGTGCTGCGGCGCGGCGTCCGCTTCATCCAGGTGCCGACCACGCTGCTCTCGCAGGTCGATTCCTCGGTCGGCGGCAAGACCGGCATTAACTCGCCATATGGCAAGAACCTGATCGGCGCCTTCCACCAGCCGGCGCTGGTCGTCGCCGACACCGCCCTCCTCGACACGCTGAGCGAGCGCGAGTTCAAGGCCGGCTACGCCGAGGTCGTGAAATACGGGCTGATCGACGACCCCGTCTTCTTCGACTGGTGCGAGGCGAACTGGAGCCGCGTTATCGCCGGCGGCCCGGAGCGTGACCATGCCGTCGCCGTCTCCTGCCGCGCCAAGGCGGCGATCGTGGCCCGCGACGAGCGCGAGGAGGGCGACCGCGCGCTCCTCAATCTCGGCCACACCTTCGCCCATGCGCTGGAGCGCCTGACCAACTACGATTCCGCGCGCCTCGTCCATGGGGAGGCCGTCGCCATCGGTCTGGCGCTCGCTTTCCGCTTCTCGCAGCGCCTCGGGCTCTGCCCGGGCCAGGATGCCGGGCGGGTCGCGCGCCATCTCGACCATGTCGGCCTGCCCAGCCGTTTGCAGCAGGTGCCGGGTGGGGCGGGAAGCGCCGAGGAGATCGTCAACGCCATGGCGCAGGACAAGAAGGTCAAGCGCGGCGTCCTGACCTTCATCCTCGCCCGCGGCATCGGCAAGAGCTTCATCGCGCCGGGTGTCGCGGCGGAGGAAGTGCGCGGCTTCATCGAGACCGAGCTCGCTTCGCACGGCTGATCGAAACGGATCAGGCAAGACCGGCCTTGGCGAGGAAATCGGTCGCGCGATAGCCGGCCTCCACGCCCTTCACGATCATCGCCATACTGAGCGAGTTCTCCGTCCGCAGCGGCAGGATTTCGCGATAGCCGGGCGAGTCGTACCAGGCGCGCGCCCGCTCCAGATCGGGAAAGGCGATGATGACGAGATCGCCGGGCCATGGCCCCTCGATGATCTCCGGCGTCGCGCCATGGATCAGGAAACGGCCCTCATAGGGAACAAGCGTCGCATCGATGCGCCGGATGTAGTCGATGATCTCCGGGCCGAGCCGGACTTCCTGCAGGTGGGCGATGGCATAGGCGGTCATGGTCCTCTCCGTCGAAGGGCCGCTCGAAAGCCGGCCGTTGCGGAGGACCATGACGTCGCAGATGGCGCGGGTCGATTACCTGCGGGGTTATCGCTTGCCCGTCAGGGGCTGAACACCAGCACGAGGAAGACGAAGAACACGGCGAGATGCACCGCGCCCTCCAGCATGGTGGTGCGCGTGCCAGTGAAGGTCAGCGTCGAGAGCAGCAGGGTCATGGCGGCGATCACCATGTTCGTCGCCGACAGGCCGAGCACCACCGGCTGGCCGGTGAAGACGCCGATCAGCAGCACCGCGGGCACCGTCATGCCCAGCGTCGAGGCGGCCGCACCCAGGCAGAGATTGACCGCGCGCTGCAGCTGATTGGCGGTGATCGCCTTGAGCGCGGCAATGCATTCCGGCGTGAACACCACCATCGCGATCAGGATGCCGCCGAGCGCGGCGGGCGCGCCGAGCTTGGCGATGCCGAAGTCGAGCACCGCCGCCAGGCTCTTCGAGAGGATGACGATCGGCAGGATATTGGCGAGCAGCAGCCCGACATGCGGCAGGATTTCGCGTGCGGAAGAAGACTCCTCCTCGACGCCGGCAGCCGCGACCGGCTTGCCGTCCTCCTCCGGCTCGCGGAAGAACATGCTGTGCCGCCCCGTCTGGAGCGCGAGGAAGGCGCCGTAGAGCGCGACCGTGAAGATCGAGAAGGCGATGGCCTGGAAGGAGGTCAGCGTGCCGTCCGGCGTCGAGGTCGTGAAGTTCGGCAGGAAGAGCGGGATCACCGTCAGCGGGATGATTACGGCCAGATAGGACGTGGCGCCCTTCAGGTTGTAGCGCTGCTGGAAATGCCTCAGGCCGCCGATCAGCAGGCCGATGCCGACCACGCCGTTGAGCACGATCATCAGCACCGCGAACATCGTGTCGCGGCCGAGCGTCGGCGCCCCCTTCGCGCCGAGCATGACGGCGCCGACCAGCGCCACCTCGATGATGACGATCGAGAGGGTCAGGATCAGTGTGCCATAGGGCTCGCCCAACCTGTCGGCCAGGTCCTCGGCCTCGTGCACGACGCCGAAGGACGACCAGATGATGACGCCGAGCAACCAGAGGAAAACGAGCAGGGACGGCAACGGCGCGCCGAGCTGACCGAGCAGAGTGTCGCCGAACAGCAGGAATACGGCAACCGAAGCCCAGGCACAGGCAAGGCGAAGGATCATCATCGTCGTCGTCACACGGAAGTTCGTTGCGGAAAGGGTGTGACCTACATAAGCGGGAAAGGCGACGCTGGTGCAACGCCTGACATCGACGCAGGGCCCTCGACGAACGATTTCTCGCGTTCAGCCCGGCAGAAGCGTCAACCCGGCAGGATCTTCTGCGCCAGCGGGCTCGCCGCCCCTTCCGCGAGCGGGGCCGGCTTGTCGCTGACGAGATACTGCGCCCGCGCCAGCGCCGCGAAGCGCCCGCCCTTGGCGACGAGCTCGTCGAAGGTGCCCATCTCCTCGACCTGCCCATGCTCGAAGACGAGGATGCGATCGGCGTTGCGGATCGTGGCGAGGCGATGCGCGATGACGAAGGTGGTGCGATCCTTCATCACCTCCTCCAGCGCCTTCTGCAGCTTGACCTCGGTGGCGGCATCGAGCGCCGAGGTGGCCTCGTCGAGGATCAGGATCGGCGGGTTCTTGAGGAGCGCGCGCGCGATCGAAAGCCGTTGGCGCTCGCCGCCTGACAGCGTCCGGCCGCGCTCGCCGACGAGCGTGTCGAGCCCATCCGTCTGGCGGGCCATCACCTCGCTCGCCTGCGCCCGGTCGAGCGCCTGCATCAGCTCGGCGTCGGTGGCGTCCGGCTTGCCCACGAGCAGGTTCTCGCGGATCGAACGGGCGAACAGCATCGGCTCCTGGAAGACGACGCCGATATTGCGCCGGAGCGACAGCAGGGAGATCTCGCGGATATCCAGACCATCGACCGTGATCCGCCCCGATTGCGGGTCGAAGGCCCGGTGCAGCAGGCCAAGCGTGGTCGACTTGCCCGAGCCGGTCGAGCCGACGACGGCGATCGTCTCGCCGGGCCTGACCGCGAAGGAGACGTCGCGGACCGCCGCGCGCTTGCCATCATAGGAGAAGGAGACGTCCTCGAAGGAGACGGCGCCCTGGAGCCGGCCGGGATCCTTGGCGCTCGGCAGGTCGCGCACGGTCGGCGGCGTGTCGAGCACCTCGAAGAACTCCCGCATCTTCGGCGCCTGCATGAAGATGAAGTTCACGAAGGCGACGATCTGCTCGAGACGCCCGACCAGCATGGTGGCGAAGCCCATGAAGGTGACGATCTCGCCGACGGTCGTCTGGCCATGCATCAGCAGCCAGGTGCCGACGACGAAGATCGCGAGCACTGTCAGCGTCGCCGAGGCCCGCGTCGCGACCGTCGCCATCGCCCACCAGGACAAAACCGGCAGCTGCGCCTCCAGCAGGCTGCTGATGGTGCTGCGCAGCCCCCGCACTTCCGCCTCGATGCGAGTGAAGCTCTGGATCACCGGCACGTTGCCGAGCGCATCGGAGGCACGTTCGGCGAGGTTCGAATGATAGGCCTCGACATTGCGCTGGAGTTGGTCGGTCTTGCGCAGCACGAAGGCGGTCAGCGAGCCGAACAGCAGCACGAGGCAGATCAGCAGCAGGCCGAGCTGCCAGTTCTTCCAGACCGTGAAGGGCAAGAGCACGAACAGCGCGACGATCGAGGCGCAGTGCTCGCGGAAGAAGGAGAGCCACAGCGCCCACATCGCGCTCGTGCCGTCGAGCATCACCTTGAGCACGCGGCCGGAATGGGTCTGCGTGTGATAGGCGAGCGGCAAGGTGAGCGCGTGCTCGAAATAGCGCGCCATCACGGCAAGCCGGCTGCGATGGGCGAGCTTGTCGGCATTGAGCGCGACGAAGACCCCGACGCCGATATTGGCGAGGCCGAAGCCGGCCCAGGCGAAGATCAGCAGGTTGATGCTGCTCCAGGTCAGTGAGCCGCCCGACGTCTGGATCGTGGTCAGCCGGTCGATCAGCGCGCCGAACAGCATCGGCTCGGCGAAGGCGACCGCCGCCAGCAGGACGTTGGCCAGCGCCAGGACGATGCCCAGCCGCCTTTCCGGGCCGAGTTCGCCGAGGACACGGGCATAGAGCGTGAAGAGCGACATCGGCCGATTCTTAACGGAGCGTTTCGCCGGGGCAAGCGTCTCAACCTTAACGCTTCGTTCAAACCACACATCTTATGGTTTCCGCACTGCGAAAAGCCCCGGCTCGCGATCCCGGAGCATCGCGCGCATCAGGGTGCTCTTATGGATCTCGCCACCGGCGCAGGCATTCTGGGGGGCATCGCGACAATCGTCGCGCTGATCATGATCGACGGCGGTAATTTCGCTGCCTATTGGGACAAGCACGCCGCGATCATCATCTTCGGCGGCGCCAGTGCGGCCACCATGCTGCGCTTTCCCTTTTCGGTGATCGCGCACGGCCTGCCGATGGGCGTCCGCTTCGCCTTCACCATGCGTTCGATCCATCCGCGCGAGCTGATCGACGAGATCACGCGCGTCGCCGAGATCGCCCGCAAGAGCGGCCCGGTCGCGCTCGAGAACGTCGAGGTCTCCGACCCATTCCTCGCCCAGGGGCTGCGCTACATCGCCGACGGCTACGACAAGGACTTCATCCGCGACACGATGGAGCGCGACCGCGACAACTTCCTGCAGCGGCTCGACGAAGGCTCCAAGGTCTACCGCGCCATCGGCGACTGCGCACCGGCCTGGGGCATGATCGGCACGATTCTCGGCATGGTCACGATGTTCGCCAACATGTCCGACCCCTCCAAGCTCGGCCCGGCCATGGCGACGGCGCTGCTGGCGACGCTCTACGGCGCCATGGTCGCCAACATGTTCACGCTGCCGATCGCCGACAAGCTGCACATCAAGCTTGAGGAGGAGGAGATCTCCCGCACGCTGATCATCGACGGCGTGCTGCAGATGCGCGACGCCAAGAGCCCGACGCTGGTGCGCGAGATGCTGCTGGCCTATCTGCCCGATCACCATCGCGCAGAGATGGCGCAAGCGGCATGACCGGGCTCTAGGCCATGGCGAAGAAGAAACGCGGCGGCCACGGCGGCCACGGCTGGTTCGTGACCTTCGCCGACCTGATGGCGCTGCTGATGGCGTTCTTCGTCATGGTCGCCGCCTATTCGAGCCAGGACAAGCAGAAGCTCCAGATCGTCGCCGGCTCGATGCGCGAAGCCTTCGGCACGCAGAGCGACGTTCGCCTCGCCGGCATCGTCGAACGCGACGGCATCCCGACCAAGAGCCATATCAAGAACGCCCATATCCGCCCTCTCGAGGACGCGACGGACACGCCCGGGCCCAGCCAGCACAACCAGAAGGACGACGGCTTGATGTCGGCGACCTTCGACCGCGGCTTCGCGCTGGCCGCCGCCTCGCTCAGGCAGGCGCTGCGCGACATGCCGGAGATCGCCGAAATCTCGCGCAACGTCCTCGTCGAGGTCACCGAGGCTGGCGTCGACATCCAGCTCGTCGATCAGGAGGGCCGCGCCATGTTCGCCGAGGGCTCCGCCCAGCCCAACGAGCGCATGCGCAAGGTCCTGGCCGCCGTCGCCCCGACGCTGCGGCGCATGCCGAACAAGATCGCGATCTCCGGCCACAGCGCGACGCCGCGGCCGGGTGCGGTGCCCGAGGGCGATCTCTGGGGGCTCTCGATCGGCCGCGCCAATGCAGTCCGCGAAATCCTCGCCAATGCCGGCATGCCGAGCGAGCGCTTCTCGTCCGTCACCGGCAAGGGCGACACCGAGCCGCTGATCAAGGACAATCCCTACCTGCCCTATAACCGCCGCGTCGGCATCGTGCTGAAGGCCGAAGCGCCGGCCATCCCGAACGGCTTGAAGCCCTGATAAGGCACGTCATGCTCGGGCTCGACCCGAGCATCTCATGACGAGAAGGTGCCTGTTTCCGAGATGCTCGGGTCAAGCCGAGCATGACGAAGCGCCTCGGCCAGCGCCTCCGCCGTCACCTCGGCCATGGCCATCTGCAGCTTGTAAGCCCGGGTCTTCTCACCGGGCTTCATCACCAGGATCACCGTCTCGCTGCCGGGGCAGGCAGGATCGGCGCAGATGATCTCGTTGACGGCGATCGCGGTCGCCTCGGCCAGGCCGAGCATCTCTCTGACCTGTACCTTCAAGCGCTCGGCCACAGCCTTCGCTTCGGCCTTCGCTTCGCCGCCCTTTCGGGTATCGGGCTTGCCGAAGAGACCGAAGCGCACGGGTCTCAGCTCGGCAGCACGAGCACGCCCGCTGCGCCATCCTCGGCGCCGAAGGCGAGGCGCTTGCCGCCCTTGTCCCAGGCGAAAGCGCTGATGCCGCTGTCGCGCACGGCCGGTCGCACCAGCAACTCGGAGCCATCGGTCAGCCGCACCAGCAGGATACAGCCGTCGTCATAGCCGATCGCCAGAACCAGCGCGCCGGGATGGAAGGCGACGCGGGTGACGCGCGCATGGCGCACGCCGCATTCGCGCGGCGCCTTGCCCTGCGGCCCGTCGCCCTGAAACGGCCAGACGATCGCGCCGTCCGCGCCACTGGAGGCGAGCCAGAGCCCGTCATGCGACCAGGACAGCGAACGCGGCTTGGCCGGATAGCCGGTCATCCGCATATGCCCGGGCTTGTCGCCGAGCTTCCAGCCATGCAGCGCATTCTCCTGCATCGAGCTGACGACGAAGCGCCCGTCCGGGGACCAGGCGACATCGAGATGCGAACCCTTCCATTCCAGGAATTCCGGCTTCGCCTCGGTGTTGGGATACCAGAGCGAGACACCGTTCATCTGGGCGATGGCGAGGCGATAGCCCTTCGGCGCGAAGACGAGGCCCTGCGGCGTGCTCGCCGCTTCCAATGTGCGCACGCGGCCCTTCTCGTCGCGGGCATGCACGCTCTTGCCAGTGTTCCAGGCGAGATTGCCGGAGGCCGAGAGCGTGATCGCATCGATCCAGCGCCGCTTCGGGTCCTTCGCCAGCTCTTCCGGCTCGCCTTCGATGCGGGTTGCGACGACGCGCCCGTCATCGCCGCCGGTGATGAGCCGCTCGCCATCGCCCGTCGCCGACAGGATACCGCCGGCATGCGCCTCGACGCTGTCCGTCGTGCCGTCGCGCCAGCGCAGCACGCGCCCGTCGGCGAGCGCGAAGGCAAGGCCCTGCTTCAACCAGCGGATGGCGACGACATGGGTCTCGGCCGCGATGGGCGTGACATGCTCGCGCAGCGAGACGGTTTGGGCGATGGTGCTCATGCGGCCGGTCTAGCGCAGCTCGTTATCCGTGAAAACCACTGCGTCATCCCGGGTGACCGAAGGGAAACCCGGGATCCATGCCCCAGCGCTTCCGATGAAGGCTCAGGCATGGATCCCGGATCGGCGCAGCTTCGCTGCTGGTCCGGGATGACGACGGCGAGAATTGAGGCCTCAAGCCGCGCAGGCTTCAAACCCCTTGCGCAACTCATTCTCGTTGAGACCGCGCCCGATGAAGACGAGGCGGCTCTCGCGCTTCTCGCCATCCTTCCAGTCGCGCTGGAGATCGCCGTCGAGGATCATGTGCACGCCCTGGAAGACGAAGCGGCGCGGTTCGTCCTTGAAGGCGAGGATGCCCTTGGAGCGCAGGATGTTCGGTCCCTGGATCTGGGTGAGGTCATTGATCCACGGCATGAACTTCTCGGGATCGACCTCGCCCGGCACGGTCAGCGAGATCGAGCGGATATCCTCGGCATGATGATGGTGATGGCCGGATTCGAGGAAGTCAGGCTCGATGTCGAGAATGCGGTCGAGATCGAAGGCGTTGCGGTCGAGCAGTTGGTCGATCGCCACGTCGCAACGCTCGGCCTTGTGCAGCTTGGCATAGGGGTTGATCTTGCGGATTTGCGCCTCGACCTCTGCCAGTTCCTCGGCCGAGACGAGATCGGTCTTGTTGAGGATGATGACGTCGGCGAAGGCGATCTGGTTCTTGGCCTCCGGCGCGTCCTTCAGCCGGTCTTTCAGCCACTTCGCGTCGGTCACGGTGACGACGGCGTCGAGCCGGGTCGCGTCGCCGACATCCTGGTCGACGAAGAAGGTCTGGGCGACCGGCGCGGGATCGGCGAGACCGGTGGTCTCGACGATGATCGCGTCGAACTTGCCCTTGCGCTTCATCAGCCCGTCGAGAATGCGGATCAAATCGCCGCGCACGGTGCAGCAGATGCAGCCGTTGTTCATCTCGAAGATTTCCTCGTCGGCACCGACGATCAGGTCGCCATCGATGCCGGCCTCGCCGAACTCGTTGACGATGACGGCGAACTTCTTGCCGTGGTCCTCGGTCAGGATGCGGTTGAGGAGCGTGGTCTTGCCGGCGCCCAGATAGCCGGTGAGCACCGTGACGGGGATTTTCTCGGACATGACTTGACCTGAATGGCTGCGACGCTAGCGACGGCGCCGCCCGGTCAAGCCGGGCCGGCGGTCAGCGCCTTCTCGATCTCGCTTATATTGTGCTTCATCATCCGGATGTAAGTCCCCGCCGGACCCGACGCGTCGGACAGCGCATCCGAATAGAGCCGGCCGCCGACCTTGGCCCCGCTTTCCCGCGCGATCTGCTCGACGAGGCGGGGATTGGTGACGTTTTCGAGGAAGACGGCCGGGATCTTCTGCCCCTTCACCTGCCGGATGATGCGGGCGACGTCCCTGGCCGAGGCCTCGGCTTCGGTCGAGACGCCCTGCGGCGCGATGAAGGCGATGCCGTAGGCCTTGACGAAATAGCCGAAGGCATCATGCGTGGTGATCGCCTTGCGCCGGTCGGCGGGGATGCGGGCGACAGCCGCCTTCACCTCGCCTTCGAGCGTATTGAGCTCGGCCAGATAGGCCGCGGCATTGGCCTCGTAATTCGCCTTGCCCGCCGGATCGGCCGCGCTCAGCGCATCGCGGATATTGGCGACATAGAGCTTTGCATTGGCGATGTTCTGCCAGGCATGCGGATCGTCATGGCCATGCGCATGCGCCGGACCGCCCTTGCCCTTGTCGTCATGGTCGTCATCCGCCTCGAGCGGCGTGATGCCCTTGGTCGCTTCGAAGAGCGTGGCCTTCGTGCCCGAGGATTTGACGAGGCGCGGCAGCCAGCCCTCGAAATGCAGCCCGTTGACCACGACGAGCTTCGCGCCCGCCATCGCCTTGGCATCGCCCGGCGTCGGCGAATAGACATGCGCATCGCCGTCCGGGCCGACGAGAGTCGTCACGCTGACGCGCTCGCCGCCGATCTGCCGGACGAAGTCGCCCAGGATCGAGAAGCTCGCCACCACCGGCAGCTTCTCCTGCGCGAAAGCGCCGAAGGGCGCGGCGACTGCGGTCAGCCCCACGACAAGCCCGGCGATGAGGGCGCGACGGTTAGGCATCGAAGGTCTCCGCAAATGAAACGATATAACGTTTCTATCTCTGGAGATGGGCGCGAGGCAAGAGGCGGCGCGCAAGTCCGTCCTGCGATCCGAACAGGAGCGAACCGAGATAGATCGCGCCCGCCGCCAGGATGACGGAGGGACCGGCCGGCAGGCTGGAGCCCGCCGCATAAGACAGGACGAGACCGACATAGCCGGAAACCATGCCGAAACCGGCGGCGAGCAGCAGCAGTCTGGTGATATCCGCCGTCCAGAAGCGCGCCGCCGCGGCCGGCAGCATCATCATCCCGACGGCCAGCAATGTGCCCAGCGCATGGAAGCCCGCGACGAGGTTGAGCACGACGAGGGCGAGGAAGGTCAGGTGCACGATGCCGCCGGAGCGGCTGACCGAGCGCAGGAAGCCGGGATCGACGCATTCCAGCACCAGCGGCCGGTAGAGCGCCGCGAGCGTCAACAGAGAGATGGTGGCGACGCTGGCGAGCAGGATCAGCACCTGGTCGTCGAGCGCTAGCACATTGCCGAACAGCACATGCAGCAGGTCGATGGCCGAGCCGCGCAGCGAGACGATGGTAACGCCGAGCGCGAGCGAGATCAGGTAGAAGGCCGCGAGCGAGGCGTCCTCCTTGAGCACCGTCGCCCGCGCCACCGCGCCGGCCGCCAGCGCCACGGCGAAACCGGCCGCGAGACCGCCGATCGTCATCGCCGGCAGCGAGAACCCCGCGACGAGATAACCCAGCGCCGCGCCGGGCAGGATGGCATGCGCCATAGCATCGCCGGTCAGGCTCATCCGCCGGAGCATCAGGAAGACGCCGATCGGCGCGCCCGAGACCGACAGCGCCACGACGCCGACCAGGGCGCGGCGCATGAAGTCGAATTCGGCGAAGGGGCCGATGAGGAGATCGTAGAGCATTGGCCCGATCTGTACGTTCAGGCAGCGTCGCGCTGGCAGGGAGCGGCGTGGCTGTCGAAGGATTCGACCATGCGCCGCGCCCTCAGCAGGTTCTCCGCCGTCAGCACCGCGCCGGTCTCGCCCCAGGCGACGGCCTCGCGCGCCAGCAACAAGGTCCGCGGAAAGGCCTGCCGCACCGTCTCGATATCGTGCAGCACCGCCACGACCGTGCGGTTCTCGCCATGCCAGCGCCTCACCAGATCGAGCAGATCGGCGGTGGTGCGCGCATCGATGGCGGTGAAGGGTTCGTCGAGCAGGATGACGTCGGCATCCTGCAGCAGCAGGCGTGCGAACAGCGCGCGCTGCATCTGGCCGCCT
The DNA here is from genome assembly GCF_026020075.1 of Bosea sp. NBC_00550. Classification (NCBI taxonomy): domain Bacteria; kingdom Pseudomonadati; phylum Pseudomonadota; class Alphaproteobacteria; order Hyphomicrobiales; family Alloboseaceae; genus Allobosea; species Allobosea sp. NBC_00550. The sequence continues at coordinate 3,510,615 of NZ_CP102772.1, forward strand.
GACAAAGTCCCGATCGGCCGGCGCTCGAAGCCGGTCAGGCCCACCGCCGCGATGGCATCGTCGATCTTCTGAGCCGCCCCGGCGCCGATGCGCCCGAAGAGGCCGGCGCGGTTCCACAGCCCCATGGCGACGAGGTCGTAGACATGGATCGGGAAGGAGCGGTCGAGATCGGCCGATTGCGGCAGGTAGGCGAGGCGCTTGCCCTTGGCGAGCGCGATGCCGCCAGACAGCGGCGCGAGCGCGCCCGCGATGCCTTTGAGCAGCGTCGATTTGCCGGCCCCGTTCGGCCCGACGATGGCGGTGAGGCTGCCGGTTTCGATCTCACCCGAAAGGTGATGCACCGCCGGATGACGGTCATATCCCAGCGTCAGATCTGTCAGGCGGATGGCGGACATCGAACGCAACTCGATCAGAGGATGACGGCCAGCGTCGCCAGCCACAGCACGGCGACGATGAGCGCCGCGAAACCAAGTCGCGCCGGCGCGGAAAGCCGCAGCAGCGAGAAACCGGGCTCGATCGCAACGGCATGCGAGTGATTGTGACTCTGCGACGGCATATGCACTGCTATAATATTACATTCGCCGCGGCGCAATGGCGGTCTGCCGGGCTGCCCCGACATTACAGCGAAAACGCTTGCATCAAGCGAGGTTTTGTACTCTATCTGTTCTAGTTGGCCGGGGGGGCTTATCATGACGTTGCCGGTGCTTGCGGTCGCGGGCGCGACCTTGCGGATCTCGGGCGCTTTCTGCTGCGCCATCCCTTGATGGTTCTGGTCGTGACGATATGCACGATCCCGATCCACCATCGGCTCGTGCTGGTGGAACGGGCGGGACAAGACGCGCCATGCTCGAAAACTTCGCGACATCGTGGCTTCTGAACGTTTCGTCGACGATCCTCTGGCTGCCGCTCTGCGTCCTTGCAGTACGGGAGGTCATCCTGGGACGGAACGTGGATTTCCGGATCGGCCGGCCTTCATTCGCGACTTTGCGGTACGGCGCCTATAACGTCGTGGCGCTCTCGGCCATGCTGGTGATTTCAAGCGACGTTCCAGCATCTTCGGTCATCATGGCTGCGAAGTTGGTTTTCGCGATAGCGTTGGCCTGGGTCCTGCTGAGGACGACGCTGGCATTCAGCGCCCTGGCGCTCGGCAGGCAGGATCTCGGCCTCGCCCAGTCCATCGCGAGAACGGGTGGGCTGACATGGCAGCTCCTGGCCATCGTCGTCTTGCCGGTGGCCGCGACGATGGCGTGCATCTTCGCGATCATGATCACCATGACGGACGTCTTGGATGCCGTCGACGGCGACGCCTATATCTACCTGCTCGCCTTCGCGGGTGTCGCAAGCGAACTCGGCGTTCTCGGAATCGCGATCGCGGGGGCGCATGTCTATCGCCTGCTCGAAGCTGGAGTTCCTCAGAACGGCAGGTACTGATAAAGCCAGGTCTCGGTCAGCACCGTATCGCCGGCCTTGAGATAGCAGCGCATCTCGACCGGATCATTGCCATCGACGGTGAGGTCGAACTGGGCGCGCCAGTGCCCGGGGACATCGTCCGGCACGGCCTCGGCGAAGATGTAGGAGAACGAGCCGCGCGAGGCCGAGAGCACCACCTCGGGCTTCACGCCGAAGGGAATGCTTTCCAGCGCCGGACCGAGAAACTCGACCATGAACTTGCGCACGCCCTTGGGGCGCGTCGTGCCGGGCTGGCCGCCATTGCCCAGGCGCGTCGCCACGACCCGGCCGAGCGAGGTCGGGAACGGCTCGTCCGCCATCCAGTGCAGCTTGTAGCGGTAATTATAGGCGCTCCCGGCCCTGGCAGGAGCCTCTGGCACCCACATCGCGACGATATTGTCGTGGATCTCGTCGTCGGTCGGGATCTCGATGAGCTGGACCGAGCCTTTGCCCCACTCCCCTTGCGTCTCGACCCAGAGGCTCGGGCGGCGCTCATAGAACACGCCGTCGAGGTAGTGGCCGACTTCGCGGTCGCGCTGCATAAGGCCGAAACCGCGCGGATTATTGTCGACGAAGGCCGAGGCCGTCGTGCGCGAGGGGTTGTTGAGCGGCCGCCAGGCGCGCTCGCCAGAACCGGTCCAGAGCGCGAGCCCGTCGGAATCATGCACCTCCGGGCGCCAGTCGACGGCGGTGCTCTTCGCCGTCTCGGAATACCAGTACATCGAGGTCAGAGGGGAGATGCCGAGGCGCTCGACATCCTTGCGCAGGTTCAGCGCGACCTCGATCTCCATGGTGACGCCCTTGCCGCGATGCATGCGGAAGCGATAGGCGCCGGCCACGCTCGGCCCCGAGAGCAGCGCATAAACCACGACATATTCGGCGCCGTCCTGCGGCGTTTCCAGCCAGATATGGGTGAAGTCCGGGAACTCCTCGGACCGCCCCGCGACCGCAGGGTCGATGGCGAGCCCGCGCGCCGAGAGCCCATACTGGTAGAGCTCGCCGATCGCCCGGAAATAGGAGGCGCCCAGGAAGGCGACCCAGTCGTTCTTCTTCCAGTCCAGCGTCTCGCCCTTGCGCCCGGGATGGCCGCTGCGGCTTTCCTGGAAGCGGAAGCCGGCAAATCCGGCGCCGGTCGGCAATTCGCGCGCCGGCGAGTCTACCGGCATCTCGAAATAGCTCTCATCGTAGACGATCTCGCGCGCCTTGCCGCCCTCGACGACATGCATGCGCACCGGCTTCTGGAAGTAGCGGCCGAGATGGAAGAAGGTCACCGGCCAGGGCGACGGGCCGTTCGCCCACAGCGCCATCTCGGGCTTGAACCTGATCTTGCCGTGCGCATCGTAATCGATCCGCTGAAGCACGTCCGGGCGCGGGCTCGGCGGCGCCTCATAGGGCTGCGCGGCCATCTGCTTCGCCCGCGCCTTCAGCGCCTCGAAGGTGAAATCCTGCGCCTGGCTGAGCTTCAGCCCCTGCTGCGCCAGCGCCTCCGGCGAGAAACCAAGCGCGGCCAGCGTCGCTGTCGCGCTCGCGCCAGCGAGAAGAGTCCGTCGATCGAGGCGAAACCTTTGGCTGCTGCCCTGCCCGGCGCGGTCCTGCATGTCGATCCTGATCTCTCTCGGTCCCAATGCCCGGCTAGCCTGTCCCAGGGGCAAGGGCAACCGCGCGAGGCCAGAGATAGTCAGCCAATCATGGCGAAACCAGTCCGGCCGTTGGGCTAAAGACGGAAAGCTCGGGTTGCCCGAACGCTTCCCCTTTCCCTGGCAGCATGCTCTAAAAATGCGACAACCGGCCGCATGAGCCGGAACGCATCTAGGGAGTCATCATGAGAATGCTGTTTCGCGGCCGGCACCTCGCCGGCCTTGCTGCCGCTGTCGCGCTCGCTGCCGCCCCGGTCGCCGCGAGCGCCCAGGAATTCATCAACATCCTGACCGGCGGCACCTCGGGCGTCTATTATCCGATGGGCGTCGCGCTCTCGAAGATCTACGGCGAGAAGATCCAGAACGTGCGGCCGACCGTCCAGGCGACCAAGGCCTCGGTCGAGAACCTCGTGCTGCTCCAGCAGGGCCGTGGCGAGATCGCCTTCACTCTGGGCGATTCGCTCGACGCCGCCTGGAAGGGCGATGAGGAAGCCGGCTTCAAGACGCCGCTGAAGAAGCTGCGCGGCATCACCGCGATCTATCCGAATTTCGTCCAGATCGTCGCCTCGAAGGAGAGCGGCATCAAGACGCTGGCCGATCTCAAGGGCAAGCGCCTCTCGGTCGGGGCGCCGAAATCCGGCACCGAGCTCAATGCCCGCGCCATCCTCGCCGCCGCCGGCATCACCTACAAGGATCTCGGCAAGATCGAATATCTGCCCTTCGCCGAATCGGTGGAGCTGATGAAGAACCGCCAGCTCGACGCCACGCTGCAATCAGCCGGCCTCGGCGTCGCCTCGCTGCGCGACCTCGCGACCTCGGTCGAGATCAACGTCGTCGAGGTGCCGAAGGCGGTCATCGACAAGGCCGGCCCGCCCTTCATCAGCGCCCCGATCCCGGCCAACACCTATACCGGCCAGACCAGCGACGTGAACACGGCCGCCGTGGTCAACTACCTCGTCACCCATGAGGGCGTGAAGGAAGAGCTGGTCTACCAGCTGACGAAGAACGTCTTCGAGAATCTGGGCGATCTCGCCGCCTCGCACTCGGCCGGCAAGGACATCAAGCTGGAGAAGGCACTCGACGGCATGCCGATCCCGCTCCACCCCGGCGCAGCCCGCTATCTCAAGGAAAAGGGCCTGAAGGTCGGTTCGTAAGACGCGCCATCCCGTGCGCGCTGCAGCGTGCAACGCTGCGGCGCGGACACGGGACCGTGTGACCGGAAGGCACCTCGTCTCAAAGACGATCCCGCATCTGCGCCGCGGCACTGACGTGCCGCAGCGCGTGCGGGATGACACAATGACACCGCCAGGACTTCGAACATGGCCACCGCCGATACCGACCAGTTGGAAGCCCTCTCCGGCGCCACCCCAGTCCCGATCGAGCATCCCGATCTCGACAATTTCGAGCATGGCTTCCCGCCCGGCTTCGGGCCGGGCGGCTGGGGGCTGGTGGCCTACGGCCTCGCCCTCGCCTTCGCCGCCTTCCAGATCGCGATCTCGGCCTGGAATTTCCTGCCGAGCCAGGCGGCGCGCGGCGTCCATGTCGGCTTCCTGCTGCTGCTCTCCTTCGGCCTCGTCGCCAATTTCCGGGCGAAGGACACGCCCGGCCGGCTGCTCGGCTGGGCGCTCGGCATCGTCGGCTTCGGCGTCGGCCTCTATCAGTGGATCTTCTACGCCGACCTGATCCTGCGCGACGGCGATCCCTCGACGCTGGACCTCGTCGTCGGCACGCTGCTGATCATCCTGATCTTCGAGGCGGCGCGCCGGCTGATGGGCAACGCCCTGCCGATCATGTGCGGCGTCTGCCTGCTCTACTGGTTCTTCGGCCAGTATCTGCCGGCGCCGTTCAACCATCGCGGCTATGGCTTTGACCAGATCATCGGCCACCTCTCCTTCGGCACCGAGGGCTTCTACGGCACGCCGATCTACGTCTCCGCGACCTATATCTTCCTCTTCATCGTCTTCGGCTCCTTCCTCGAGAAGGCCGGCATGATCCATCTCTTCAACGATGTCTCGCTCGGCATCTTCGGCGGCACGCGCGGCGGTCCCGCCAAGGTGGCGGTGTTCTCGTCGGGCCTGATGGGCATGATCTCCGGCTCCGGCGTCGCCAATGTCGTCACCGTCGGCCAGTTCACCATTCCGCTGATGATCAAGTTCGGCTACCGGCGCGCCTTCGCCGCCGGCGTGGAGGCCACCGCCTCGATGGGCGGGCAGATCATGCCGCCGGTGATGGGCGCCGTCGCCTTCATCATGGCCGAGACGCTGGGCGTCCCCTATGCCGAGATCGTCAAGGCGGCGGCGATCCCTGCCGTGCTCTATTTCGCCTCGGCCTTCTGGATGGTGCATCTCGAGGCCGGCAAGTATGGCCTCAGGGGCATCGAGCGCGCGCTGCTGCCGAGCCCGCTCAAGGCCCTGCGCGAGCGCTGGTATCTCGCCCTGCCGCTCGCCGTGCTGATCTTCATGCTGTTCCACGGCTTCACGCCGCTCTTCGCCGGCACGATGGGCCTGGCGCTGACGGTCGGCCTGCTCCTCGGCGCCGGCATCACCGCCGGCTTCACCACGCAGACGCTGCGCATCATCTTCTGGGTCGGACTCGGACTGATCGCCGCCGCGCTCTTCCGCGACGGCATGGACATCCGCATCGTCGCCGGGCTGATCGCGGTGCTGATCCTGCTGAACGCCTTCACCCTCGGCGGACGCGCGACGCTGGCGATCAGCCGCGATGCGCTCGCCGACAGTGCCAAGACCGCTTTGCCGGTCGGCATAGCCTGCGCCATCGTCGGCACCATCATCGGCCTGATGACGCAGACCGGCATCGGCACCACCTTCGGCGCCTGGATCATCGGGCTCGGCCAGCACAGCCTGTTCCTGGCGCTTATCCTGACCATGATCCTGTCGATCCTGCTCGGCACCGGCATCCCGACGATCCCGACCTACATCATCGTCGCGGCGCTCGCGGCTCCCGCGCTGGAAAAGCTCGGCGTGCCGCTGATCGTCAGCCACATGTTCGCCTTCTACTACGGCATCATGGCCGATCTCTCGCCGCCAGTGGCGCTGGCAGCGCTGGCCGCCGCGCCGATCGCCAAGGAGAACCCCGACAAGATCGGCTGGGAGGCGATGCGCGTCGCGCTCGCGGGCTACGTCATCCCCTTCATCGCCGTCTATTCGCCGGCGCTGATGCTGCAGAACGGCGACCCGATGGCGGCCGTGATCGGTTTCTGGCCTGCGGTCGTCTACGCCACCTTCAAGGCGACGGTCGCCATCGGCCTCTTCGGCATGGTCGCGATCGGCTACCTGTTCGGGCGGCTGAGCCTGATCGAGCGGGTGCTGTCCTTCGGCGCAGCGGTGCTGCTGTTCGGCGAGTTCAGCTATAGCGACCCGCTCGGCTACGCGCTGGGAGCTGCCATCGTGCTGCGGCACTGGTTCGCGGCGCGCAAGGCCGAGACCGCCGCCGCATGAGCCTGTGCCTCGCGGCCGGCGCGCTCGTGGTCGTGCTCGGCCATGGCGAGATCACGCTCGGCTGGCGCCATTCGGTGCAGAAGACGCTGTGGGAAGAGGTCTGGCGCGAGACACCGGCCGGTCTCGAACTCGCGGAAGCGCGCATCGAAGGCTCGGGCGCCGGCATGGACCCGCCGGAGGGCGCCCGCCTGATCGACGGTTTCTGGCGCTGGCATCCGGCGTTGCCGCCGCTCAAGGAGGTGGTGATGCGCCGCTCAGGCGCCACGGCCGACTGGCGCATCTGCATCGCCGGCCAGTGCCGCCCGATGGGCGACTACCTGCCGGCGGACGCTGACCCGGTCACGCTGAAGCTCTGCGAGTAGAGGCCGTCATTCTCGGGCGAAGCGAAGCGCAGACCCGAGAATCTCAGGACGAGAAGAAGCTGGTTTCCGAGATGCTCGGGTCAAGCCCGAGCATGACGCAAGCTCAGTCGACGTCCGTCAGATGCTCGATCTTGAGCATGCGGCGCATCAGGTTGAGCATCCCATAGGCCGCGAAGACCGAGAAGATCGCCATCATGATGTATTCGAAGATGGTGCCGAGATCGAAAAGGCCTGCCAGCGCCCAGCCGGCCGCCAGGGCCACGCCGAACAATTCGACGGCGATCAGGATCCCGAACGAGGTCACCATGACCAGGTTGCGCCAGTTCGTGTGCCGTCCGGCCATGCTGTCCTTCCTTCGAGCGCGAGCACCTCAAGCGGTCATGCGCTGCACGCACCTAGCGGAGCTTGCCGCGCCATGCAACAAAATCGCGCCAGCCGACCAGATGGGCATGGCTTCGGAGATTGAAAAGCCCTGATGCGCGAAACGCCAGTCTTCGCTTCGGCCGCGGTCGCCGCGCCTCACCGCCTCGCCTCGGAGGCCGGGCGCGCCATTTTGGCCGAAGGCGGCAACGCCATCGAGGCCATGGTCGCGATGGCCGCCACGATCGCCGTGGTCTACCCCCATATGAACGGCATCGGCGGCGACGGTTTCTGGCTGGTGCACGAACCCGGCGGGCGGATGCACGGCATCGAAGCCTGCGGCCCGGCGGGCTCCCTCGCCACCATCGAGCATTATCGCCGCCGTGACTACGACGTCATTCCCTCGCGGGGGCCGGAAGCGGCTCTCACGGTCGCCGGAGCCATCGGCGGCTGGCAGCTCGCGCTCGACCTTTCCCGTTCGCTGGGCGGGCGCCTGCCCCTGCGCGACCTGCTCCTCGATGCCATCGGCCATGGCCGCGAGGGCTATGAGATCTCCGGCTCCGAGCTCGGCAACCAGCCCAACGAGCTGGACGCGCTGAAGGCCGCGCCCGGCTTCTTGCCCGCCTTCTGGATCGATGGCGCGCCGCCGAAGCCCGGCGCTCGCCGCAAGCCGGAGACCTTGGCCGCGACGCTGCAGCAGCTCGCCGATGCCGGCCTCGACGATTTCTACCGCGGCGATGTCGGCCATGAGATCGCCGCCGATCTCGAGCGCATGGGTGCACCGATCGCCCGCGCCGATCTCGATCGCTACCGCGCCCGGAGCGTCGCGCCACTGGCACTGAAGCTGCCCGGCCTCATGGTCTACAACCTGCCGCCGCCGACGCAGGGACTGGCCTCCCTGCTCATCCTCGGCATCTTCGAGCGGCTCGGCCCGGTGAAGCTCGACAGCTTCGAGCATCATCACGGGCTGATCGAGGCGACGAAGCGCGCCTTCGCCATCCGCGACCGCTACGTCACCGACCCGACCCAGCTCGATCATCCCCCAGCCGATTTCCTGAGCGACGCCGCTCTGGCGCGCGAGGCGGCCGCCATCGACAGGAAGCGGGCGGCGAAACTGCCGCTGCGCAACGGCGACGGCGACACGGTCTGGATGGGCGCCATCGACGCCAACGGCCTCGCCGTCTCCTACATCCAGTCGATCTATTGGGAGTACGGCTCCGGCTGCGTCCTGCCGCGCACCGGCATCCATTGGCAGAACCGCGGCGTCTCCTTCTCGCTGGACAAGAAGGCGGCCAATCCGCTGGCGCCCGGCCGCAAGCCCTTCCACACGTTGAACCCCGCCCTTGCCGGTTTCGCCGACGGCCGCATCCTGCCCTATGGCTCGATGGGCGGCGACGGCCAGCCGCAGTTCCAGGCGCAGATCCTGTCGCGCTACCGCGCCGGCCAGAACCTCGCCACGGCCGTGGACGCGCCGCGCTGGCTCTTCGGCAAGACCTGGGGCGCCAGCTCGACCAGCCTCAAATTCGAGAGCCGCTTCGAATCGTCGCTGCTGGAGCGGCTCGACGCCGCCGGCCATCCGATCACCGAGACCGGCCAGGCCTATTCAGAAGGCTTCGGCCATGCCGGCATGCTGGTGAAGCACGCCAAGGGCCATGTCGAGGCGGTGCATGATCCGCGCTCCGACGGCGATTCCAGGGGGATCTGACGCCAGATGACTTTCGACGATCCGTTCCGCTGTTTCGTCCCTTATCCCGACGCGCCGGTGAAGCATGCCGTCGCCGGGCCCCTCGCCGGGCTGACTCTGGCGGTGAAGGATCTCTTCGACGTCAAGGGCTATCCGACCGGGGCCGGCTCGCCGCTCGTGCTCGCGCAGTCCGGCATCAAGACGAAGACCGCGCCGATCGTGAAGGACCTGCTCCAGGCCGGCGCCCGCTTCGTCGGCAAAACCCATACGGACGAGCTCGCCTTCTCGCTCAACGGCCAGAACGCGCATTTCGGCTCGCCCATCAATCCCGCCGCGCCCGAGCGTATCACCGGCGGCTCCTCCTGCGGCTCGATGGCGGCCGTGGCGGGGCGCCTCGCCGATATCGGGCTGGGCTCGGACACCGGCGGCTCGGTGCGTGCGCCGGCGAGCTATGGCGGCCTCTTCGGCATCCGCCCCACTCATGGCCGGCTCTCGCTGAAGCGAAGCTGGCCACTGGCCGAAAGCCTCGACACGCCCGGCTGGTTCGCCCGTGACGGTGACGTTTTCGCCCGCGTCGCCAATGTGCTGCTTGGTCTGGACCGGACCGAACTGCCGGAAACCCCGCGCCTGCTGCTCGCCGACGACATGTTCGCCCAGGCCGTGCCTGAAGCCGAGACGATCCTGCGCAACGTCGTGCAGCGGGCGATTCCCACGCTCGGCCAGCCCGAGGGCGTCAAGCTCGTCCGCGACCTCGACCCGCTCTACTGGGCCTTCCGCTGGATCCAGGGCCGCGAGGCCTGGATCGCCGACGGCGCCATGATCGAGCGCTTCGCCCCGCCGCTCGGGCCGGGCGTGAAGGAGCGCTTCGCCTTCTCGAAGGCGGTGACCGACGCCGAATATGCCAGGGGCGAGGCCACTCGCAAGACCTTCCGCGCCAAGCTCTCGCGGCTGCTGGCGCAGGACGGCGTGCTGATCCTGCCGACCATGCCGGACGTCGCGCCGCTGATCGGTGCGAAGGAGTCGGAGCTTGAGGATTTCCGCAACCGGGCGCTGCGGCTGCTCTGTCTCTCCGGCCTTTCAGGCTTTCCGCAGGTCACCATCCCCGTGGCGCAGCGCGAGGGTGCCCCGCTCGGCCTGTCGCTGATAGGCCCGAAGGGCTCCGACCGGTCGCTCGTCGCCTTCGCCGTGCGCTACGAGCAAGCCGCCCGCATCCGGATCGCCTGAGAGGAGGTCGCCATGAGCGGACACCACCATGATCACGACCACAGCCACGACAACCACTTCACCGCCATCGAGGCGCGGGTGAAGGCGTTGGAGACGCTGATGGTCGAGAAGGGCTATGTCGATCCCGCCGCGCTCGACGCCATCATCGAGACCTACGAGACCAAGGTCGGCCCGCGCGACGGGGCCCGCATCGTCGCCAGGGCCTGGACGGACCCGGCCTATGCCGATCGCCTCAAGGCTGATGGCACGGCGGCGGCCGCCGAACTCGGCTATGGCGGGCGCGGCGGCGAGCACATCGTCGCCTGCTTCAACACCCCCGAGCAGCACAACCTCATCGTCTGCACGCTGTGCTCCTGCTATCCTTGGCCGGTGCTGGGGCTGCCGCCGGTCTGGTACAAATCCCCGCCCTATCGCGCCAAGGCGGTGATCGACCCGCGCGGCACCATCGCCGATTTCGGCGTGACGTTGCCGGAGAACCAGCGCATCCGCGTCTGGGATTCGACCGCCGAAACCCGCTTCATCGTCATCCCCCTGCGCCCGGCCGGCACCGAGGGCTGGAGCGAGGAAAAGCTGGCGAGCATCGTCAGCCGCGATTCGATGATCGGGACCGGCCTGCCCCACTTGGAGGATGCGGCGGAGGGCACAGCATGAACAGCGCCCATGACCTCGGCGGCCAGATGGCCTTCGGCCCTGTCGTGCCGGAGCCGAACGAGCCGGTCTTCCACGGCGACTGGGAAAAGCGCGTCCTTGCGATCAACGTCGCGGCCGGCGCCATGGGCGCCTGGTCGATCGACGAGATCCGCCACGCCCGCGAGAGCCTGCCGCCGGCGCAGTATCTCTCCTCGACCTATTACGAGATCTGGCTCGCCGCGCTCGACAAGGTGCTGGTCAAGCACGGCTTCCTCACAGCCAAAGAGCTCGCCTCCGGCAAGCCTGCGCCAGAGCGCCGCGAGCCGAAGCGCGTGCTCAAGGGCGAGGAGGTCGCTGGCGTGCTCCGCCGCGGCTTCCCCTATGAGCGCGAACCCAAGGCACCTGCGCGTTTCGCCGTCGGCGACAAGGTCCGCACCATCGTGATGCACCCGCAGCACCACACCCGCCTGCCGCGCTATGCCCGCGGCAAGGAAGGCCTGATCGAGCGCGTCACCGGCTGCCATGTCTTCCCGGATACGGGCGCCCAAGGGCAACCCGAGACGGCGCAGTGGCTCTACACCGTCGTCTTCGACGGCCGCGCACTCTGGGGCCGCGACGCCGATCCCACCTCCACCGTCAGCATCGAGGCCTGGGAGAGCTATCTTGAGCCGGCCTGAGACCGATCTGGCGCAGGCATTGGCCGCCGATACGCCGATCCCGCGCGATGCCGAGGGTCCGATCTTCGCCGAGCCCTGGCAGGCCCAGGCCTTCGCTCTTGTCGTCGCGCTCCAGAACAGGGGCGTCTTCACCGCCGATGAATGGGCGCAGGCTCTCGGTGCCGAAATCCGCGAGGCGCTCGCTGCCGGCGGCTGCCGTGACGGCTCGGATTATTACGAGCGCTGGTGCGAGGCGCTGGAGCATCTGCTGATCGAGAAGGGCCTCGCCTCGCATGACGGCGTCGATGCGCTCGCTGCCTCCTGGGCCCGCGCCGCCGAGGCGACGCCGCACGGCAAGCCGATCCTGCTGGAAAATGATCCGCAGCGTCAGACGGAAGCGCCATCGATCAGGTAAAGCGTTATAATCGGAGAGAACGCCGACAGGGCGTCGTCACAACCTGGGAGAACCCCGATGAAGACGCGCCTTGCCGCCGGGCTGCTCGCCGCCGCCCTCATGTCCTGGGGCTCCGCTCTGGCCGCCGATCCCGCACTCAACGACGCGATCCCGAAGCTGACTCGCGCGACGCCATGGCAGCAGAAGGCGGCGATAACCCTGCAGTTCCCGACCTTCCACCCGCAGGGCATGGTCAAGATCGGCGACGCCTTCTTCGTCTCCTCCGTCGACATCCGCAAGCCGACGACGCGCTTCCCGACTCCGCAGGGCGGCTATGACCGCGACACCGGCGAAGGCGTGGGCCATCTCTTCAAGGTCGATGCCGAAGGCCGCCTTCTGGCCGATCTCACGCTTGGCGAGGGCTCGATCTACCACCCCGGCGGAATCGACTTCGACGGCCAGCATATCTGGGTGCCCGTCGCCGAGTACCGGCCCAATAGCCAGTCGATCATCTACAAGGTCGACCCGGCGACGATGAAGGCCACCGAGGTGTTCCGCTTCAAGGACCATATCGGCGGCATCGTCCACAACACCGACGACAAATCGCTGCACGGCGTCAGCTGGGGCTCGCGTCGCTTCTACAAATGGCCGCTCGACACCGAGGACAAGGTGACCAATGCCGGAACGCCGCCGGAGCAGCTGCGCGTGCCCAACCCCGCGCTCTATATCGACTATCAGGATTGCCACTTCCTCGGTCGCAGCAGGATGCTCTGCGCCGGCCTCAACACCTACCGGACAGCACCGGATGCCCCGGTCTTCCGGCTTGGCGGGTTCGAGATCGTCGATTTGCGCGACAACCGACCGGTCTACCAGCTCCCGATCGAGCTCTGGTCGCCATCCGGGTTGCCGATGACGCAGAATCCGTTCTGGGTCGAGCCCGCCGGTCAGGGCGTGCGCGCCTACTTCATGCCGGATGACGACAAGTCGACGCTCTTCGTTTACGAGGCGGCGCCGTAGCGCTCAGCCTCCCATCCCGCCGACCCACAGGCCGGTGAAGAGCGCCGTGCCCAGCACGGCGACGAAGGCGGCGGCGAGGAGTTCGAGTCCGGCAATCAATCGCGCCGAGCGCAGGCTGCCGCCGCCGGCGAATTTCAGCGCCGCGAACTTGAAGAAGACGGCGAAGGCGGCAAGCGCCCCTGTGGTGATCGCCGTGCCCAGCGCCATTGCGAAAGTCGCGGCGACACCAGCCCAGAACAACCCCTGCGAGGCTGCGAAGACGAGGATGATCAGCGCCCCCGCGCAAGGGCGCGAACCCGCCGCCAGCACGACGCCGGCCATGTCGCGCCAGCCCGCGAGCCGCGCGACCGCATCGGCGTCCGGCATATGGACGTGGTCGCAGGCCGCCGGATCATGCGCGGACGCACCGGCTTCGAGCCCGACCAAGGCTCCCGCCTTCCGCCAGAGCATCAGGAACCCGACCAGCGCAACCAGCAGGAAGCTGCCCTGCTCGATCATGCTCGTCGCCGCGTTCATCTGCATGGCCGTGATCCTCAGCAGAAGCGTCGCCACGGCCACGATCGCGATCGCGACGACAGCCTGCAGCAGCGCCGCGGCGAAGCTCAGGCCGAGCCCCCGCTTCAGGCTGCGATTGTCGGCGACGATATAGCCGGAGATCACCGCCTTGCCGTGACCCGGCCCGGCCGCGTGGAAGACGCCGTAACCGAAGGAGAGCCCGAGCAGCCCCCATAACGCCCCCGGCGCCGTCGCGATCGCCTTCAGCGTCGCCGTCAGCTCGCGATAGAAGCTCGATTGCCAGGCGATGAGCAAAGCGCCGAAGCCGGTCGTCGAGGGCAGTGCCTCGCGCGGCAGGGCCGTGCCGAAAGGATTGCGCGGCGGAGGTGGAGGCGGCGGGCTCACCGCCGCTATCGCCATCGCCAAGGCGGTCAGCACACCGGCGACCAGCAGCAGCGCCAGCACGCAGGCGATCAGCCTGCGCGGCAGCAGAGCGCCGGCAGGGCGAGCGGTTTCGGCCGGCGTCAGGGACATGCAACCAGCGCCCGCGTCGTCACCTCAAGCCCGCTGACATCCGGCGTCGCGGTGATATCGGCCTCGGCGAGGCGCTTCTGGGTGGCATCGTCGAGCTTGGGCGGCCGGTTGACGCGCACCACGCAGCCCTGCGGCGCGTCCTTGGTGACGACCGCATCCGGGGCATCCACGATGGTGAAGGCAACGAAATAGGTGGGGTCGCCGATCTCGATGCCGAAGGAGCGCGCCTTCGACGGACTTTTCAGCGGCAGCGTGTAGACCAGCGTCAGGATCTTGTTTTCATAGGACATCACCTGCTCGCCCGGCGCGCCGAACTCCTGTTTCCGGCCGTTGAGCTTGGCGGCCGTGAAGAACTCGACATCCGGCAGCGATTCGACATTGATCTTGGCGAGTTCGGAGAGTTCGTCCGAGGTCAGCTTGCCATCGCCGTTCTTGTCGAGACCCTGGGTGATATAGGCCGAATAGGCCTCGTCGAAGCTCCAGTGATGCCGGATCGCCCGAACAGAGCCGTCCGGAGCAAAGACGATCTCGGCCTTGGCATTGACGAAGACATGCGGATGCGCCGCCGCCGGCCCCGCCATGGCGGCCAGCAGGAGCCCGGTCAGGGCTGTCAGATAGGCGCGTCGCATCATGGGCGAACCCCTCCAAGCTCCGGCACGCCGGGCGGATCATGACCGATCGTCAACGGCCACGACGACAGGCGTGCGACCGCGCGAACAGCCATCCCCGCCAAACGGGGCCAAATCGCGGCGCCTTCCGCATGACGCGCTTCGGCCGTTCCCGCAAGCCTCTGGACGCAGCCCCGAAAACTGGAATGATACCAAGTTGATTGACCGCCTCCAGCCGATATGTCAGCGTTGCTGACATATTTGCCGCGATGACGGCAGAGCACGAGGCCGGAACAACCGGCCCGTCGGCGGGAACGACGATCCGGGAGGCCGATCATGGCCGAGACACCGCGGAAATCCGGCACCGAGGCGGGCGCGCTGCGCCAGATCGGACTGCGCGAAGTCGCGCTCGACGACAAATACGACCTCGACAAGCGCGAAGTCTTCCTCACCGGCACCCAAGCGGTCGCCCGCATGCTGCTGATGCAGCGCGAGCGGGACCGGCGCGCCGGGCTCGATACCGCCGGCTTCGTCTCGGGCTATCGCGGCTCCCCGCTCGGCGGCCTCGACCAGCAGTTGATGCGCGCGGCCAAGCCGCTCAAGGCGGCCAACATCGTCTTCCAGCCCGGCCTGAACGAGGACCTCGCCGCCACCGCCATCTGGGGCACGCAGCAGGCCGGCTTGAGCGGCGAAGGCAAGCATGACGGCGTCTTCGCGCTCTGGTACGGCAAGGGCCCGGGCGTCGACCGCTCCGGCGACGTCCTGCGCCATGGCAACATGGCCGGCACCGCTCCCCATGGCGGCGTGATCTGCCTGATGGGCGACGACCATACCGCCGAATCCTCGACCAACGCCCACCAGACCGAATTCGTCCTCGTCGACCGGATGATGCCGATCCTCAACCCGGCCGGGGTGCAGGAGATCATCGACTACAGCCTGCACGGCATCGCGCTCTCGCGCTTCGCCTCGGTCTGGGTCGGCATCAAATGCGTCAAGGACAACATCGAATCGACGGCCTCGATCGATGGCTCGCTCGACCGCGTCACGATCGTCGCGCCGACCGATTTCGTCCCGCCGCCGAGCGGCCTCGCCATCCGCCGCGAGCTCGATTTCGTCGAGCAGGAGCGCCGGCTCCATCTCTACAAGCGCGACGCGATGCTGGCCTATCTGCGCGCCAACAAGCTGAACCGCATCGTCACCCATGGCGGGAAGAAGCCGCGCATCGGCATCGCCACGGTCGGGAAATCCTATCTCGACGTGCGCCAGGCCATGGAGGATCTCGGCATCGACGAGGTCCGCGCCAACGATCTCGGCATCCGCCTGTTCAAGCTCGCCTGCCCCTGGCCGATCGACCCGGCCGAGCTGAAGGCCTTCGCCAAAGGCCTCGACCTGATCATGGTGGTCGAGGAGAAGCGCTCGCTGATCGAGGTGCAGGTCCGCGAAGAGCTTTACGGCGCCAAGCACCAGCCGATGGTGATCGGCAAGAAGGATGAGAAGGGCGACTGGCTTTTCCCCGTCCATGGCGCACTCGACCCGAACGACATCGCCATCGCGCTCGGCGGCCGCATCCTGCAATACCGCGACGATCCCGGCCTGCGCGCCCGGCTGGAGGAGATCGCCCAGGCGCAGGGCCGCCTCGCCGAGGCGCAGGAGATCGCGAAGCGCACGCCCTATTTCTGCTCGGGCTGCCCGCACAACTCCTCGACCGTCGTGCCCGAGGGCTCGCGCGCCTATGCCGGCATCGGCTGCCACTACATGGTGCAGTGGATGGACCGCGACACCGCCGGCTTCACCCAGATGGGCGGCGAAGGCGCGAACTGGGTCGGCGAAGCCCCGTTCTCGACCCGCAGCCATGTCTTCCAGAATCTCGGCGACGGCACCTATACCCATTCCGGCTCGCTCGCGATCCGCTGGGCGGTCGCGAGCGGCGTCACCATCACCTACAAGCTGCTCTACAACGACGCCGTCGCCATGACCGGCGGCCAGCAGGCCGAAGGCCATCTCTCTCCCGACCAGATGGCGCGGCAGGTTGCGGCCGAGGGCGTGCAGCGCATCGCCGTCGTCAGCGACGACCCCGGCAAATACCCGCCCGGCACGCAATGGCCTGCCGGCACGACGCTGCACCACCGCGACGAACTCGACGCCGTCCAGCGCGAATTGGCGGTAGCGTCGGGCGTCTCGCTTTTGCTCTACGACCAGACCTGCGCCACCGAGAAGCGGCGGCGGCGCAAGCGCGGCGCCTACCCTGATCCCGACAAGCGCGTCCTCATCAACGAGCTGGTCTGCGAGGGTTGCGGCGATTGCGGCGTGCAGTCGAACTGCGTCTCGGTGCAGCCGCTCGAGACTGAGTTCGGGCGCAAGCGCCAGATCGACCAGTCGAACTGCAATAAGGATTTCTCCTGCCTCAAGGGCTTCTGCCCGTCCTTCGTCACCGTCCACGGCGCGCGGCCGAAGAAGGCCGATCCGCTCAAGCTCGATGCCGGCATGCTCGGCCAGGACGATTTGCCGGAACCCGTCGTGCCGGCGCTCGACCGCAGCTTCGCGGTGATCGTCACCGGCGTCGGCGGCACCGGCGTCGTCACTATAGGTGCCATCCTCGGCATGGCCGCGCATCTCGAAGGCAAGGGCTGCGGCATGATCGACATGGCCGGCCTTGCGCAAAAGGGCGGCGCCGTCTTCAGCCACGTCAAGCTCGCCCCCCGGCCCGACGACATCCACGCCATCCGTGTCGCCGCCGGCCAGGCCGATCTCGTCCTAGGCTGCGACCTCACCGTCACCGGCTCGAAGAAGGTGCTCGGCGCGATCCGGCCGGAGCGCGGCATGGTCATCGTCAACACCGCCGAGAGCCTGCCCGGCGATTTCACCCGCAACGCCGATTTCTCGCTGCCGACCGAGCGGCTGAAACGCGCCATCCTCTCGGCGGCCGGGCGCGACCGGACCCATTTCCTCGATGCCACGGCAGCTGCAGTCGCCTTCCTCGGCAATGCCATCGCCGCCAACATGTTCATGCTCGGCCATGCCTGGCAGCTCGGCACGGTGCCCCTCTCCCGCGAGTCGTTGCTCAGGGCGATCGAACTCAACGGCGAGGCCGTCGCCATGAACCGGCAGGCCTTCGAGCTCGGCCGCCGCGCCGCGCATGATCCGGACGCGCTGATGGAATTGCTGGCGCCGAACCGGGCGGCGACGCCCGCCCGCGAGCTTTCGCACACGCTCGAAGAGATCATCGCCCGCCGCGTCGCCCACCTCACCGCCTATCAGAACGCCGCCTATGCGGCGCGCTACCGCCATCTCGTCGCCCGCGTGCAGACCCGGGAGGCTGCGATGGCGCCCGGCCAGTCCGCGCTCGGCGAAACGGTCGCGCGCTACCTCTTCAAGCTGATGGCCTACAAGGACGAGTACGAAGTCGCCCGCCTCTACAGCGACGGCACCTTCCGCAGGCAGGTCGCAGCGACCTTCGAGGCCGACGGCGCGGACGGCAAGCCGTTGCGCTACGAGTTCCATCTCGCCCCGCCGCTGCTGGGCAGGCGCGACCCGAACACCGGCCTGCCGCGCAAAATCAGCTTCGGCCCGTGGATGATGGGCGCCTTCGGGCTTCTGGCAAGGCTCAAGGGCCTGCGCGGCACCGCCCTGGACCCCTTCGGCTACACGCAGGAGCGCCGCACGGAGCGCAGCCTGATCACGGACTACGAAACCCTGCTGAGCGAGCTGCTGACACGGCTTTCCCCGGAGAACCATGCACTCTGCGTCGCGCTCGCCGCGATCCCGGAGAAGATCCGCGGCTTCGGCCACGTCAAGGAGCGGCATCTGAACGCCGCGAAGGCCGAGCAGGCGGAGTTGCTGACCCAGTTGCGCGATGGACCGCCGGCCACGGCCCTACCGCAGGCGGCGGAGTAGCGCGCCGCTCCGCCTCGTCATGCTCGGGCTCGACCCGAGCATCTCGTGACAAGGAGGCTCCTGAGCCTCTTCCTGAAGGAGATTCTCGAGTCTACGCTCCGCTTCGCCCGAGAATGACGCCACGCCGCCCGAAGCCTGCCCCTTGCGAACCCGGACAGCCGCCATCTTGATCACCCCCGAGGAACTGCGCGCCATCGCCTCCTGGTCCCGCGACCTGTCGCAAGACGAGTTCGAGGAGGCGCGGCGCGGCATTTCCTTCAAGAGCTACGGCAAGGGCGCCTCGATCTGCCATGTCGGCGACCGGTTGGAATCCTGGACCGGCGTCGCCGAGGGGCTGGTCAAGATGGCGACCACGTCCAAGGCCGGGAAATCGGCGACGCTAGCCGGCCTGCGCGCCGGCGCCTGGTTCGGCGAGGGCACCGTGATCAAGGCCGAGCCGAGACGCTACGAATTGGTGGCGCTGCGCGAGTCGCGGATCGCCCTGATGCGCCGCTCGACCTTCCTCTGGCTGTTCGAGCATTCGGCGGCCTTCAACCGCTTCCTCGTCCACCAGTTCAACGAGCGCCTCGCCCAGTTCATCTCGCTCGCCGAGACCGAGCGCACGCTCGATTCCACCGGCCGCCTCGCCCGCAATCTCGCCTGGCTGTTCAACCCGACCCTCTACCCCGATCTCGGCCGCACCCTGGCGATATCGCAGGAGGAGCTCGGCATGCTCGCCGGCATCTCCAGGCAGATGGCCAATCAGGGTCTGGCGAAGCTCGCCGATCTCGGCATGATCGAGATCGGCCATGGCAGCATCACCATCCGCGACCTCAACAAGCTGACCCGCTACGAAGGTTGAGACGTCCTTCACGGCACCAATCCGCACTTCGCGCGTTGCCTTTCTCGAACAGCCCCGAGCTGAGTAAAGGAACGACGCGATGTTTGGCTTCTTCGACACGCTCATGAAACGGGTCAACGACCAGGCCGCCGAATACGCCGCCGCCCAGTCGAAGGTCGCGAGCCGCGCATGGGAAGGTTGGTTCGACCCCTTCCATGTCCTTCAACCGGCAAAGGTCACTGCCGAGCGCCCGATGCGTGGCAAGGCATCCCGCAGCGAACCCGCAGCGCGGGGCGGCCGGTCTTTCTGAACGGCAGCCAACCCAGCCGTTCAGGCTTTGTTGGGCCGAGGACTGGTCTGATCGGGTTCATCAACCGAAGGAGACGACCATGCGTAGCTTCCTGATGGCCGCCGGCCTCGCCCTCGCCGCGATCGCGGCAACGCCAGCCGGCGCGACGACCCCGTCCATTGCACAGACCGAAGCGCTGGACAGGCTGCCCGCCGAATATACTCGCCACACCCGCGAGCACCGCGAGTGGGAAATCCAGCACAACATGGAGCGGCAGCAGCGCCGTGACTACTATCGTCAAGGCCGTGGCTATGACCGCGGCTACGGCTATGAGCGCCGCTATGGCGGTCCGCCGCCGCATGCTCCGGCCTATGGCTACCGCCGGAACTATTACGAGCGTTACTGACCCTCGCCGCCGTCCTGGCCCGCCCGCAGTTCGTCCGAGCTGCGGGCGGTTTTTTTGCGTAAGACTTTCGTTGCACGCAATAGCGACGTGCCGCCGCCCTGCCGGCAGCGCCAGAAATCACGGTAAATTGAACGAGATCTGGGGCGAAACTCGGGGCAGCAGTCGCTGAGCAGACTTCGGCGGGATAATAGTCACCAAAAGACGAATTGTCTGTCAAGCGGGTCCTTGCGAAGATGATGGCCGCCTGCAAGTCTTGCATGACAACGAGACCGGAAACCGGCTCACAGGAAGCTGCCACGACGCATGGCGGCTCGTCAGGGGAGAACGCAATCGTGGCAAGCGGCACCGCCGGCCAGGCGGATACCTTTCCGAAATTGCTGTTGCGCAATGCCAGGGAGCGCGCCTCGCGGGTCGCGTTTCGTCACAAGGATCTCGGGATCTGGCAGTCCTGGAACTGGGCCGAGGTGGCTGAGCACGTCCGCAATTTCGCCAAGGGGCTGCAGGATCTCGGGCTGAAGCGCGGCGAGAAGGTCGCGATCATCGGCTACAACCGGCCGCGGCTGTACTGGTCGATGTGCGCGGCGCAGTGGATCGGCGCCATCCCCGTGCCGGTCTACGCCGATGGCGTCGCCGAGGAGATGGCCTATGTCCTCGACCATGCCGAGGCCGTCTTCGCCGTGGTGCAGGACCAGGAGCAGGTCGACAAGCTGCTCTCCATCGCCGACCGGCTGCCGCATCTCAGGCACATGCTCTATGACGAGCCGCGCGGCCTGCGCGACTACGACCACACCAAGCTTCACGCCATCGAGACGGTGATCCAGGCCGGCGCGAAGGCGCTTCAGGACCAGCAGGCCGAGGCCACGCTCGCCCGCGAGATGGAGCAGGGCAAGGGCTCCGACCTCGGCATCATCCTCTACACCTCCGGCACCACCGGGCGCCCCAAGGGCGTGATGCTCAGCCACTACAACGTCATCGTCGCCGCCGAGATCGGCTGCGGCTTCGATGGGCTGAACGAGAGGGACGAGGTCATCGCCTATCTGCCGATCGCCTGGGTCGGCGACCACATCTTCTCCTACGCGCAGGCGATGCTGGCCGGTTTCTGCGTCAACTGCCCGGAAAGCCCGGACACCGTCATCGACGACCGCCGCGAGGTCGGCACCACCTATGCCTTCGCCCCACCGCGCGTCTTCGAGAACATGCTGACCCTCACCATGGTGCGCATGGAGGATGCGAGCGCCCTGAAGCGCAAGGCGTTCCATTACTTCCTCGGCGTCGCCAAGCAATACGGCGAGAAGATCCTGAACGGCGAGAGCGTGCCGCTGAAGGGCCGGCTGCTCTACAAGCTCGGCGACATGCTGGTCTACGGCCCGCTGCGCAATCGCTTCGGCCTGACCAACATCAAGGTCGGCTACACCGCCGGCGAGGCCATCGGCCCCGAGCTCTTCCGCTTCTACCGCTCGATCGGCGTCAACCTGAAGCAGCTCTACGGCCAGACCGAGGCCGGGGTGTACATCACCATGCAGCCCAACGGCGAGATCAAGGCCGATACGGTCGGCAAGCCGGCGCCGCTGGTCGAGATCCGCATCGACGACAATGGCGAGGTGCTCTACCGCTCGCCCTCCATCTTCGGCGGCTACTACAAGGACCCGGACAAGACCGCCGAGACGATGACGGCCGACGGCTATGTCCGCTCCGGTGATGCCGGCTTCTTCGACGAGGGCGGCCACCTCAAGATCATCGACCGGGCCAAGGATGTCGGCAAGCTCAACAGCGGCGACCTCTTCCCGCCGAAATACATCGAGAACAAGCTGAAGTTCTATCCGAACATCAAGGAGGTCGTGGCCTTCGGCCAGGGCCGCGACTATGCCACCGTCGCGCTCAATATCGACCTCACCGCCGTCGGCAACTGGGCCGAGCGCAACAACGTGGTCTATGCCTCCTATCAGGAACTGGCCGGCCACGATCTCGTCTACGACATGATCGCCAAGCACGTCGACGAGGTGAACCGCTCGCTTGCCGGCGAGCCGATGATGGGCGGCGCTCAGATCAAGCGCTTCCTCATCCTGCACAAGGAACTCGATGCCGACGACGGCGAATTGACCCGCACCCAGAAGGTCCGCCGCGGCTTCATCGCCGAGCGCTACGCGCCGCTGGTTGCCGCGCTCTATGACGGATCGGAAGCGGCGGATATCTCGACGGAAGTGACCTTCGAGGACGGCCGCAAGGGTGCCATCTCGGCCCGCGTCAAGGTGCGCGACGCCACTCTCTATCCGGTGGCTCCGCAGGAGGCGCCGGCAGCGGCGAAGGCGGCATGAACGCGGAGCCGATGAACGTGACGGGCACCCCCATCAGCGCCAAGGGCGAAACCCTGCTCTCGGTCGAGAACATCTCGCTGCGCTTCGGCGGCGTGAAGGCGATCACCGACGTCTCCTTCGACATCCGCAAGGGCGAGATCCGGGCCATCATCGGCCCCAACGGCGCCGGCAAGACCTCGATGCTCAACTGCATCAACGGCTTCTACCAGCCGCAGGAAGGCCAGATCGTCTTCAAGGGCGAGCGCCGCGCCAAGATGCGCCCGCATCGCGCCGCCGCCGGCGGCATCGCCCGCACCTTCCAGAACGTCGCGCTGTTCAAGGGTATGTCGACGCTCGACAACATCATGACCGGCCGCACCCTCAAGATGAAGAAGGGCTTCTTCTGGCAGGCTTTGCGCCACGGCCCGGCGATGCAGGAGGAGATCGAGCATCGCCGCGTCGTCGAGGACATCATCGACTTCCTGCAGATCGAGCACATCCGCAAGCTGCCGGTCGGCAAGCTGCCCTACGGCCTGCAGAAGCGCGTCGAGCTCGGCCGCGCGCTGGCGATGGAGCCCGAGTTGCTTCTGCTCGACGAGCCGATGGCCGGCATGAACCTCGAGGAGAAGGAGGACATGTGCCGCTTCATCCTCGACGTGAACAACCAGTTCGGCACGACGATTGCGCTGATCGAGCACGATATGGGCGTGGTCATGGACCTCTCCGACCGCGTCGTCGTGCTCGAATACGGCCGCAAGATCGCCGACGGCACACCCGACGAGGTCAAGGCCAACCAGCGCGTCATCGACGCCTATCTGGGAGTGGCGCACTGATGACAGCTCTCCCCCTCTTTCTCAGCCCTCATCCTGAGGAGCGCTCCGCAGGAGCGCGTCTCGAAGGATGCTCCAGTGGGCTCTTCCCGCGCGAGCTGAACCATCCTTCGAGACGCCGCTTCGCGGCTCCTCAGGATGAGGGCTCGTTTGTGTTGCCGATAATCTGGAAGGCGCAGCCATGAGCGACGTCGCCACCCGCCCCGCGCCGAGCCTTCTTGCCAATCCCTGGATCAAGGCCGGCCTGATCCTCGCCGCCATCGTGATCGCCGCGATCGTCGGCGCGCGGCTCGACGGCTCCGGCACGCTTCATGCCATCTTCGTCGATCCGTTCCAGCAGATGGCGCAGGCGCCCGACCTGCTCGTGCAGACGATCTGGGAGGGCCTCGTCTCCGGCGTGCTCTACGCCCTGATCGCGCTCGGCTTCGTCCTGATCTTCAAGGCGTCGGGCGTGTTCAACTTCGCCCAGGGCATCATGGTGGTGTTCGCGGCGCTGACGCTGGTCGGCCTCTACGAGAAGGGCGTGCCGGCCTTCCTTGCCGTCATCATCACGCTCGGCGTCATGTTCGCGCTGGCCGTCACCATCGAGCGCGTGGTGCTGCGGCCCCTGGTCAACCAGCCCGACATCATCCTGTTCATGGCGACCTTCGGCATCACCTATTTCCTGATCGGCTTCGGCGAAGCCCTGTTTGGCGGCAATCCCAAGCAGATGATCGCCGACCAGCTTTATCTGCCCAAGGGCGCGCTCGATCTGCAGATTCTGGGCGGACTGGTCTCGCTGCAGAAGATCGACATCGCCGCCGCGATCATCGCCTCGCTGATGATCGCTGCGCTTGCCGCCTTCTTCCAGTACACCCGCATCGGGCGCGCGCTGCGGGCCGTCGCCGATAGCCACAAGGCGGCGCTCTCGGTCGGCATTTCGCTCAACCAGATCTGGGTCATCGTCTGGTTCACCGCCGGCATCGTGGCGCTGATCACCGGCATCATGTGGGGCGCGCGCTCGGACGTCTCCTTCGCGCTCGAGATCGTCGCGCTGAAGGCGCTGCCGGTGCTGATCCTCGGCGGCTTCACCTCAATCCCGGGCGCCATCGTCGGCGGGCTCATCATCGGCATCGGCGAGAAGCTCGGCGAGTTCTACTGGGGCCCGCTGATCGGCGGCGGCATCGAGAGCTGGCTCGCCTATTTCATTGCGCTGGGCTTCCTGCTGTTCAGGCCTCAGGGCCTGTTCGGCGACAAGATCATCGAGAGGATCTGACGGCGATGCGGACGAACCTCTCCGTCATTCCAGGGCGATCCGCAGGATCGAGCCCGGAACCCATAAACGCAGGTGGCGCCGGCAAAGGCGCGACCTCCTCGCAGCCGACAATGTTCATGGATTCCAGGCTCGGCGCTTCGCGTCGCCCCGGAATGACGGTGTAACCATGCTCTACCGCGAGGCCGGCCAGTACAAATCGACCTATTCCGCCGACATGGCCGTCTTCCCCCTGCGGGAAGACCGGATCGGGCTCGGCATCATCCTGGCGATCGCGCTCGTCGCGATCCCCTTCTTCGGCAGCGACTTCTTCATCGCCTCGGTGATGATCCCCTTCCTGGTCTTCTCGCTCGCCGCGATCGGGCTCAACATCCTCACCGGCTATACCGGGCTGATCTCGCTCGGCACCGCCGCCTTCATGGGTGTCGGCGCCTATGCCTGCTACAAGCTGACGACCGTCTTCCCGAACGTGAACATCATCGTCCTGATTCTCGTCTCCGGGCTGTTCTCTGCCGGCATCGGCGTGCTCTTCGGCCTGCCCTCGCTGCGCATCAAGGGCTTCTATCTCGCCGTCGCGACGCTCGCCGCGCAGTTCTTCCTGCAATGGGCCTTCGTGCGCGTGCCCTGGCTGTTCAACTACAATGCCTCCGGCGCCATCGAGGTGCCGCAGCGCACGCTCTTCGGCATCCCGCTCACCGGCGCCTCCGCCACGCCCGAGACGCGCTATTTCGTCTGCCTCGGCCTCGTCGTGGTGCTGACCTGGTTCGCCTCGAACCTGGTGCATGGCAAGCTGGGCCGGTCGTGGATGGCCGTGCGCGACATGGACATCGCCGCCGAGCTGATGGGCATCAAGCTGCTCAACGCCAAGCTGATGGCCTTCGCCGTCTCGTCCTATTTCGCCGGCGTCGCCGGGGCGATGATGATCTTCCTCTGGTACGGCGGCGGCGAGGCGGCAGACGTGTTCTCGATCCGCCTCTCCTTCAACATCCTGTTCATGGTCATCATCGGCGGCCTGGGCTCGCTGATCGGCTCCTTCTTCGGCGCGGCCTTCCTCTCGATCCTGCCGACGGCGCTGAAATTCGGCCTGCCGGCGCTCGGTGTCCCGATCGCGGGCGCCGCCGCCGAGCATGTCACCTTCATGGTGGTCGGCGCGCTGATCATCCTCTTCCTGATCGTCGAGCCGCACGGCCTCGCCCGGCTCTGGCAGATCGGGAAGCAGAAATTGCGCACATGGCCCTTCCCTTACTGAATCGGCCCTTGCCCTATTGAGGCTCAAGGGAAGGCCCAAGAAACGACCGGCGACATCGAAGCGCCGGCGCATAAAGACCGATCCGACAGCAGTCTGGTCGGGAGGAAACGAACGGAGGAAGTCCATGAAGACCAGCAATCTGATGAAGGGCGCGGCATTCGGAGCCCTGCTCGCGGCGGCCGGCGCGGTCGCCCCGGCTGCGGCGCAGGACAGCGTCTACTTCGCCAACAACGCCTATCGCACCGGCCCCTTCTCGGGTTCCGGCATCCCGATCGGCGACGGCATGCGTGACTACATCACCATGATCAATGAGCGCGACGGCGGCGTGAACGGCGTCAAGATCGTCTACGAGGAGTGCGAGACCGGCTACGACACCAAGAAGTCGATCGAGTGCTACGAGCAGGCCAAATCGAAGAACACGATCGTCTACTCGCCCTGGTCGACCGGGGCTACGCTCGCCGCGATCCCGCGCGCCCATGTCGACAAGATCCCGATCCTGTCGATGGCCTATGGCCTTTCGGCTTCGGCGGATGGTACCGCCTTCCCCTGGGTGTTCATTCCGCCCTTCACTTATTGGGACGGCGCTTCGCTGATGGTGAAGCACATGGCCGCCGAACTCGGCGGCATGGACAAGCTCAAGGGCAAGAAGCTCGGCCTGATCCATCTCGATGCGCCCTTCGGCAAGGAGCCTATCCCGGTGCTCGAGAACCTCGCCAAGAAGTACGGGTTCGAGGTCAAGCTCTATCCGGTTGCCGCCGCCGACATGCAGAACCAGGGCTCGCTTTGGCTCTCGATCCGCCGCGACCGGCCCGACTACCTCTACAACCAGGGCTGGGGCGCGATGAACCCGACCGCGGTCAAGGAGGCGATCAAAAACAACTTCCCGATCAACAAGCTGGTCGGCGTCTGGTGGGCCGGCGGTGACGACGACGCGCGCGCCGGCGGGCCGGAGGCGAAGGGCTACAAGTCGCTCAACCTGAATGCGGCCGGCACCAATTTCCCGGCGATTCAGGACATCCAGAAGTATGTCGTGGAGAAGGGCAAGAGCCTCGCGCCGAAGGATAAGGTCGGCGAGAACCTCTATAACCGCGGCGTCTACAACTCGATGCTCGTGGTCGAGGCGATGCGCAATGCCCAGAAGCTGACCGGCAAGAAGGTCGTCACCTCAGAGGACATGCGCCGCGGCCTGGAAACCCTCAACATCACCGAGGCCAGGCTGAAGGAAATCGGCATGGAAGGCTTCGCCACGCCGACCACGATCTCCTGCACCGACCATTCCGGCCACAGCAAGGCCTATGTCGCGGAGTGGGACGGTACGAAATGGACCAAGAAGGGCGACTGGCTCGAACCCCTCAAGGAGGAGGTCCGGCCGCTGATCGAGGCCAACGCCAAGGACTACACCGAAAAGGCCGGCACCTGGCCGAAGCGGACCGAGTCCTGCGAGAAGTCATCCTGATCTGACGAGGCGCCGCGGCTCCCTTCTCCCCTTGCGGGAGAAGAGAGCTCGGCGAAGCCGAGACGGATGAGGGGTCGCGCGTCCTTGGACGTTTGCGACTCTCCACGAGAAATCCCGACGCGCAGCGCGACCCCTCATCCGGCGCTGCGCGCCACCTTCTCCCGCAAGGGAAGAAGGGGAGGAGCTGCGATGTCCACCGCCACCCTCGAAAAACCCGCCGCTGCGACCGCGAGCGACACCATCCTGTCGCTCAACAATATCGAGGTCATCTACGACCATGTCGTGCTGGTGCTGAAGGGCGTCTCGCTCACCGTGCCGCGCCAGGGCATCGTCGCGATCCTCGGTGCCAACGGCGCCGGCAAGACCACGACGCTGAAGGCAATCTCCAACCTGCTCAAGGCCGAGCGCGGCGAGGTCACCAAGGGCTCAATCGTGTTCGACGGCGAGCGCGTCGACAAGCTGTCGCCGAACGAGCTCGTCAAGCGAGGCTGCATCCAGGTGATGGAAGGCCGGCACTGCTTCGGCCATCTCTCGATCGAGGAAAACCTGCTGACCGGCGCCTTCACACGCCGCGACGGCAACGCCGCGATCAAGCGCGACCTCGAGAAGATCTACGAGCTGTTCCCGCGCCTCAAGCAGCGGCGCAATTCGCAGGCCGGCTACACCTCCGGCGGCGAGCAGCAGATGTGCGCGGTCGGCCGCGCCATGATGTCGAAGCCGAAGATGATCCTGCTCGACGAGCCCTCGATGGGGCTCGCCCCGCAGATCGTCGAGGAGATCTTCGAGATCGTGCGCCGCCTCAACGCCGAGGACGGCGTCTCCTTTCTCGTCGCCGAGCAGAACACCAACATGGCGCTGCGCTACGCCACCTATGGCTACATCATGGAGACCGGCCGCGTCGTCATGGACGGCGAGGCCAAGATGCTGCGCGAGAACGAGGACGTGAAGGAATTCTACCTTGGCGTCGCCGAGGGCAACAAGAAGTCCTTCCGCGAGGTGAAGAGCTACAAGCGCCGCAAGCGCTGGCTCTCGTGACCGGCCGCATGTCTCCTGGACCATGTCATCCCGGACAAGCGGCGAAGCCGCGCCGATCCGGGATCCATGCCGGAGCATTGCTGAAAAGAGTTCAGGCATGGATCCCAGGTTTACGCTTCGCTTCGCCCGGGATGACCACGCTGGTTCATAGTTGATCTGAGGACGCTTCGATGACCGAGCATTACGACGCGCTCGAAACCCGCTCGGCGGACGAACGCGAGGCCGATCTCTTCGCGCGGCTGCCGAAGCTGATCGCCGCCGCCATCGACGCTCCGGCCTATGCCGAGCGCCTGCGCGGCGTCGACCCCTCCTCCATCACCGACCGCAAGGCACTGGCGCGCCTGCCCGTGCTGCGCAAGTCCGATCTGCCCGCGCTTCAGAAGGAGGCGCTGCCTTTCGGCGGCCTCGTCGCGGCCTCGCCCGGCTCCTTCGGCCGGCTCTTCACCTCGCCCGGCCCGATCTTCGAGCCCGAGGGCACTGCCGCCGACGCCTGGAATGCCGCGCGCGGTCTCCATGCCGCCGGGTTCCGGCCGGGCGACATCGTGTTGAACACGCTGAGCTATCACCTGACGCCGGGCGGATTCATCATGGATTCCGCCGCCCGCGCCGTCGGCTGCGCCGTGATCCCGGCCGGGCCCGGCAACACCGAGCAGCAGGTGGAAGTGATCTCCGCCTACCGCCCGAGCGCTTATACCGGCACGCCCGACTTCCTCAAGATCCTGATCGAGGCGGCGGATGCGCGCGGCGTCGACATCTCCTCGATCAGGCGCGCCGTCGTCTCAGGCGCCGCCTTCCCGCCCTCGCTGCAGGCCTGGGTCAGGGAGCGTGGCATCGAAGCCTATCAGATCTATGCCACCGCCGATGTCGGCGTCATCGCCTACGAAACCCCGGCACGCGAAGGCATGGTGCTGAACGAGAACCTGATCGTCGAGATCGTCCGCCCCGGCACCGGCGATCCGGTTCCGGAGGGCGAGGTCGGCGAGGTCGTCATCACCAATCTCGACCCGCATCACCCGCAGATCAGGCTCGCCGTCGGTGACCTCACTGCCGTCCTGCCCGGGCTGAGCGCATGCGGGCGTAGCAACACGCGCATCAAGGGCTGGATGGGCCGCGCCGACCAGACCGCCAAGATCAAGGGCATGTTCGTGCGCCCCGAGCAGGTCGCCGAAATCGCCAAGCGCCACGCCGAGATCGCCAAGCTCAGGCTCGTCGTCGGCCGCGCCAACGAAGTCGACACCATGACCCTCAAGGCCGAGATCTACGCCGAGCCGAAAGGTTTGATCGACGCGGTCTCGTCGACGCTGCAGCAGGTCACCAAACTGAAGGGAACTGTGGAAGTCCTGCCGCTCGGCGCCCTGCCGAACGACGGCAAGGTCATCGCCGATGAGCGCCCGGTGGGGTGAACTCGGCCGTCATTCTCGGGCGAAGCGCAGGTTCGACCCGAGAATCTCTCGCCGGACGAGGCGCCTTTTCTTGCACGAGATGCTCGGGTCAAGCCCGAGCATGACGGCAAGTCACTCACCAAGCGATCGCCTTTTCCCCCTGCCCTTCGAGCCACGCATTAGCTCGGCTGAACGGTTTCGATCCGAAGAAGCCGCGCCTTGCCGAAAGCGGCGAGGGATGCACGCTGGCAATGACGAGATGCCGGCTCTCGTCGATCAAGTTTCGCTTGGCCTGCGCCGGGTTGCCCCACAGCAGGAAGACGACGTGCTCTTGCTCGCGCGACACCGCTGCGATGATCGCATCCGTGATCGCCCCCCAGCCCAGCGAGAGATGCGAGCCGGCCTTGCTCGCCCCCTCCCGCACCGTCAGCGCCGTGTTGAGCAGCAACACGCCCTGTTTCGCCCAGCGCGTCAGGTCGCCATCGACAGGCGCGGGTTGGCCCAGATCCTCGGCTCGCTCCTTGTAGATATTGACGAGCGAGCGCGGCAGCGGCGGCGGGCCGACATAGGAGAAGGCGAGCCCGTTGGCATGGCCCGGCGTCGGATAGGGGTCCTGCCCGAGGATGACGGCACGGACCGCATCGAGCGGCGTCAGCGCAAGCGCCGCGAAGACCCGCTCCGGCACTGGGGCCACGACATGCCCGGCCGCACGCTCGGCATCGACCGCGGCGCAGGCGCGAGCAGCGTCTCCGCCAGTAGCGAAGACCGGCAGGTCGCGCCAGCCCCTGGAAGTCCCGCTCGCCAGGAAGGCCGCGAGCGCGTCGGTGCAGCTCACTTCAGGACAGCCCTGCCCTCGACCTTGGCGTCCACCGTACCGAGCCGGCGGACATAGACCATCACCTCGTTCGCCATCAGCTTGCCGTCGGTGAGGCCGATCAGCGTCCGGCCGCGGCCGAGCGCCGTGTAGCCGTCGCCGCCTTCCAGCATGAAATTGTTGGAGGCGACCGTGTATTTGCCGGCCGGGTCAATCGGCTTGCCGTCGACCGTGACCGCAGTGACGCGCGAGCCCTGCGGCTGCTTGAGGTCGGCCTCGAAGCTGAGGCCGGACACCACGGGGAAGCGGCCGGCGCCCTGCGGCGCGTCGCGCAAACCGTTCTCGATCGCGTCCTTCACATCCTTGCCGGTGATCTCGACCATGACGGTGGCATTGCCGAAGGGCAGTTCGCTCAGCACGTCACGGCGCGTCAGCTTCTGCCCGGCGGTGTATTGCTTGTTGGCGCGGATGCCGCCGGCATTGGTGATCGCAAGCTGCGCGCCGGTCGCGGCGCGGATCGCGTCGGCGATCAGGTTGCCGATCGCCGTCTCCTGCGTGCGGATGACGCCGGTGCGGGAATCGAGCGGCGTGGCGAGCGTGGCGATATCGACGTCGAGTTCCTTCGACAGCTCCGACTCGTAGCCCTTCACGATGGCGGCGACGTCAGCGTCCGGCGTGGCCGAGCGGGAATCGTTGACGCGGAAGGTCGGCGTCCACGTCACCTGCCGCGCGGCGCCCTCGCCCCGAACGCTGACGGCGATGTCGATGGCGGTGACGTAATTGCCCTCCTCGTTCGACTCGACCATCACGACCTTGCCGTCATAGGCGATGGCGAGATCGTGGTCGTGGCCGGTGAGCACGATGTCGACCACGCGCGAGCGCACGATCTCGTAATCCGTGGCGCGGTCGGCATGGACGACGGCGACGAGGATGTCGGCGCCCTGCCCCTTCAGCGCCCTGGCCTCCCGACGCAGCGCCTCCATCGTCGAGGAGAACTTCAGATCGCCGGGATTGGAGAGCTGCGGGGTCGGATCGAAGGTCGTGCCGATGACGCCGACCTTGATGCCGCCGAGCTCGAAGATCTGCGAATCCTTGTGGTGCGCCAGGGTGTTGCCGGCGGTGTCGCGCAGGTTCGCCGCGAAGGTCGGATAGTTCTGGGCCGCGGTCAGCTTGAGGTAGTTCTCCTTGCCGAAGTCGAACTCGTGATTGCCGGGCACGAAGACGTCGATGCCCATCTTGTTCTGCATCGCGACGATATGCGCGCCCTGGTCGAAGCCCGACATCAGCGAGGGCGAGTAGCAGTCGCCGGCGTGGCAGAACAGCACCGGCACGCCCTTGGCCCGCTCGGCCTTGGCGATGCCGGCCGCGCGCGCGAAGCCGCCGCGCCCCTTGTCGTCGCTCATCTTGTAGATGTCGTTGAGCAGCAGCAGCGTGAAGCTCGGCGCCGGCTGCTGCGCCATGGCGACCGGCGCTGTTGCGGCGAGCGTCGCCGGCGCCGCCAGGACCCCGAGAGCCTTGCGGCGGGTGAGCTTCGTCATGGCGGGTGCCCTTCACGTCTTGAGAACGGCTCCAGACTAGCAAAGGTCGGGCCGCGCTGACCAGAGCGTCTCCATCGCAAGGTCAGCAGTGTCGCACCCGGGTTTTCGACAAGCTTCAAGGCTGGACGAAAGCGCGAACTCGTCTAAATCACGGGGGCAAGGAGAGCATGCGCTCATGACTGCTGACATCGCTGCGGCGCCGGGCCGCGAGGCCGCCGCCCTGCCGCCCGATCATCCCAAGGTGAAGTACGGGCGCATCGGCGTCCTCCTGATGAATCTCGGCACGCCCGAGGGCACCGGCTATTGGCCGATGCGCGCCTATCTCAAGGAATTCCTCTCCGACCAGCGCGTCATCGAGGAGCCCCGCTGGAAATGGTGGCCGATCCTCAACCTCATCATCCTGTCGACGCGCCCCGGCCGGAAGGGCAAGGATTACGCCTCGATCTGGAACAACCAGCGCAACGAGGGTCCGCTCAAGACCATCACCCGTTCGCAGACCGAGCAACTCGCTGACCGGCTGAAGCCTCTGGCGGGCGAGCGCGTCGTCTTCGATTGGGCGATGCGCTACGGCTTTCCCGATGTGCAGAGCCGGCTGAAGGCCTTGCTCGACCAAGGCTGCGACCGCATCCTGCTGGTGCCGCTCTACCCGCAATATGCCGCTCCGACCTCGGCCACCGCCTGCGACCAGGCCTTTCGCGCCCTGATGCAGATGCGCTGGCAGCCCTCGGTGCGCGTCGCCCCGCCCTACCACGACGATCCCGTCTATATCGGCGCGCTCGCCCGCTCGATGCGCGCCTCGCTGGCGAAGCTCGATTTCGAGCCGGAGGTCATCCTCTGCTCCTTCCACGGCATGCCGAAGGAGTATCTGCTCAAGGGCGACCCCTATTATTGCCAGTGCGTCAAGACCTGGCGCCTGCTGCGCGCCGAGCTCGGCCTCTCCGAAGAGCGCTTCCCGCTGACCTTCCAGTCGCGCTTCGGCCCGGATGAATGGCTGCAGCCCTATACCGACGAGACGGTGAAGGCCCTGGCGCTGGCCGGCAGGAAGTCGATGGCCATCGTCGCGCCGGGCTTCTCGGCCGATTGCCTTGAGACGCTGGAAGAGCTCGACGGCGAGAACCGCGAGATCTTCCTGCACAATGGCGGCGAGAAATTCGCTTATCTGCCCTGCCTCAACGACTCCGCCGAAGGCATCGACGTCATCGCCGAAGTCGTGCAGCGCGAATTGATGGGCTGGCTCTGAGCTAAGCTCAGGCTGCGGTTCAAAAAAGGCGCGCCGTCATTCCGGGGCAGGCCGCAGGCCTGAGCCCGGAGCCTAGAACCGATGCCGACATGAAGCCAGGCCTCAGCTCGCCCCCGCGCCTTTCGTGGAAAAGCCTTCAGTTCTGGGTTCCGGGCTCTTCGCTACGCGAAGCCCCGGAATGACGGCGCGTTACCCTGCCCCAGCAACGAAGCGCGCGACGCTCTCCGCCACCGGCCGCGCCTTCAGGATGCGGCGGTGGCCGAGCCCCTCCGTCGCCTCCAGCGTGACGAAGGGACCGGCCTCAGCCAGCGCCTGCGCATGCTGGAAACCGAGCTCGCGATCCTCCCGGTCCTGGATCACCAGCGTCCGCAAACCGATCGCCGCCAGTTGCGCCGGCCCCTCGAAAACCTCGATCGGATTGCCCGCGACGATATGGATGCGCCGCTCCAGCGCCGCCTGCCCACGGCGGCCGAGGCCGAAGGCCGTGCCGAACTGGCGAGTGATCTCGGTGATCGAGGAAGGCGCCGAGATGAGCACGAGCCGGTCGGCGCTGACCAGGGGGTGCGCCCTGACCGAGCCCGCCAGCGCCGCGAGCGCGATCGCGCCGCCGAAGGAATGGGTGACGATCGCATGCAGCGGCTCGAAGACCCGGGCCACCGCCGCGAGGCTGGCCACGCCGAGCGGGATGTTCAGCTCCCGCCCGGTCGAGGCGCCATGCCCCGGTAGATCGAAGGCGACGACGCGGAAACCCGCCGCCAGCAGCGGATCGACGAAGCCGGCCATCGAGGCCGCCTCTCCCGTCCAGCCATGGATCAGCAGAACCGTCCGCGCCGGGCCGGTCGTTTCAGGCTCGAAGACATAGGCCTGCACGCTGCCGCAAGGGAATGGAATGGCGCGCTGGGCAGCGTGCTGCAGCTTGATGCTGGCGGCGGACGCAGCCGGCTTGCCGTTTCCGCTTCGCCTCGGCGGCCTTGGCGGGGTACAGAATAATCGGAAAGCCAGTCGACCGGCTGCCGAAGGAGCCACGAAGCTCGCGGCCAGGACCAGCGGGCGCATGTAACGGAGCGCGGAAGCGGCCATGGGAACGTCTCGATTTTGTTCAACGATGAACAAGTATGTTCAGCCATGAACAAAAAGCAAGACCTTTCCACTGCGACACAAGCGCAGCTCCTGCCCTGGGACCTTCCGCGCTTCCGCAACTGGCTCGCCGTCGCCCGCGTGCACAGCGTCTGGGAGAAGGTGTTCACCGAAGCGCTGGCGCCGCTGGACATCCAGCTCGCGCATTACGACGTGCTGGCCAACATCTTCCATACGCCGGGCCTGACCCAGCAGGCCCTCGCCGAAAAGCTCCTGGTCGGGCGCAGCGCGATGAGCATGCTGCTGCCCGTGCTGGAGCGGCGCGGCCTGATCGAACGACGCAACGACGAAGCCGACCGGCGTCTGCGCCGGCTCTGGCTGACAGCGCAGGGCGAGGCGTTGACGCGCAAGGCCATGGCGATCCATGTCGCCGAGATCGAGGCCATGATGACGGTGCTGAGCGACGACGAGTGCAGCGCCGTTGGTGAGTCGATGCGCCGTGTCGCCAAGGCTCTCGAGGCCCGCACCGTCGCGGGCCGCTGACCGGCTGAACCTCGACGGACGTGAAACCGAAGCCCCGGTCAGAGCGCGAGGATCACGCCTGCGACGGCATCCAGCGCCGCCTCCGCATCGGAGCAGGCCAGCGCGCCGTCGACGGTGGGCGCGCCGTCCAGCAGGAAGACCGGCCGCTTGAACTGCAAGGCGAAGGCGATCTCGGACAACGTGCCGTAGCCGCCTCCGATCGCGACGAGGCAGCAGGCCGCCCGGGCGATCAGGGCATTCCGCGCCACGCCGATGCCGGTCGCGAGGGGAACGGTGACATAAGGGTTGGCCGCCTCGGGCTCGTCATCGGGAAGCAGACCGATCGACAGCCCGCCCGCCTGCGCGACGCCGCGGCAGACCTCTTCCATCACGCCGGAGCGGCCACCGCAGAGCACGGTGACGCCATGCTCCGCGAGCAGCCGGCCCATCCTCTCCGCCGCAACGGATTGGGAAGGGGTCGGCGTGCGCGTCCCGATCACGGCGACGGGCGTGCGCAGCGGCGTCCCACTTTCGCGTTGCAGCCAGCGCAAGGCGCGGGCAGCCGAGACCGGCTCTCCGCCCCGGCTATCCGCCGCGTCGCGCCATTGCCGCATGGCCAGGTCGAACGCCCGGCCATCAGCATCGCGCAGCCGCCCACCCTCGATATCGAGGCGCAGTTGCGGAAGCTGCAGCACCGGCTCAGGCCGGCTTTTCTTCGCCGAAGGCCGAGATGCCGCCATGCTTGGCCGACCAGCTCGCCGGATCGTTCAGGAAGCTCTCGACCTCGGCGAGCACCTTCGGCTCGAAATGGCCGCTGTCCTTCGCGACCGCCAGCACATCCCACCACGTCGTGAGATAGTGCAGGTTGATGCCGATCTCGGTCATCAGCTCGCGGCTCTTCGGGAAGATGTCGTAGTAGAACAGCACGAAGCAGTGCTGGACGTCGGCGCCCGCATTGCGCAGGGCCTCGCAGAAATTCACCTTGCTGCGCCCGTCCGTCGCGAGATCCTCGACCAGAAGCGTGCGCGCGCCCTCGACGACAGAGCCCTCGATCTGGGCGTTGCGGCCGAAGCCCTTCGGCTTCTTGCGGACATACTGCATCGGCAGCGAAAGACGGTCGGAAATCCAGGCCGCGAAGGGGATGCCCGCCGTCTCGCCGCCTGCGATGGTGTCGAGCGACTCGTAGCCGATGTCGCGCACGATCGTGGTGGCGGCGAAATCGATCAGCGTCGAGCGCAGGCGCGGATAGGAGATGATCTTGCGGCAGTCGATATAGACCGGGCTCGCCCAGCCCGAGGTGAAGAAGAACGGCTTGTCGCTGTAGAAATGGACCGCCTTGATCTCGAGCAGCATCTTGGCCGCTTCGCGCGCGATCACGGTCCTGTCGGTGGGGGTGAACAGGTTGGGCATGGCGCGGTCTCTCCAGGCTGAGCGACGCCGCTCGCCGGGGACGGCAAGGGCGCAGGGGCAGGTCGAATTGGCAAACGGCCCCTTCTGATCGCCCGCGCCCGGCAGGTCAATCCCCGCGCCGTCATTTCCACCGCGACGCGCGAGGCGGCGCCTTTCTTCCTCGGTGGCCAGGAAATGCGGGCCCGAGCGCCGCGGCTCGGACGGCGAACGACGCGGCTTGAACAGCCATTTCCGGACACATCCACAGGCAGAAACCGTATCGATCGTTGCGCCGGCTCCGGCAGCGTGACAAGGCGGGCCGGTATCGCAAATTTGCGCGCGCCCCGACTTGGGCATGCGACTCGGCATCGCTTCGGCGTAACGGGAACGAGAGGCTGAAGTCATGAACGATCGTCTGGTGGCATCTGCGGCTGCACCATCGGCGCCGATCAGCGTCGACTCTAAAGCTCGCAAGGCGCTGTGGGGCGCGGCCATCGGTTATGCGATGGACGGCTTCGATCTCCTGATCCTCGGCTTCATGCTCCGGGCGATCTCGGCCGATCTCCAGCTCAGCCAGGCACAGGCCGCCTCGCTGGTGACGGCGACGTTGATCGGCGCCGTGCTCGGCGGCATCGGCTTCGGCATGCTCTCGGACCGCATCGGCCGCGTCCGCGTGTTGACCTGGACCATCGTGCTCTTCGCCGTCTTCACCGGGATGTGCGCGCTGGCCCAGGGCTATTGGGACCTGCTGGTCTACCGCACCATCGCCGGCCTCGGCCTCGGCGGCGAGTTCGGCATCGGCATGGCCCTGGTCGCCGAGGCCTGGCCGGCCTCGAAACGGGCGCGCGCCTCGTCCTATGTCGGCCTCGGCTGGCAGGTCGGCGTGCTCGCCGCCGCCATCGCCACGCCGATCCTGCTGCCGACGATCGGCTGGCGCGGCATGTTCGCCATCGGCATCCTGCCGGCAGTCGCCGCCTATTTCATCCGCCATTCCCTGCACGAGCCCGAGGTCTTCGTCGCCCGCAGCAAGGACCGCCCGAAGGAATCGGCGCTGCGCCTGCTGGTCAAGGACTGGGAGACCACCAAGCTCAGCCTCGGCATGGTCGTCCTCTGCTCGGTCCAGAACTTCGGCTATTATGGCGTGATGATCTGGTTGCCGAATTATCTGGCGACCCGCTTCGGCTTCGCGCTCACCCAATCGGCGGTGTGGACGGCCGTCACCATCGCCGGCATGGCGCTCGGCATCTTCGCCTTCGGCCATATCGCCGACCGCATCGGCCGGCGCCCGGCCTTCTTCGGCTACATGCTCGGCGCGGCCGTGATGGTCGTCGTCTATTCGCGCCTGACCGACCCGATGCAGCTCCTGGTCGCGGGTGCGGTGATGGGCTTCTTCGTCAATGGCATGCTCGGCGGCTACGGCGCGCTGATCAGCGAGCTCTTTCCGACATCCGCTCGTGCCACGGCCCAGAACGTCCTGTTCAACATCGGTCGCGGCGTCGGCGGCTTCGGGCCCGTCGTCGTCGGCGCCATCGCTGCGGCCTACGGCTTTCAGACCGCGATCGCGCTGCTGGCGACCCTCTATCTGCTCGACATCGTCGCCATGTGGTTCCTGATTCCGGAGCGACGTGGCGAGGAACTGCAGTAGGCGTTGGCCTCACATTTGGAGACCTGGCAGGCCAAGGCGGGCAAGTTGGCTTCGCCTCAATAATACATTTGTGTCATCAAACATTCATTTGTATGATCCATGGCAAAACTGCTGCCCCGCACGTCACGGAGGCAGTGCGTTGCCCGCTCGGGCAGCGTGTTCCGGAGGGAAGCCATGCAGCGGGTCGTGCAGATTTCCGACACCCATCTCAGCCCGGCCAAGCAGCATTTCGCCTGCAACTGGGAGCCGCTGACAACGTGGCTGACAGCGCAAGCGCCTGATCTCGTCATCCACACCGGCGATGTGACGGTCGACGGCGCGGATGTCGAAGAGGACATGCGCCATTGCCGCGCGCTGCTCGATACGCTTGGCGTGCCGGTGCTCAGCATTCCCGGCAACCACGATGTCGGCGAGGCCCATCACCCGCACCAGCCGGTCAACGACCGGAGGCTCGCCCGCTGGCGCGACCATATCGGCGAGGACTTCTGGGTTCATGACCTCGAAAGCTGGCGGCTGATCGGCCTCAACTCCATGCTGTTCGGCAGCGACGAGGCGGAGGAGCAGCGCCAGCTCGCCTGGCTCGACCGCCAGATTGCCGAGGCCCGGGGACGCAGGCTCGGCTGGTTCCTGCATCGCCCGCTCTTCGTAGCAGCGCCGGATGAGGGCGACCGGGGCTATTGGAGCGTGCCGCCGCAGCCGCGCGCGCATCTGCTCGATCTCGTTCGTCGCCATGACGTCGCCTTCGTCGCCAGCGGCCATCTGCACCGCGCCCATGATTTCACGGTCGAAGGCACGCGTTACATCTGGGGACCTTCCTCCGGCTTCGTCGTCGGCCCGGAGCTGCAGCCCGGCATGGCCGGAACGACCACCCTCGGCGCAGTCTCCTATGATTTCGACGGCCGGGATTTCTCCGCCGAGATTCACGAGATCGCCGCGCTGAAGACGCTCTGGATCGATGATGTGATCCAGGAGGTCTACCCGCCGCGCGCCGCCTGACGCTCCGCCCGGCCGCCTGCAGCGGCCGAGCAAGACACGCCCACCGAAGAGCCCTCAGGGCCCCAAAAGAGGCGAAACGAGATGGCCAAAGTCGCACTGTCCTCCATCGCGAAATCCTTCGGCTCGACGAAGGTTCTCGGCGGCGTCGATCTCGACATCGCCGATGGCGAGTTCCTGACGCTGGTCGGCCCCTCCGGCTGCGGGAAATCGACCCTGATCCGGATCATCGCCGGGCTCGAGCATCAGGACGGCGGCAGCGTCGCCATCGGCGGCAATCGCGTCGATCATCTGCGGCCGCATGAGCGGCGCGTGGCGATGGTGTTCCAGTCCTATGCGCTCTATCCGCATATGAGCGTGCGGGCGAACATCGCGCTGCCGCTGACGATGTCGCGGCTGAAGCTCAGGCAGCGCCTGCCGCTCCTCAAATGGCTGTCGCCGCGGCGGCGCGAGGTCATGCGCGGCATCGAGGCCGATGTCGGGGCGGTCGCGGCGCAGCTCCAGCTCGAGCACCTGCTCGACCGCAAGCCGGCGCAGCTTTCCGGCGGCCAGCGCCAGCGTGTCGCGCTCGGCCGCGCGATGGTGCGCAGCCCCGACGTCTTCCTGATGGACGAGCCGCTTTCCAATCTCGACGCCAAGCTACGCGTCCATATGCGCACCGAGCTGGCCGAGCTGCACAAGCGGCTGGGCGCCACCTTCATCTACGTCACCCACGACCAGGTCGAGGCGATGACGATGTCGGATCGCGTCGCCATGATGGATTCGGGCTCGATCCTGCAGCTCGGCACGCCCTCGCAGCTCTATGAGAAACCGGCCTCGCTGAAGGTCGCGCAATTCATCGGCAGCCCGGCGATCAACCTCCTGCCCGCGACCGTCGGAACCTCCGGGCGCCTCGAGCTCTTCGGCCGGCCGATGTCGCTCGCGGTCACCGAGGCGCACGGTCAGGCGGTCACGCTCGGCATCCGCTCGGAGGCGCTGACGCTCGTCCATGGCGAGCCCGGACCTGGACGCGCGTGGTTCTCGGCGCGGCTACGACGCAAGGAGAATCTTGGCTCCGAATACATCCTGCATTTCGATCTCGCCGGGCGCGATGCCGAGGGCGTGACCATGCGCACCTCGCCCGCGATCGCAGCCGGCGTGAACGAGGCCAGCGAAGTCACGCTCGGTTTCGACGAGGCCGCGGCCCATATCTTCGGAGCCGATGGCGATCGCATCGAGCCGCGCGGCCAGGGCGTCGCCACCGGCTCCGTCATCCCGCTGAGGGCCTGAGCATGACGCTCGCCCTCGCATCCCCCGCAGACTTTGCCCCGGTCGCCCGCCGCAGGCTTCGTATCGAGCGCTTCACCGGGCTCGGCTTCGCCCTGCCGGCCTTCGTCCTGCTTTTGCTGACCATCCTGATCCCGCTCGCGGTCCTGCTGCTGCTCAGCCTCACGAACTACGAATTCGGCGGCGTCGACATGGATTGGGTCGGCCTCGCCAACTTCCAGAAGGCGCTGGCCGATCCGATCATCCGGCGCTCGCTCGTCAACACGCTGCTCTATGTCGCGATCGTCGTGCCCGGCGGGGTGTTCGGTGCCTTGCTGATCGCGGTGCTCGTGCATCGGCGCCATCGCAGCCGCTCCTTCTACGAGGTGATCTACTTCCTGCCGGTGACCTCGACCCTGATCGCCATGGCGACCGTCTGGCAGTTCCTGCTCCATCCCTCGCTCGGCCCGGTCAACGGCTTGCTGAAATGGCTGGGCTTCAGTCCGGTCGCCTTCCTCAGCGAGCCCTCGACGGCGCTGGCGACGCTCGCCGTGATCGGGATCTGGCAGTTGCTCGGCTTCAACATGATCCTGTTCCTCGCCGGGCTGACCGCGATCCCGCGCGATCTCTACGAAGCCGCCGATATCGACGGCTGCTCCAGCGGCATCGACCGCTTCCTGACCATCACCTGGCCGCTGCTCGGCCCGACGACGATGTTCGTGCTGGTCACCACGATGATCACGGCGTTCAAGATCTTCGACACGGTGGCGGTGATGACGCGCGGCGGTCCGGTCGGCTCGACCGAGGTGCTGCTCTACAACATCTATCTCGAAGGCTTTCAGTACTTCCACACCGGCTACGCCGCAGCGCTGACCTTCATCTTCCTCGCCTTCATCCTCGTCTTCTCGGCCGCGCAGACCTTCGCCCTCGACAAGAAGGTGCATTACTGATGGCCGATCTCACGCTCGCTGCCGCCGCCCCGGTCACGCCCGCCCATTCGGTGCTGCGTCGCTTCCTCTCGCTCGTGCTGATCCATGGCGTCCTGATCGCCGGGGCGATCTTCATGCTGGCGCCCTTCATCTGGATGCTGGTGACCTCGATCAAGCCGCCGGCCGAGATCTTCAACGCCGAGATCTCGCTCTGGCCGAAGCAGTTCTACGGCATCCAGAATTACGGCTTCGCCCTGGAGAAAGCGCCGCTGCTGCGCTTCGCGCTGAACGGCGTCATCCTCTGCGGCGGCATCCTGATCGTGCAGCTCCTGGTCGCCATCCCCTGCGCCTACGCGCTGGCGAAGCTGAACTTCCCCGGCCGCAACGCGCTGTTCGTGCTGGTGCTGCTCGGGCTCTGCATCCCCGTGCAGGTGCCGGCGATGCCGCTCTATATCGCGCTCGCCCAGCTCGGCCTGCTCAACACCTATTTCTCGATGATGGTGCCGTTCTTCCTCTCGGTCTTCGCCATCTTCCTGTTCCGCCAGTTCTTTCGCAGCTTCCCCGACGATATCATCAACGCCGCCCGGCTCGACGGCATGAGCGAGTTCGAGATCGTCTGGCGCATCGTGACGCCGAGCGCTTGGCCCGCCATCGCCGCCTTCTCGGTATTCTCGGCGGTGGCGCACTGGAACGACCTCTACTGGCCGCTGATCGTCATCTCCGACACCAGGCTCGCGCCGCCGCCGCTCGGCATGATGTTCTTCGCCGATGCCGAGACCGGATCGAACTACGGCGCGCTCACGGCGGCGGCGACGATCCTCACCGCCCCGCTCGTCATCGCCTTCCTCGTCGCCAGGCGCCGGTTCATCGACGGCATCACCATGACCGGGGTGAAGTAGCCGGCGCCGCATGACCCGGCCGCGCCCCCCCGCAAGACGTTCAGGCCTGAAGCATCGTCCAACCCCGACAGCACCGCTGTCATGCCAAGGAGATCACGCATGAAACCTCTCGGCAAAGCATTTGCCGCGGCAGCACTCGCCCTCCTCGCCTCGACGGCGGCCAGGGCCGAGCAAGTCCCGCTCGACGTGCTCTACGCCTTCCCGGCCTTCGCCAAGTTCCACGAGCCGATCGCCGCGGAATTCATGAAGAAGAACCCGGACATCAAGATCAATTTCCGGGCGCCTGCGGCGAGCTATGACGAGGGGCATCAGGCGATGCTGCGTCAGTCCGTCACCAACCAATTGCCGGACGTCTATTATTCAGGCTTCCACCTGCTGACCGAGCTGGTCGAATCCCTCGACAAGCGCAAACAGATCGTCGATCTCGGCCCCCTGCTCAAGGCCGAGCCGGAAGCCTGGCGCAAGGCCAACTACTCCGACGCGCTGCTCTCGCTCGGCCAGGTCGCCGGCAAGCAGGCCGGCCTCGCCTTCAATGCCTCGACGCCGCTGATGTATTTCAACGCCGAGCTGGTGAAGAAGGCCGGCGGCGATCCCGAGAAGATGCCGGACAACTGGGCCGATCTCGTCGCGCTCGCCAAGAAGATCCGCAGCGGCGACACCGCCGGCCTCGCCTACAACATCCATGACTGGCCGGATGACTGGCTCTGGCGCGGCATCATCCTGCAGGGCGGGCATTCCATGCTGTCGGCCGACGGCAAGAAGGTCGCCTTCGGCGGCGATGTCGGCGAGAAGACGCTGGCGACGCTGCGCAGCTTCGTCACGGAAGGCGGCATGCCGCTGATCGACTGGGACCAGTCGCGCCAGCAGTTCATCGCCGGCAAGATCGGCATCTTCTTCGACACCCCCGCCCGCCTGCGCCAGGTCACCGACCTGATCGGCGACCGCTTCACGCTGAAGACCGCGCTCTTCCCGGTCGACGACAAGGCCAAGGGCAAGCTGCCGACGGGCGGCAACGCCGCGCTGATCACCGCCAAGGACGCTGCCAAGCAGAAGGCGGCCTGGGAGTTCATCAAGTTCGTGACCGGGCCGGAAGCCCAGAAGATCGTGGTCGAGACCGCCGGCTACATGCCGACCAATCTGCGCGCCGGCGAGGATGCGTTCCTCGGCCCGTTCTACAAGGAGAACGCCAATTTCCGCACGATCAACGGCCAGGTCTCCCGCGCTGCGCCGTGGGAAGGCTATCCGGGCGGCAATTCGGTGCGCATCTGGCGCCAGCAGCGCGAGGTCGTCGCCGGCGTGATGCGTGGCGAGATCCAGCCCAAGGCCGGCATCGAGCGCATCGTCTCCGAGACCGAAGCCCTGATGAAGTGAACCGCGATTTCGGCTGATGATACGACCGCTCGGCTTCGGGCCGGGCGGTCACGCTCTCTTCCATATGCGGGACGCCTTCCGATGATCATCGCCCAGCTCAGCGACTTCCATGCCCGGCCGCATGGCCGACCTGCCTATGGCATCGTCGATACCAATGCAGCGATCCGGGAGGCCATCGACGCCGTGCTGGCGATGGAACCCCGGCCGGATTGCGTGCTGGTGACGGGCGACCTGTCGGATTGCGGCCTGGCGGAGGAATACGGCATCGTTCCCGAGCAGCTCGCCCGGTTGCCGATGCCGGTCTATGTCGTGCCCGGCAATCACGATCGGCGGGAAAGCTTCGCGGCGGAGCTCGGGCAGGACCTTCCCTATCTGCCGAAGAGCGGCTTCCTGCACTACACGGTCGAGGACTTTCCGGTCCGGCTGATCGGGCTCGACACCGTGATCGCCGGCGAGGATGGCGGCGAGATCTGCGCCGAGCGCGAAGCCTGGCTGGCCGAGCGCCTCGCCGAGGGCCAGGGGCGCCCGACCCTGATCTTCATGCACCATCCGCCCTTCGCCGTCGGCGTCGACGGCATGGACATCATGCCCTGCCGCGTCTCGCCCGGCTTCGTCGACTTGATCGCCCGCCACCCGGAGATCGAGCGCGTGCTCTGCGGGCATTATCACCGGCCGATCCAGCTGCGCTTCGCCGGCACGATCGGCTATGTCGTGCCGGGAACGGCCCATCAGGTTGCGCTGGACCTGCGCGCCGGCACCGAGAACATGTTCGTCATGGAGCCGCCCGCCATCGCTATCCATGTCTGGAAGCCCGAGACGGGCGTCGTCAGCCATCTCCAGCCGATCGGGGATTACGGCCCGCGCCGGCCCTTCCTGCTCGACCCCGCCTATCCCGGCAAGCAGCAGGCGGCTCCGGCAGATGCCTGACACCCGCCTTCTCTCATTGCTGGATGAAGCCGGCGCCCTCGCGCGGCAGGCGGGCGAGTTGCTCGTCCGGATGCAAGGCGAACAGCTCGCCATCAGCCGCAAGGAATTCCGGGATGTCGTCACCGCCGCGGACCTCGCCGCCGAACGACTGGTCATCGACGGCCTGACGCGATTGACGCCGGAGGCCGCGATCCTGTCGGAGGAAGCCGGCTTCTCCGGTGCACACGACGCGCCGCGCTGGATCGTCGACCCGCTCGACGGCACGGTGAATTACGCCAGCGGCCTGCCCTGGTTTTCCGTGACCATGGCCTATCAGGAACAGGGGCGCACCCTGCTCGGCCTGACGCATGCGCCGCTCGCCGGCCTCGTAGCGCGCTATGTCGAGGGCGGCCCGGCAACCGTCAACG
Organism: Bosea sp. NBC_00550; assembly: GCF_026020075.1. NCBI lineage: Bacteria > Pseudomonadati > Pseudomonadota > Alphaproteobacteria > Hyphomicrobiales > Alloboseaceae > Allobosea > Allobosea sp. NBC_00550. Next base: position 3,555,026 of record NZ_CP102772.1, read on the forward strand.
AACGCCCGGTCGCGGTCTCCGGAACGACGAGCCTCGCCGACGCCGTCATCTCGATCTGCCTGACCTCGCATTATTCGCCCGAGGATTCGGAACGGACCTGCGCCGTGATCCGGCGGCTGGCAGGGCTGTGCCGCGGCGTGCGGGTGATCGTCTCCGGGGGCTTGGAGATGTCGCTGGTGGCGGCGGGCCAGCTCGATGCCTTCATCGGGCTCAAGGCCGACATCGTCTCGCACGCCGCCGCCATGCCGCTGGTTCGCGCAGCGGGCGGCAGGGTGACGACGGTTGCGGGCATCGATTCACGCGACGAAGACCTGGAGAAGATCGTCTCGAACGGCTTGATCCACGAGGAGCTTCTGGAGGCGATCCGAAGCGCCTGACCGAAACCCTCGGCCCACGGTCTGGCCGGGTCTCGCGCGAACCCTGCAGCTTCAGCCCCGATGCAGCGCCAGCGCTGCTGCGGCGGCGTCTTCATCCGTGATCAGGACCGAGGCCAGTCTCGCCCGCAGCGCCGCCGCGATCACCGCGGCCTTGTTCTTGCCGCCGGAGGCCAGGATCACGGTGGGAATGCGGCGCAGCCCCTCAAGCGGCAGTGCGATGGCCCGGCGGTTGATCGAATGGTCGATCGGATCGCCGCGGCTGTCGATGAATTGCCCGAGCATGTCCCCGACGGCGCCATGCTCCGCCAGTTCGGCCGGGCTGACGTCGCGCGGAAGCCCGTAGCGCACGAGAAACGAGCGCTCGCTCAGGTCGCCGGCGCTGAGGATGGCGACATCGGTGGCCCGGATGCGCGCGAAAGCGGCTTCGAACACGTCCTGCGCCAGGATGGTGTCGCGCGATTGCGGCGTGCCCGCATAGATCGGCGCCGCGAGGTAATGGCATTCCGCCTGCCAGAGCTGGGCGAAGCGGCCGGCGATCTCGAAGGTGTTGAGCTCGATGCCGTAGGTCAGCCCGCCCATCATCGAGCTGACCGTGAGATCTCGGTACTGTCCGGCCCTGACATGCCGGGTCGTCTCGCGCAGGGTCCCGCCCCAGCCGACGCCGACGATGCCGGAAGGCTTCTCCTCGACGATGCGCGAAAGGACTTCGCCCGCAGCCTTGCCGATCTGCGCCGCGACTTGCTCGACATCATCGGGAGCGGGCAAGACGATCGCCTCCTTGAGACCGAAGGTCTCGACCAGGGCGTGCTCCAGCCGCACGCAGCTTTCCAGCCGCGAATTGATCGTGATGTTGACGAGGCCGCTGCTGCGCGCCTCGACCAGCAGGCGGTTGACCCTGAGCCGCGTCATCTTCAGGCGAGCGGCGATCTCCGCCTGGGTCAGGCCCTCCCTGTAATAGAGCCAGGCTGCTCTGACCTGGGTCTGCGAATCCTCCGGCATCACGGCATCCTGATCGGCTGTCCGCGGCATGCGAACACAACCAATGTAACTATGATTGATACATCTGTTGCAACGTCGCGGCACCCGGACTTGCCATTCACGGCGCATGCCCGATCCGCCTTCCGGCTCCGCGGGCGCCAGAAAGCATAACACCGGCTTATAGCTGCTCCCAAACAAAGCATATGAAGAATGGAAGGCGACGCTTTAAGGCTGGGCATGGTCCAACAATCAAGGGTCCGCCTTGGCAAAAGCCACGCTCGAATGCGACGCATCGGCCTTCGCGGGCCTGGCTTGAGACCCATCGGGCGATCCGCAACCATCATCTGATCGGGGAACGCCTCGTGCCACGTCTCGTCACCGTCGCTGCCGCTCAACTGGGTCCGATTCAACGGGCCGAAAGCCGCAGGCAAGTCGTCGACCGGATGGTCGCGCTGATGGAAGCGGCCAAGGCGCAGGGCGCGACCTTCATCGTCTATCCCGAGCTGGCGCTGACGACCTTCTTCCCGCGCTGGTACAGCGAGGACCGCGCCGAGGCCGATCACTGGTTCGAGCGTGCGATGCCGGGTGCGGAGACGCAGCCGCTCTTCGACAAGGCGAAGCAGCTGGGGCTGGCCATGAGCTTCGGTTATGCCGAGCTCACCCCGGAGGGGCGCCACTTCAACAGCTCGATCCTGGTCGACCGGACGGGGCGCATCGTCGGCAAATACCGGAAGATCCATCTGCCGGGCCATGTCGAATTCGATCCGGAGCGGGCGCATCAGCATCTCGAGAAGCGCTATTTCGAGCCCGGCGATCTCGGCTTCCCCGTCTGGGAGTTCGAGGGCGGTCTGTTCGGCATGGCGATCTGCAACGACCGGCGCTGGCCGGAGACCTACCGGGTCATGGGGTTGCAGGGCGTCGAGATGGTCGTGCTCGGCTACAACACCCCGTCAGTCAACTCGCAATCCCCGAACGAGACGGCGGCCGATCGCCTCTTCCACCACCGCCTGTCGGTGCAGGCCGGCGCCTATCAGAACTCGACCTGGGTCGTGGCCGTCGCCAAGGCCGGTAGCGAGGATGGTCACCATCTCTTCGGCGGCACGCTGATCGCGGCGCCCGACGGCAAGATCGTCGGCGAGCTCACTCATGAGGAGGACGGCGTGCTCGTCCATGCCTGCGACCTCGACGACACCCGTTTCGGCAAGGCGACGATCTTCGATTTCGCCCGCCATCGCCGCGTCGAGCACTATGGCCTGCTCACCGAGCGCACCGGCGTCGGCGCCCCGCTCGGAAAGCCGGAGGGCGCCTGAGCGCCCTCCTTGGCCGCGTTAGCGGAACGGGTCGAACGGCGTCGGAAACCGCCCCGTCGGCACGATCTCGGCATAGGGGCCGCGCGCCAGCAATTGCCCTTGCCCCGGCTGCGCCAGCACGCGCTTGCCGTCGAAGACGAGGCGGCCACGCTGGTAGGTGGCGGCCGGATAGCCCTGCAGCTCCATGCCTTCATAGGGCGTGTAATCGCTGCCGTGATGCTGCATGTCGTTGGTGAGCGTGACGCGGCGGTTCGGATCGAACAGCACGATATCGGCGTCCGCCCCGACGGCGATGGCGCCCTTGCGCGGCGCCAGCCCGAAACGCCGGGCCGGATTGGTCGCGACGAGGTCGACGAAGCGGCGCAGGTCGATGCGGCCCTTTGCAACGCCCTCCGAATAGAGAATGGGCAACCGGGCCGCGAGACCGGGCACACCGTTCGGGATCTTGTTGAAGGGCGCGTTCTCGCCGTGCTGCTTCTTGCCGCGCGGATCGTCGTAGCACAGCGGCGAATGGTCGGACGAGACGATGTCGATGACGCCGTCGCGCAGGAACTGCCAGAGCGCCTCGCGATCGGCGCCCGAGCGCAGCGCCGGCGAGATCATGAATTTCGCGCCCTCGAAGCCCGGCCTGTCCATGTCGGCCTCGTCCAGTACGAGATACTGCGTGCAGGTCTCGGCCCAGGCCTTCTGCCCGCGCATTTGGGCCCGCTTGACCTCCTCGCCCGATTGCGCGCCCGAAACATGGAAGATCTGGATCGGCGTATCCAGCGCCTCGGCCAGTGCCAGGATGCGATGCGTCGCCTCGCGCTCGACCACCATGGGCTTCGCCCAGGCGAGATGGCGTGGCGCCGTCAGGCCGGCGGCCAGCAGCGCCTGCGTCAGCCAGCCGATCAGTTCGTGATGCTCGGCATGCACGCAGACGAGCGCACCGGCACGGCGCGCGGCGGCGAGCGTCTGCAGGATCTGCGCATCGTCGAGGCGGTTGCTGTCATAGGTCATGAAGATCTTGACCGAGCGGTGCCCCGCCTCGACCAGCGCCGGCAGCTCGCGCTCCAGCACCTCCGGCGTCGGGTCGTTGACCAGCAGATGAAAGGCATGGTCGATCCGCGCCTGCTTCGCCTTCTCGGCATAGGCGACGACCGCACCGGCCAGCGAGCCGCCGCGGATTTGCGGCGCATGGCAGACGACCGTGGTCGTCCCGCCCGCTGCGGCCGAGGCCGTGCCGCTGTCGAAACCATCGGCGATCTCCGCCCCCGACGAGAACGGCTGGTCGAGATGGACGTGGGCATCGACGCCGCCAGGCAGGACGAGCAGATCCCGCGCGTCCACCTCGTCCCGGCCGCGCGGCAACCCCGCGCCGATCGCGGCGATGACGCCATCGGCAATGCCGATATCGAACGGCCCGATATAGGAAGCGGTCACCGCGGTTCCACCGCGGATGACGAGATCGAAATCGCTCATGGTCTTACTCCCGGGGCGGCCGGGCCATCGAGGCGATGGCAGCTCACAGCACGCGAAACGGCGACGAGGTCAGGATGAAAACGGAATTGCGCGTTGCGCTCGGCGACAGACTGTTCGGCATCGAGCGACCCTGGGGCGCCCTGCCCTCGACGCCGGGCCGGATCACCGATCTCGCAATCGACGAGGCCGGCTTCGTGCATGTCCTGCTGCGCCGCGACAGCGCCGTCGATCAGGAGGGGCCTTGCGTCGTTACGCTCGCGGCCGATGGCAGCTTTCGCCGGAGCTGGGGCGAGGCACTCTGCCTCGATGCCCACAAGATCGCGGCGATACCCGGCGGCGGCCTCGCCATCGTCGATCGCGATGCGCATCGCATCCTGTTCTGCGATGTCGAAGGCCAGGTGCGGCGACAGATCGGCGAGAGCCGCCGTCCTGGCCAGCCCTTCAACCATCCCAGCGACATCGCCTTCGCGCCCGATGGGGGCTTCTACGTCGCGGACCGCTATGGCAATGGCCGCATCCATCGCTTCGACGCCGATGGCGCCCCGATCACGAGCTGGGGCTCGGTCGGCACGGCACCGGGCGCCTTCCTGACGCCGCACGGCATCTGCGTGCTCAGCGACGGGCGCGTCATCGTCGCCGATCGCGAGAACAGCCGCGTACAGAGCTTCACGGCGGACGGTGAATTGCTGGCGGTATGGGACGCCTTCCTGCGTCCCCAGGATGTCGTCGCCGATGCGGAAGACCGGATTCATGTCTGCGATTCGATCCCGACGCTGAGCCTGCTCTCGGCGGATGGCACCCTGCTCGGCCGCTGCCGCCCGGTCCTCAACGGCGCCCATGGCCTCTGGCTCGGGCCGTCCGGCGACATCTTCCTCGCCGAGACCAACCCGAACCGCATCACGCGCCTCTTCCCCGTCGCGCCCTGACGCTTGCTGCGTTCTAAGAGAAGCGCCCGTCATCCCGGACGGAGCGAAGCGGCGAGCCGGGATCCATGCCTGAACCTTTATCGAGAGCGTTCTGGCATGGATCCCGGGTCAAGCCCGGGATGACCGCGTGGTTCCGTACAAAGCAGCAAGCTCGGCCAGGGTCGGTTTCACCTCACGCAGCCGACATGGCCGTGCGGTTCTGCAGGCGCGAGACCAGCCGCACGAAGGGCCAGAACATCAGGAAGTAGACGATCGCCACCGCGATCAGTGGCGTCGGATTGTAGAGCAGGCCCTGGGCGAGCTGGGCCGAGCGTAGCAGTTCCTGCAGGGCGACGGCCGAGGCGATCGAGGTCTGCTTCACCAGCTCGACCGTGTTGCTGATCAGGTCCGGCAGCACGTTGCGCGTACCCTGCGGCACCACGACATGGACCATGCTCTGGTACCAGCTCAGGCCGGTCGAGCGCGCCGCCTCGCGCTGGCCCTTCGGCACGGATTCGATGCCGGCGCGGAAGATCTCGGCGAAGTAGCTGGAGCCGTTCAGCGTCAGCGCCAGCACGGCCGCCGTGAATTCGTTGAGCTTCAGGCCGAGGAAAGGCAGGCCGAAGAAGATGAAGATCAGCAGCACCAGCGGCGGGATGGCGCGCATCACATCGACATAGGCGATCAGCAGGAAGCGCAGCAGCTTGCTCGGCACGTCCTGCGCCATGGCGATGGCGATGCCTGAGAGTACCGAGAGCGGCACGGCGACCACGGCCAGTGCCAGCGTCATCCAGAAGCCCTGCAGCAGCAGGGGCCAGACTTGGCGGAGGACGTCGAAGTTGAAGAAGGTCGTGACGAGCTCGTCCATCATGACCTCGGATGCGCGTAGACATGTTCCAGCCAGCGCGTGAAGCGCACGAAGGGCAGGAACAGCAGCAGGAAGAGCAGCGCGCCAACGGTCAGCGCGGTCGGATTGGCGACGTTGGACTGGATGCTCGAGGTCACGTTGAGCAGTTCGGGCACGGCCACGACCGAGCCCAGCGTGGTGCCCTTGCTGATGCCGATGGCGCGGTTGGTCAGCGGCGGGATCGACATCCGCACCACCTGCGGCAGGATGATGTAGGCGAGCGTCTGGGTGAAGCCGAGGCCCGTCGAGCGCCCCGCTTCCCACTGCCCCTTCGAGACCGCGTTGATGCCGGCCCAGAAGATCTCCTCGGCAAAGGCCGAGAGCACGATCGCGAGCGCCAGCACCGTCGCCGTGAAGGGCTCCAGCACCAGCCCGAAATAGGGCAGCGCGAAATAGGCCAGCACGATCAGCACGAGCTGCGGGATCGAGCGGAAGAAATCGATATAGAAGATGATCAGCCAGTTCAGCGGCCGGATGCCGTAAAGCCGCAGCACCGCCAGCGCGAGACCGAGCGGGATGCCGATCAGCACCGTCAGGATCGACATTTCGACGGTGATGAGGAAGCCGCGCAGGATGTCGGGCCAATAGGCCGACAACAGCCCGAAATCGAAGAAGTAGCGGACGATCTGGTCCATGGGTGCCCGTCAGCCGTGCGAGCGCATCACGAAATCGCGGATGCGCTGGTGCTGCGGGTTGATCAGGATGTCCTGGGGCGTGCCCTCGGCCAGGATCGCGCCATGGTCCATGAAGACGACGCGGTCGGCGACATCGCGCGCGAACTTCATCTCATGCGTCACCACGATCATGGTCATGCCCATCTCCTTGGTGCGGACCATGACGTTGAGCACTTCGCCCACGAGCTCGGGATCGAGCGCCGAGGTCGGTTCGTCGAAGAGCATGACCTGCGGCTCGAGCGCCATGGCGCGGGCGATGCCGACGCGCTGCTGCTGGCCGCCGGACAGCTCGGCCGGATAGGCATCGGCCTTGTGGGCGAGGCCGACGACCTCGAGATGGTGCCGTGCCTTGCGCTCCGCCTCCTCCTTGCTCAAGCCCACGACCTTGCGCAGCGCCAGCATCACGTTCCCCAGCGCCGTCTTGTGCGGATAGAGGTGGATGCCCTGGAAGACCATGCCGATCCGGCGGCGCAGGAGGTTGAGGTCCACCTTCGGACCGGTGATCTCCTGCCCGCCGACACGGATCGCGCCCGCCGTCGGTTCCTCCAGCCGGTTGATGCAGCGCAGGCAGGTGCTCTTGCCCGAACCGGAGGAGCCGACGATCACGACGGCCTCGCCCTTGCCGACCTTGAGATCGACACCGCACAAGACCTCGACATTGCCGAAGCTCTTGCGCAGCCCCTCGATCGAAACGATCGTCTCGGGCGGCGCGGCCGTCATGGCGGGCTGCGAGGTCACTTGCAGGCGGCCTTGTGCTCGGTCGTGTCGTAGCCTTCGAAGCCCGGCGCACCCGTGCCCGGATAGACCGTCGCGGTCGACGAGGCCGTCTCCGGCTTCACGCCGAACCATTTCTCATGGATCTTGGCCAGCGTCCCGTCGGTCTTGATGCATTCCAGCGCGACCTCGACCTGGGCGCGGAAAGCGGCATCCTCCTTGCGGAAGGCGATGCCGAAATTGCGGCCGCCGTCGAGCACGAAGGGCACTTCCGCCATCGGCGTCTGCGTCGCGACATAGCGTGAGACCGGCGCATCGGCGACATTGGCGAAGGCACGGCCGATCATGACCGCCTGCACGGCGTCTGCGTTCTTGTTGTAGCGCTGGATCGTGTAGCCGTACTTCGCCTCGTTGTCGGTCAGCCACTTGTCCGAGATCGAGCCGTTGTTGACGGACAGGGCCTTGCCCTTCAGGTCGTCGAGATTGGCGATCTTGCCGCCCTTCTTGACGAGGAAGCCGAGGCCCGTCGGCATATAGGGCTCGCTGAACAGCATCTGCGCGGCGCGCTCGGGCGTGATGTTGGTCGGCGCCGGGATCATCTCGTAGCGCTTGGAGAACAGCCCGGCGAAGATCGCCGAGAAGTTCGAATCCGTCACCTCGACGCCCGGGCGGCCGAGCTTCTCGGCCAGCGCCACCGACATGTCGTAGGTGAAGCCGGTGGTCTCGCCCGTCGGCGTCTTGAAGCAGAACGGCGCGAAGCCGAGATCGCAGGCCACCTTCAGCTTCTCGTTCTGCGGATGGTCGGCATCGTCAGCCATGGCCGGCATGGCGATGAGCGCGGCCAGCGCCACGCCCCTGATGGCGGCGCGCGCCATCCTGATCGAATTCAGCTTCATGCTTCCCGCTCCCGTTGTGCGACGGCCATGCCGCGATCGTTGCGCCCCTGTTCTTGCAACAATCCGGCCACGTCTGGAGCGAAGCTAACAGGGCGAAATCATGCCCTGCCAATCATTTGTTGTCGGGTTTCCATAACATGATGTTAAGCGCTTTCGATCGTGTCCGCCTCCTTGTCCTTCGGCGGGGGCGGCACCAATCCGCGCAGGATATCGACGAAAGCGTTCGCCGTCCGCGAGAGCGGCTCGAAGCGCGGTGTCAGCAGATGCGCGCGCACCCGCGTCTTGGGTGCGAGCGGGCGTGAGACCAGCTCCGGCCAGGTGCGCCCGCGCAGCACGAACTCGTCGACGACCGCGATGCCGGCCCCGGCCCGCACCATGGCGCAGGCAACCGGCGTGAAGCGCACGACGGTGCTGATCCGCAGCGGCGCCGATTTCAGCGCGAGCGCGCGCCCGACGACATCGCCATAGGGCGTCTGCGGCCCGAAGCCGATCAGCGGATAGGGCGCGAGATCGGCCGGCCGGATGACGCGCAGCCGCGCGAGCACGTGATCGCGCGGCATGATGACCATCAGGCGCCCTTCGGTCAGGATTTCCATGTCGAGCGTGGGCTCGTCGATCGGCAGGATGGAGACGCCAAGATCGGCCCGGCCGCTGACGATCTTGGCGAGGATCTCGAGCAGCGTCAGCACCTCGAATTCGACGCGCAGATCCGGGAAGCGCTCGCGCAGCCGGGCGATCGCGTCGGGCACCAGCGCCTGCCCGACGCTCGGGCTCGCGACGATGCGCACCGAGCCCGTGCCGCGCTCGCGCAGTTCCTCGGCCAGCTCGTTGACCCGGACCACGCCCTGATGGACCAGGTCGACCTCCTGGAACAGTCGGCGGGCCTCCGGGGTCGGCTGCACCCGGCCGCGCACGCGCTCGAACAGGCGCAGCGCCAACCTGTCCTCGGTATAGGCCAGCAGGCGGCTGATCGCCGGCTGCGAGACCGCAAGCAGCCGGGCCGCGCCACTGATCGAGCCGGTGATCATGATCGCCCGGAAGACTTCGATCTGCCTGAGGTTGAGGCGCATGGCGATAACATCCGATTATGGTCTGCCGCATAATAAGCATGATTCATTTCGCGCAATAGCGCTCTAAGCTCGGCCCGCGCCGGCAACGACCGGCAATGTCACGGGGACGAGGCCGGCCGATGAGACGCTTTCTGACGACGAGGGATGTCGAGGCCGCGGTTGCCGGCGGTTCGGTCTTCGCGGCGGGTGGTGGCGGCTGGGCCGATCACGGCCGCATGCTCGGCACCGCCGCGGTCAACACCGGCAAGCCCGAACTCGTCACCATGGACGAGATCCCCGACGACGCGATCATCGCGACGGCCGCCGCCATCGGCGCTCCCGCCGGCACGACCGAATGGGAGATGTGGGGCATCGACTACGTCAAGGCCGTCCAGCTGCTGCAGGAGGCGCTGGGCAAGCCGATCTACGGCCTGATCATCGGCCAGAACGGCATGTCGAGCACGCTGAACGCCTGGCTGCCCAGCGCCATCCTCGGCGTCAAGGTGGTCGACGCGGTCGGCGACATCCGCGCCCATCCCACCGGCGACATGGGGTCGATCGGCCTCGCCAACAGCCCGGAAGCGACGATCCAGGTCGCCGTCGGCGGCAATCGCGCCAAGAACCAGTATATCGAGCTGGTGACGCGCGGCGCCACGGCCAAGGTTTCGCCGATCCTGCGGACGGCCTCGGACATGTCGGGCGGCTTCATCGCCTCCTGCCGCAACCCGGTCTCGGCCGCCTATGTCCGCAAGAACGCGGCGCTCGGCGGCATCTCGATGGCGCTGGCACTGGGCGAGCGCATCCTCGACGCCAAGCCGAAGGGCGGCACGGCCGTGATCGACGCGATCTGCGACCAGACCGGCGGCTCGATCATCGCGCGCGGCACAGTCGCCAAGAAGGATGTCCGCTACACCAACGAGGCCTTCGATATCGGCACGATCCAGGTCGGGACCGGCAAGGCCGCGCGCGTCATCCACGTCATGAACGAGTACATGACCGTCACCGATCTCGACGGCGCCCGCCACGCCTGTTTCCCGGATGTGATCACCACTTTCGACACCGACGGCCAGCCGGTCAGCGCCGGCCATGTCCGCGAAGGCATGGAGCTTTCGGTGCTGCGCGTGCCCAAGAGCAAGATCCCGCTGAGCTCCAGCGTGACCGATCCGAGCGTCTATCCGATCGTCGAGAAGGCGCTCGGCATGAACTTCACCGAATACGCGCTCGGCCGCGAAGACTAGTCCGCGCCCGCCCTAACGCCCCCGCAGGATCAACCGGATACCCCCCGACCATGAGCGATTTCGATCTCGTCCTCCGCGGCAACATCGTGTTGTCCGACCGGATCATCGAGGATGGCTATGTCGCCGTCACCGGCGGCAAGGTCGGCAAGGTCGGGTCCGGCACGCCACCCTCGGCCCGCGAGACCCAGGATTTCCGTGGCCAATGGATCATGCCGGGCGTCATCGACGGGCAGGTCCATTCCGGCAGCCAGGCCAATCACGAGGGCATCGGCATGTGCTCGCGCGCCGCGGCGGCCGGTGGCGTCACCGTCATGGTCGACATGCCCTATGACGAGCCGGAGCCCGTCACCAGCGCCGAGCTCTTCAACGAGAAGGTCGCGGTGGTCGAACGCGACGCCCATGTCGATGTCGCGCTCTATGCCACGATCACGATCGAGAACGGGCTTCATGCCATTCCGGGCCTCGTCGAGGCCGGCGCCTGCGCCTTCAAGTTCTCGACCTTCGAGGCCAATCCGACGCGCTTTCCGCGCATCGGCGACGACACGCTCTACGAAGCCTTCAAGCTGATCGAGCCGACCGGCCTGCTTTGCGGCGTCCATAACCAGGACCAGGAGATGACCCGGCGCAATATCGCCAGGCTGATCGAAGCCGGCGATACCGGCCCGGACGCCTTCCTGCGCGCCCACACCCCGCTGATCGAGAACCTCGCCACCGCCCGCATCTACGAGATCGGCGCAGAGACGGGCGCACGCGCCCACGCCGTCCACGTCTCGACCTCGCGCGGCTTCGAGATCTGCAACATGTACAAGCGCGCCGGCTACAAGGCGACGGTCGAGAGCTGCGTGCAGTACTTCATGCTCAACGCCGAGGAGCATGTGCCGCGCTTCGGCGCGAAGGTGAAGCACTACCCGCCGATCCGCCCGAAGGCCGAGAGCGACCTGCTCTGGAGCCATCTCGCCGCCGGCCATTGCGACTTCATCTCGTCCGATCACGTCTCCTGGGGGTTGGAGAAGAAGGGCGATCCGATGGTCTTCAAGAACACTTCGGGCGGGCCGGGCATCGAGACGCTGCTGCCGGCGCTCTGGACCGGCTGCGAGGAGCACGGACTGTCGCCGACCATCGTGGTGAAGCAGCTCTGCGAGGGGCCGGCCAAGGCCTTCCTGCTCGCCGACAAGGGCCGGCTCGAAGCGGGCGCCGACGCCGACATCACCGTGCTGGAGCCCGGCCGCTTCATCCACGACCCCAGCAAGAGCCTGTCGGCGGTGAAGTGGAGCTCGATGGAAGGCCGCGAATTCCGTGTCCGCGTCGCCGCCACCTACGTCCGCGGCCAGCTCGCCTGGGACGGCACCGAGATCCGCAACAAGGCGGGCGACGGCCGCTTCCTGCGTCCGGCGGCGTAAGCGCATCATGTCGATCGATCAGGACCGGCTCTGGCGCCGCATCGAGGCTCTCTCCGGGATCACAGACCCGGAGCGCCCGTGGACGCGCCGTTCCTTCACGCCGCGCTGCCTCGAAGGCCGCGAATGGCTCGCAGCGGAATTCCGCGAGGCCGGGTTGGAGACGGAGCTCGACGCGGGCGGCAACCTGATCGGCCGTCTCGCCGGGGCCGATCCTTCGCTGAAGCCGATCCTGATCGGCTCGCATTCCGACACCGTGCCTTCCGGCGGCCGCTATGACGGCATCCTCGGCGTGCTCGCCGCACTGGAAGTCGCGCAGAGCTTCAGCGAGCGCGGCGACCGTTTGCGCCATACGCTTGAGGTCGTCGACTTCCTCGCCGAAGAGCCGAGCGAGTTCGGTCTCTCCTGCATCGGCAGCCGCGCTCTCGCCGGAGCCCTGGGCGAGCATCACCTTGCGCTGACCCGCCCCGACGGCATGACGCTGCGCGAAGGCATCGCCTTCGTCGGCGGCCGGCCCGAGGAGCTGGCTGCGGTCAAGCGCCCCGCCGGAAGCGTCGCTGCTTATGTCGAGGTCCATATCGAGCAGGGTCGCGTGCTCGAGAACGAGCGCATCCCGATCGGCATCGTCACCGACATCGTCGGCATCCGCCGCGAGCGCATCACCGTGACCGGTCGCGCCGACCATGCCGGCGCAACACCGATGCCGCTGCGCGCCGATGCGCTGGTCGGCGCCGCGAAGCTGGTCGAGGCCGCCTACAAGCGGGCACTCGCGACCGCCCGTGACAACCAGCCCCTGGTCGCCACCTTCGGGCGCATCGAGGTCAGCCCCAACGCGGCCAATGCCGTGCCGGGCGAGGCCGTGCTGACGCTCGAGGTGCGCTCCGGCAACGAGGCCGCGGTCAAAGCCTTCGGCGAAGCTCTGGTGCGCGATCTGCGCCCCGCGCTCGAAGACCTCAGGCTCTCCATCGCCGTCGAGCCGATCAGCCATGTCGCGCCGACGGCCTGCGCGCCGGAAATCCGGTCGGCCATCGCGAATGCCGCCACCTCGCTCGGTCTCGCCACGCGCGACCTGCCGAGCGGCGCCGGCCATGACGGCGTCTTCGTCGCGCAGACCGGCCCGATCGGCATGATCTTCGTGCCCTGCCTCGACGGGCGCAGCCATGCGCCGGAGGAATCGATCACGCCCGAGCAGGCCGGCGACGGCGCCCGCGTGCTGGCCGAGACGGTGCGCCTGCTCGATGTGAGCCTGGGCTGAGCCGATGGATTGGGCAGCGGGCGACCTTCCGGAACGCGACCTCTACAAGCTCCTCGTCAACACCGTGCTGCCGCGCCCGATCGCGCTCGTCACCACGGTCGACGCGCAAGGGCGCGCCAACGCGGCCCCCTTCAGCTTCTTCAACGTCTTCAGCCACGCGCCGCCGCTGGTCGTGCTCGGCATCGAAGGACGCGACAAGGCGCCTTCGCCGCTGAAGGACACGATGCGCAACATCCGCGAGACCGGCGGCTTCGTCGTCAATCTCGTCGACCGGGCGCTGGTCGAGGCGATGCAGGTCTGCGCGATCGATTTCCCCGGCGACATCGACGAGATCGAGGCGGCCGGACTTGAGACGGCTGCGAGTGTTTCGATCGCGGGGCCGAGGCTCGCCGCTTCCCCCGTCCAGCTCGAATGCCGCGAGACGGTCTCGCTCTCGCTCGGCACCCGGCATCGCAATCTCGTCGTCGGCGAAATCCAGCACATCCATATCCGCGACGGCATCGTCGACGAGCGCCTGCACGTTGATATCGACAAGCTCGATCTCGTCGGCCGCCTGCACGGCGCCGACTGGTACGTCACATTGCGCGACCGCTTCCAGGCGCCGCGCCAGACGCTCGATGGCTGGCGCGGGCGCGAGAGGGCTGCTGATGCGGCTGAAGGAGAGGCATCGTGAGCGGTACGATCTACGTCATCAATCCCAACTCGACCGAGCGCGTGACCAAGGAGATCGATGTCGGCGTCGCGCCGCTGCGCATGGCCGGCGGCCCCGCGATCGAATGCCTGACGCTGGCCGATGGCCCGCCCGGCATTCAGTCGCAACGCGATGTCGACGGGCTGATCCCGGCCCTGCTGAAGCGCGCGGCCGGCCTCGAGAACGAGGCCGCAGCCTTCGTTATCGCCTGCTTCTCGGACCCCGGCATGCACTCCCTGCGCGAGCAGAGCGAGAAGCCCGTGCTGGGCATCGCCGAATCCGGCGTGCTGACGGCGCTGACGCTGGGCCAGCGCTTCGGCATCGTAGCCATGCTGCAGAACTCGATCCCGCGCCATCTGCGCTATCTCGGCGCGATGGGAATGATGGATCGCTTCGCCGGCGACCTGCCGGTGAATCTCACCATCGCCGAGATGGCCGACGATGAACTGACACTGGGCCGCATGATCGGCGTCGGCCGCACGCTGCGCGACACGCACCATGCCGATGTGCTGGTCATGGGCTGCGCCGGCATGGCGCGCTTCCGCGAGCCGCTGGAACGGGAACTCGGCATCCCGATCGTGGAACCGACGCAGGCTGCCGTGACGATGGCGATCGGGCGCGTCCGGCTGGGCTGGGGCGGGCGCCCCCTGCGCAAAGGCTGAATCATGGATGATCTGATTGCCGAACTCGCCGGGGCTCTCGGCGAGGCAAATGTCCTCGTCTCCGAGCAGGACCAGGCGCCCTTCCTGACCGACTGGCTCGGCAAGTATCGCGGTGCCGCGCGAGCCGTCGTCCGGCCGGGTTCGACCACGGAGGTCGCGGCCGTGATGCGGATCTGCGCGCGTCACAAAATTCCTGTCGTCCCGCAGGGCGGCAACACCAGCATGTCTGGCGGTGCAACACCGGATACGACCGGCGATGCCATCGTCTTGTCGCTTATGAGACTGAATAGCATTCGCAATATCGACGCCATCAGCAACACCATCGTCGTGGATGCCGGCGTCGTGCTCGCGAAGGTGCAACAAGCCGCGCAGCAGGCCGGACGCTTCTTCCCGCTCAGCCTCGGCGCCGAAGGCAGCTGCACCATCGGCGGCAATCTCGCGGCCAATGCCGGTGGCGTCGCCGTGCTGCGCTACGGCACCATGCGCGAACTCACCCTCGGCCTCGAGGTCGTGCTCGCCGATGGGCGCATCTGGGACGGGCTGACGGCGCTGCGCAAGGACAATACCGGCTACGCCTTGCGCGACCTCTTCATTGGCTCGGAAGGCACGCTCGGCATCATCACCGGCGCAGTGCTCAAGCTCTTCGCCCGGCCCCATGCCCGCGCCACCGCCTTCGTCGCCGTTCAGGATGCGGCGGCCGCGCTCAATCTTTTGCCGGCGGTCCGCGACCGTTGCGGCGACCGGCTGACCGCCTTCGAGTTCATGACGGGCGAGTGCCTGGCGCTGATCCTGCACCATATCGGCGACGCCCGCCTGCCGCTTGCCGCGATGCCGCCCGCCGCGGTTCTGATCGAGCTGTCGGACCAGGACGACGAGCCAGGCCTGCGCGAGCGCCTCGAAGCCGCGCTGATCGATAGCGTCGAGGCCGGCCTCGTGCTCGACGCGGCCGTCGCGCAGGACGTGACCCAGGCCAAGGCCTTCTGGCACATCCGCGAAGGTGTCTCCGAGGCGCTGGTGCGGGAGGGCAAGGCGGCCAAGCACGACGTCTCGATCCCGGTCTCGGCCATGGCCGATTTCGTCACGTCGACTGACGCGGCCGTACGGGCCGCAGCGCCCGGCATCAGGCCGATCGTCTTCGGCCATCTCGGCGACGGCAACCTGCATTACAACCTGCTGCCGGCTGAGGGACAGACCCCGGCCGATTTCGCGGCGATCGCGCCGGACCTCACCCGCATCGTCCATGACGAAATCGTCCGCCGGCGCGGCTCGATCAGCGCCGAGCACGGCATCGGCCAGTTGCGCGTCGGCGAGATGAAACTGCGCAAGGCGCCGCTCGAACTCGAACTGATGCACCAGCTCAAGCACCTGCTCGATCCGGCAGGCCTGCTGAACCCGGGCAAGCTCCTGCCCGCTTCCCCCACCAACTGAGGACGATCATGGCTCTGCTCGATGAAACCGCTGAGGGTGTCTACGTCATCGCGGTGACACCCTTCACCGAGACCGGCGCGCTCGATCTCGAAAGCACCGACCGGATGGTCGATTTCTATCTGGAGAAGGGCGCGACCGGCCTCACCGTGCTCGGCATGATGGGCGAGGCGCCCAAGCTGACGGCGGATGAATCCCGCATCTTCGTACGCCGCGTGCTCAAGCGCGTACAGGGCCGCGTTCCGGTCGTTGCCGGCGTCTCCGCAGCCGGCTTCGCCGCTATGCGCGAGCTCAGCGAGAGCGTGATGGGCGACGGCGCCGCCGGCGTCATGGTCGCGCCGCCCTCCAACCTGCGCACCGACGACCAGATCACCTCCTACTACGCGATGGTGGCCGAGACGCTGGGCCCGAAGACGCCGTTCGTGCTGCAGGATTTCCCATTGGTCACGCAGGTGCAGATCACCCCGGCCGTGATCCTCAAGATCGTCGCCGCCCATCCGAGCTGCGTCATGCTCAAGCATGAGGACTGGCCGGGACTCGCCAAGATCTCGGCGCTGCGCGCGGCAAGTGACCAGGGCGGCCGCCGCATCTCGATCCTCGTCGGCAACGGCGGCATGTTCCTGCCGGAAGAACTCTCGCGCGGTGCCGATGGCGCCATGACCGGCTTCGCCTATCCCGAGATGATGGTGGACGTCTGGAAGGCCCATGCCGCCGGCAATGTCGAGCGCGCGCATGACCTGTTCGACGCCTATCTGCCGCTCGCCCGCTACGAGCAGCAGCCCGGCCTCGGCCTCGCCATCCGCAAGCATATCCTGGCGAAGCGCGGCGCCATCGCCTCCGGCGCTTTGCGCAAGCCGGGCGGAGCATTGTCCAAGGCGGATATCGCCGATATCGAACGGCTCATCGCGCGGCAGGAACAGCGCCTGAAGGAGATCGGCTGATGGATCTGGGACTTGTTGGAAAGCGCGCCCTCGTATTGGGCGCGAGCCGCGGGCTCGGCGCCGCGATCGCGCAGGCGCTCGCCACTGAGGGCGCGACCGTCATCGCCGCCGCCCGCAGCACCGATGTCACGGAAAGCTGGATCGCCGCCCTGCCCGCGGAGCAGCGCACCCGCGTCAGCGCCGCGAAGCTCGACCTTGCCGATCTCGCCTCGGTCGATGCGCTCGCGGAGCGTCTCGTCGCGGAAGGCGGCGTCGACATCCTGATCGGCAACTCCGGCGGCCCGCCGCCCGGCGAGGCCCGCGACGCCAAGCGGGCCGACTGGCTCGTTCATTTCGAGGGCATGGCCGCCAATCTCTTCCATCTCGCGCAGCAGCTTCTGCCCTGCATGACGCAGCGTGGCTTCGGCCGCATCGTCACCATCGCCTCCTCCGGCGTCGAGCAGCCGATTCCGCGTCTCGCCCTCTCCAACGGCATCCGCGCCGCCGTCATCGGCTGGTCGAAGACGCTGGCCTCGGAGGTCGCTGGCAGCGGCGTGACGGTCAATGGCGTCCTGCCCGGCCGCATTCATACCGACCGCGTCGACCAGCTCGACGACGCCGCGGCGGCCCGCAGCGGCGGCACGCGCGACGCGGTGGCGAAAGCCTCGATGGCGGCGATCCCGGCCGGCCGCTACGGCAAGCCGCAGGAATTCGCCGATGTCGTCGCCTTCCTCGCCAGTGAGCGGGCGAGCTATGTGACGGGCGCCAAGATCCGGATCGACGGCGGTCTGATCAGGGGCATCTGAGCGCAAATCCGCCTGCACCAGCTCGCTCGCGGTTGGCGCAGGCATTCCGCCAGCTTGATCGAGACTGGAAGCGGCGAGGAGGAGCCGGCGTAAGGCAGCGCCTCCCAGGAGCACCGATTGCGCCCCTCGCCGCTTCCTGTCACCCTGACTTCCCGGATTGTCCTCGATCGCGTTCTTCGCCGTGTCGTCCTGCGCGCTTACGACGAACGCTGCGCGATCTAAAGCTGATCAGTGGCGGCGGCGGGGCTGAAGTCGCTGCCGCTCACATCCGTCCCTGGCACCGAGAGAAATGCTTCAAACAGTGAGCTGTGTGAATCGCGCCGGAGAGAACTTGCAACCCGCAGGTAACCACGGGCTTTCCGACACTGTCAGAAATGGCGGCGGATTATCCAAGCCAAAAAGCAAAAAGCGCCGGAAGATCCGACGCTTGCATGCTTCTCAAGCCTTGAGATTGTCTGGAGCGGGCGAAGGGATTCGAACCCTCGACCCCAACCTTGGCAAGCGATTTAGCAACTTATCGCAGTAGTTCGTTCGCGTTCCGGAGTGTCGCTCTGGAACGTCGGAGTACGAATTGTACAGTCCGTAAGAGTTTGAGTGCCATGAACCCACGCGACTTCCGTGAACTGCAGTGGAGGGGGGAGACTGTAACCGCGGGGTAACCGCGAGCGTGGTGCATTTGCATTTTCCAGCCCGCGTTTCATACAACGCCACATGCTCACAACTGTGATGTGTCGTCCTGGTTCGCGTCGACAAATTTCTTTGCTTCGCTCACGAACAATAGCCACGTCGGAACATCGCTGCTCGGCAGGCTATCAATGAATGGCCTAGCGCCAGTGACAGCGGGTATCGCCCCGTCGAGCGGGCGGTCGGGATCCAATCGCTTCGCTCGATACATGGCCCGCGCGATCCGAATGATCCGGGCATGCTCATGCGCATCGTCCATAATGAACCTTCCAGATTCGCCAATCCGCGGCGTCGTCCGAGAAGTCAGGACATCAGAGTGCGATGAACTTTCACACGACCTGCGCCTTGACCGCCCACGCTCTCGCCTTCAGATGGATCGAACCGTCCTCCTGGCGGGGTAATGTCTCGGCGAGCTTCTGCCGCAAACGTTCGCGATGGTCGGGCTTCAGACTCATGCAGTAGCCCGGGGCTGGGCCTGCTCCGAGCGTGAACGGCTGCCAATAGTCGTCGAAGTCCTGGAATATCGTGGGCGCTTCGATCAGCGCATGATCGAGGACATCCAGGCCCGCATCCTTGACCAGCGCTGTCAGCTCATCTGGGGTGCAAAACGGGAAGCGTCGGCTTTCCATCAGATCGAGGACCTTTGAATCGAGTTGGATCGCAGCCCGCCAAAATGCTCGGATGAACTCGATGCCACCGCCGGGATAATCCCAAACATAGAACCCGATCAGCGCACCCGGACGCCCAACGCGCCGCATCTCGCCAAGCGCCATTTTACGATCCGGCACAAAATTCAGGACCAGAGCGGAGACAATTACGTCAACGCTTCCGGCCTCAGCCGGAAGGGCCTGGGCATCGCCTAGTCGAAATTGCACGCGCTCATCCGAGAGCGCGCCCTGCGCTGTCTGGAGAAAACCCTCTGAGGGATCGATGGCAAGCACACTTTTTGGCGAACACCGAGCGACAATGGCGGCCGAAAGCGCGCCGGTTCCGGACCCTACATCGAGCCAGTCCACACCGACCGGTGCATCGAGCCAATCAAGAAACTGTGGTGCGATCTGTCGGCTCCACCGGCCCATGTAGCGGTTGTAGCTGTCTCCGGCGCTCCAAGCGTCGTGTCGTGCACTCTCGGTCATGGCCACGCCCCCAAACGGTGAGTCTACACACCGTCCTGTCGAGGCGAAATGGCGGAGATGAGGCTAGGTTGGAGAACGGCCCACCACGATCAGGCGGGATCCCAAGCTACCAGCGGCCCAGGCGATCCCAATCGCCGACGCAGTTGTCGCTCTCCACCGTGCATTTAGGGGTGAGCGGCTTCAATAGCTGCCACGCCCGCCTGAATTGATGCCGAGCGAACGCTAAGCGGTTCCGTCTGACGTGCCGAATCGGAAGAAGCCGCGTTGGGGTCGAAGTATCCCCCTGCTACGTCCCAAATGAACCAGATCACGGACTCTGACGTCGATCACCTGCGCATACCGGTCACGCCGGAAGCGGACATTTTGCGACCAGGAACCATGTCCGCCTTCCTCACAGTAAGCTGCTCCTTCTTTTCCTCCCGCTCGCTCGAAAACTGGATAAGCTGCGTTTCACCAGCCAACTGAGCAGGGATTTACAGCAGACGGGGAGCGACATGAAACATGCAGCCGTAGCAATCGGCCTTCTGATGTCTTTCGCAACATGCACGGCAAACGCCGACACCGTCACAGACTGGAATCAGACAGCGATCGGGGTTCTCAAGGACGCGAACGTTGCCGGCAATCCGTGGACCCGCAGCATGGCGATGGTCCATGTTGCGATGTCCGATGCCGTCAACTCGGTGCAGGGTCGATATGGCCGATATGTTGCCACAGCGGATTTGACGCGCGATGCTTCGGCCGAAGCCGCAGCCGCGTCGGCCGCCCGGCAGATCCTGCTCCGACCCCATCCCGCTCAGAAGGTCATAATTGAGGAGGCTTTCACCACCTCAACCAAGGCGATCCCTGATGGTGCAGGGAAGACATCGGGCATAGCGCTCGGCGAAAAGGTGGCTACGCTCGTCCACGCCGATCGCGCGGCGGACGGTACCAGTGCCCCCGACACCTATCGACCCGTTGCCACACCGGGAATGTGGATACCCACGACGCCGCCATTATTGGCACAATATGCCCAAGCAAAACCTTGGGTGCTCAAGAGCGCTGACCAGTTCCGCCCGGGTCCACCGCCGCAATTGACGAGTGCGATTTATGCCCGCGATTACAACGAGACGAAAAGTTTAGGTGGCATCCGAAACACCACGCGTACAGCAGAGCAATCCGACATCGTGAAGTTCTGGACGCAAGCGAATATCAGCCCCGCCTGGCAGGAAGCGGCACGCCAGATCTCGGCGGCCAAGGGACTGGGACTCGCGGAGAATGCACGGCTCTTCGCATTGCTCAACATGGCCATGGCGAACACCTTCATTAACGACTGGGATGCCAAGTTCACCTATAACTTCTGGCGGCCAGTTACGGCGATACGCAACGGCGATATGGATGGCAACGATGCCACCGAACGCGATGCCGGCTGGACGTCGTCGAATGCAACGCCGATGCACCCGGAATACCCGTCACAGGCGGCGATTGTCGCCGGAGTGTCGGTACGCGTGTTGGAATTGGTTGTTCCGTCCGCGCAAAGCGTACCGGTGACGGCGACAGACTTAATCGATCCGACCAAGAAGCTTCAGTTTGCCAGCATTAAGCAATTGGCGGACGAGCAGTGTGATGTGCGAGTTTGGGGCGGAATCCATTTTCGCACCTCGCTTGAGGTCGGCGTGGACATGGGCAAACAGATCGCCGAGTACATGGTGGAGCACTCGCTCAAGCCCTTGCAATGATGCCGCAACACCGAAATTGGACGGCGCGGTTTTAGGAGGTTCGGGGCTGGCTTTTTTGGGTATGGAAGTCAGCCCCAAAATCGGAAATTTGAGAAATTCCTGACAAGACGCTCGATTTCAACTGATCCCGCTTGGGCCATGTAACAATTCAACGGGGCGTAGATCGCACGTTGTTTGGCGTCGCCCATCGCGCCGCCGGAATTGCCGACGACAAGCCTGGTGGCGCCAAACGCCCGCCCGGGGATGATGACGGCCGGTGCCGCAAGAGCCGCGACAGCCCCCTTCAGAACCGCGCGGCGGCCGAGTGCATTGGACGGGGAGGCTGGCATGTTGACAGGCCTTTCCAAGCTTGAGGATATGCTCGGCATCCCGAAGAACGCCGGTTTGGGCCAGGTCATCAGCGTTCGAGGAAGCGCCCCGTCTCTGCGGGCCACGAGACCTGCACGCGCAGGCCGGGTTCCAGCCGGGTGGTCGAGGGGTCGGTGAGCTCCTGGATGGAGACCGTCGCGCCGCTATCCAGGGTGACGAAATGCTTCGAGGTCGCGCCGGTCACGAGCGTATTGTCGAGATGGCCGCTCAGGACGTTGTGCCCTGCCGCAACTTGTCCGTTCTGGACGAGACGCAAGGCTTCCGGTCGCAGCAGCAGCTTGCCCGCAGCTCCGACCGATGCAGGACTGTGAAGGCGGACGCGGCAGCTTTCGCTCGCAGACAATCGCAGGAGAGCCGGCTCCCCTGTTTCGGCAACGGTTGCGTCGAGAAGCGTGGAGGCGCCGATGAAATCTGCGGCGAACTGCGTGCAAGGCTCGAAATAAAGTTCGTCGGGCGTGCCGATCTGCTCGACCCGGCCGGCATTCATCAACATGATCCGGTCGGACATGTTGAGCGCCTCTTCCTGATCATGCGTCACGTAGAGCATGGTGATGCCGAGCTCCTTGTGGATGCGCCGGATTTCGAGCTGCATCTGCTCGCGCAGCTTCTTGTCTAGGGCGCCCAGCGGCTCGTCCATCAGGATGAGATCGGGCTTGTAGACGATGCAGCGCGCGATCGAGATGCGCTGCTGTTGCCCCCCCGAGAGCTCTTTCGGCTTGCGGTCCCCGACATGCGGAAGCCGCACGAGTTCCAGCACCTCGGCGACCCGCCGGCGAATCTCCGCGCGCGGGACCCTCCTGATCTCGAGCGGAAACGCGATGTTCTCGGAGACCGTCATATGCGGCATGAGCGCGTAGTTCTGGAAGACCATGCCTAGGCCGCGCTTCTCGGACGGCACTTCGGTGACGTCGCGGCCGTTGATGACTATGCGGCCTCGCGTCGGCGCCGCCATGCCCGCGATGAGGTTGAGCAATGTGGTCTTTCCCGAGCCCGAAGGCCCGAGGAGGGTCAGGAACTCGCCTGTCGGAACGGATAGCTCGGTGTCGTGCAGGGCGACGACGGAGCCGTAATCTTTGCGCAGGCCGCTGATCTCGATCATCGCGGCTTTGGCTCCGCTGCTGTCAACCACTGCGTGCTTCCTTCTGAACGGTGGCGACGATCACGCAGACGACGATCGAAAGCGCCGTCAGCATCGTCGAGATCGCCGCCAGGACCGGCGAGACCTCGAACTGGATCGAGGAGAACATCTTGATCGGCAGCGTGGTGTCGCCGGCCCTGGCGACGAACCAGGAGATCACCACCTCGTCGAAGGAGATCAGGAAAGCGAAGAGGCCACTCGCGATGATCGAGGGTGTGAGCAGAGGCAGCGTCACCCGCCGCAGCACGATCAGGCGCGAGGCGCCCATGACGGTCGCCGCGCGTTCCAGCGCCGGGTCGATATGGCGCAGGCCGGCGCTCGCCGTGACGACGACGAAAGGCAAAGTCGCGATCGCGTGAGCGAAGATAAGGCGTAGCTCGCCATTGGTCAGCCTGATCTCGGTGAAATATATGTAGAGCGCCAGCGCGACCGCGACATGCGGCACCATCACCGGACTGAGCAGGAAAAGCGCGAGGATTTTCCGGCCCGGGAAGCTGCCGCGCGTCAGGGCATAGGCGGCGGGGATGCCGAGGAGCAGCGCCAGCAGCGTCGACCAGATCGCGACACGGAAGCTCAGCCAGGTCGACGCGACCCAGCCCTCCTCTGCAAAGAAGCGCCTGAACAAGGCCAGTGAAAAACCCTTCGGCGGGAAGACGATCTGATTGGAAGAGCCGAAGGAAATCACGGCGGTGATGAGGCTCGGCAGGAGCATGAAAACCAGTATGACCGTGACCACGGCGCCCAAGGCGATGCGCCAGCCGCTGATGCGCGTTTCCATCAGTGCCCCTCCTCGGAGAGGATCGACGAGCCGCCCCTGACCTTCGACAGCAACATGGCGGCGACCGCCGCGGCGGTGACCAGCAGCACCGCGACCGCCGAGGCCATCGGCCAGTTGAGCGCCTCGCGAGTGTAGAAATCGACGAGATTGGCGAACATCATGTCCTGCCGCCCGCCGAGCAGAGCCGGGATGATGTAGAAACCAAGGCTCAGGATGAAGACGAGCAGCGCACCGGCCATCACGCCCGGCAGACTGAGTGGGAGCGTGACCCGAAGGAAGATCCTGAGCTTTCCCGCTCCCATGATGGCGGCTGCCTTCGCCAATTCCGGTGGCTGGCTGCGCAGGCTCGTCAGGATCGGAAAGACGAAGAACGGGATGAGGAAATGGCTCATGCCGACCATCACGCCGAAGCGATTGAACAGCATCTTCACCGGGGCGATGCCGAAGGCACCGAGCATCTGGTTGATGATCCCGGCCTGTCCGAGCAGCACCATGAAGGAGAAGCTCTTGACCAGCGAACTCGTCCAAAACGGCACGAGCACAAGGATCATGTAGAGCGCGCGTCGCCGCGGCGACTGTTTCGCCAGGAAATAGGCGATCGGGTAGGCCAGCAGCAGCGAGAAGACGGTCGCGCTGACACTGACCTCGAGCGTCGTATAGGCAACGCGCAGGAACAGCGGCGTCGAGAAGATCTTGGCATAGGCCTGGAATGTCAGCCCATCGCCGTTCTCCTGCTGCAGGCTCTGCCGCAGGACGCTGAACAGCGGAAAGGCGAAGAGCAGGGCCATGAACAGCGCCGCCGGCATCGCATAAGCCGCGTCTCGGAAATGCGCCTTGGTTGCGCGAAGCTGCATGTAAGAACCCCGACCGATCACCTGCCGCGCCGGCAACGTAAGCGTTCCGCAAGGGAGTTCGCTACGCGCCGGGCGGTCGTCTCAAGGACTTCGACCCCCCGATGGGTCAGGTCAGCAGCCATTCCTTGAAGCGGGTATTGAGCTCCTCGATCCGGCTGTCCCACCAGGTCGCGTTGACGAACAGATTATCGGGGTCTGCAATGTTCGGCAGCCATTTCCGCGTCGCCGGATCGACCTTCGCCAAAGCGTCGGCATAGGTCGGTGCGTCGCCCGACAGATTGGACAGCTCGACCTGCCGGTCCTTGTCCATCGTGAAGGCGAGGAAGCGCATCGCCGCGTCGCGATTCTTGGTGCCCTTCAATGCGCCGATCCAGCCGATGCCGAGGATGTTCTGCTTGAAGGAGTAGTCGATCGGCACATTCGCCGCCTGGAGATCTTTGACGCGCGTCGTGTAGGTGTAGGTGAAATCGGTTTCGTTGCCCTGGATGAGCGAAACCGTCTGCGCGGTCTGGGCGATCCAGTGCGAAACGTGCGGCTTGATCCGCTCGAGCGCCTTGAAGGCCCGATCGATATCGCAGGGATAGACCTGGGACGCCGGCACACCGTCACCCATCAAGGCGATCTCGAGCGTATCCGTCACCCGGTTGCGCAAGCCGCGGCGGCCGGGAAATCCCTTCGCATCCCAGAATTCGGGCCAGGTCTTCGGGGCCTTGCCACCCAGCCGATTGGTCGGGAAGGCGATGCCGGCAGCATAGACGGTGCCGCCCACGGCATACTCGTGCTTCGACTGCGGAATGGCGTCGGCGCGGTTGACGATGCTCTCATCGACTTTTTCAAGCAGGCCGAGTCTTGCTGCTGCGGGAACCCAGGCGTCATTGAGATCGGTGATGTCCCATTCGACATCCTTGCGTTCGACCTGCGCCTTCATCTTCGCGAGATCGGGGCCCGAGGCGGTCACGATCTCGATGCCGGTCGCCTTGGTGAAGGGATCGTAGAGCGCCTTGCGCTTGGCATCGCCCATGGCACCGCCGGAGTTCACGATGACGAGACGTTTGCCCTGCGCCCAGCCGGGGCGGATATAGGCGGGGCTGGCGATGGCGCCGGCGGCGAGGCCACCGATCACGGAGCGGCGGGAAAGCGGCTGCAGGTCCGGCATTTTACGATCCCCTGTTTTTTGTTTGATGCCGCAGGTTCTCGCGGCACGGCATCGAAATCCATGGGCCGAATGATGGCTCTCGGCGGCATAAGCGACAATTCGCCGACGATAGCCGTCAGATTGACGGCCATGTTGCAGCTAGCGTTCCCCTGCCCTCTTGTTCGTCGATCGCCGGTGACAGCAGCTCGGCCAGCGCCAAAAGCGCCATATCGTCGAGACGCAGCCCGATCAGGCTGACACCGACGGGCATCCCGCCGGGACCTCGGCCAGCAGGGATGCCGACGCAAGGCGCGTGCAGGATCGACCAGTAGCCGTTGAATACCGAACTGCCGGTGTTCTCCAGCCCGACCGGCGCCTCGCCCGGCGCGCTCGGCGTCAAAACGACGTCGAGGTCCGGCCCGAACAGATCGTCGAATAGAAGGCGGCAGCGATCGGCCACCCCATAGGCTTCGCGCAGGCGCGCCTTGGTCAGGCCCCGTCGATTTTCCGCCTGTTCGCGCAACGGGAGCGCCAGACGCTCCGGAGCGGCGAGCCATTCGGGCTGGAAGGCCCTGCCGCCTTCGCTGTAGTAGATGTCGAGATAGGCCTGGAATAAGTCTTCGAACGCAGCCGGCAGGAGAAGGTCCTCGACGATCGCCCCGGCTCCGGCCAGCCGCGCCGCCGTCGTCAGGAGGGTCGCTTCTCCAGCCGGCTCGATCTTGCTCCATGATGGTGTCCGGCACAGCCCGATCCGCAATCCGCGAATGTCGCGCGCCGATGGCGGATCTTCGGCCAGGAAGCCGAAGGCGCTCGCGACGAGGCGCAGATCCGCGGCCGAACGGCCATACCAACCGATCGTGTCCATCGAACCGGCATTCATCTTGAGGCCCTCGCGGCTGACGGCGCCCCAGCTCGGCTTGAAAGCGTAGATTCCGGTGAAGGATGCCGGCCGCAGGTGCGAGCCGATCGTCTGCGATCCGAAGGCAAGCGGTACGTGGAAATCCGCGACGGCCGCGGCCGATCCGGAGGACGAGCCGCCCGGCGTCCGCGACAGGTCATGCGGATTGCGCGTCAGCGCCTTTCGCCCATTGGCCGCGAATTCGACCGTGTCGGTTTTGCCGAGAATGAGGCCGCCGCAGTGCCGGACCGTTGCCACGCAAGGGGCGTCTCGGCCGGCTTGGGTCCCGTGATAGATGGCTGAATTCTGCGTCGTCGGCAGGTCGATGGTGTCGAAGACGTCCTTCACGCCCCAGGGCAAGCCATGGAGAGCGTGGCGGGCAGGCGTCTTGTCGATCTCTCGCGCGGCGCGCAACGCCCGTTCCGGCTCGATATGGAGCCTGGCGCGAATGTCGCCATCCCGCTTCTCGATGCGCGTGAGGCAGGAGCGCAGCAGTTCTTCGCAGCCGAGACGGCGGGACCGTATGCTTGCCGCGGCAACGCTCGCCGTCAGAAGGCAGGGCTCCGTGGCCACATCGGGGTGGGATAAGGCGTCTGCCGTCATAGAACAATCCTCTCCAACGTCGTGTTTGGCCCTGCCCGGCGGGCACCAGATTCGGTCCTGCGCATGCAGCGGTTCCGCAGAGCCGCACTCCGCGGCATGACAGCGATGTTCAGCCGAACTCGCCGCGTCCAAGCGCCGTCGCCTGCTTGGTCGCGAGCGTCGAGGGCTCGGAATGGCTGTGATCGAATGCCGTCGAGAGGACCATGATCGAACGCAGCCTTTCGATGCCGGCGATATCGCCTATGCTGTCGAGAACCGGCTGGACATCTTCCATATGAGCCACGCGAATGCGGCAGATCAGCTCGAAATCCCCGCTCGTCGCCTGGCAGAGAACGATTTCCGGGAATTCCCGCAACTGGTCGATGACCGTCTTGGCCTTGCGATGGGCGGTCGCGATCAGGACGACGGCTTCGACATATTGATTGAACGGGTCGCGCCGCAGCACGACGGAATAGCCGGCGATCGTGCCGTTACGCTCCATGCGCGAGATTCGCTCCTGCACGGTCGTGCGGGCAATGCCGAGCTTGCGCGCGAGCGTGGCGACAGTGGCCCTCGCATTGGTCTGGAGCAGCGCCAGAAGGCGCCGGTCGGTCGCATCGTTGTCCCGTGCCATGAGCTTCTCACGAACCCGATGGCTCAGCGTAACGTGCAACTGGGCGATGCAAAAGCCGCTCTGTAAAATGTGCCGGACAACTCCGTCATTTCGACGGATTATCAGCTGGAATTGTCGAATTGGAGCCTGTCGCATGAAACGGACGCGTGGTGGATTTCAAGCATCGAACCAGGGTGTTTCGACTGCCGTGACAAACGTTGTCGCCGATCGCATTTTCGGGCTGACCGAAGACCTTCCGACCACCGGCCGGCATGCCGGCTTCGTGAAGATCCCCTACTCGTCGGATCGCTCGGCCTATGGCTTCGTGCCGGTGCCGCTCGCGATCGTCGGCGGCGGTACAGGGCCGACGCTGCTTCTCCTGTCCGGTATCTTCGGCGACGAGATCGACACGCAGATCGCGGTGGCCCGGCTGCTGAGATCGCTAGACCCGGACACCATGAATGGCCGGGTCATCGCGATGACCATGGCGAACCTGCCGGCTGCGGCGGCCGGGACCCGGCATTCGCCGATCGACGGCCGGAACCTGAACAAATCGTTTCCGGGCGATGTTTTCGGCACGCCGACCAGCATGATCGCCGATTATATCGAGCGCCACCTGATGTCGCTGTCGGATCTGGTGCTGGACCTGCACAGCGACGGGCAGTCGCTGCGATATTTGCCGAGCGCGACCTTGGTCGATCACCCGGATCCGGAAATACAGGGCCGGCGACTAGCCATGGCCCGTGCGTTCGGAGCGGACAACCTGCTTCGCTTCCGCAGCTTCGAGGATCGGAGCACCTCTGGTGCAGCGCGCCGCGCCGGCGCGACGCGGATCGGCACGGAAATCGGTGGGCCGACCCCTATCGAGACGATCATGGCGGGCATCATGCGCCTGCTCAATTGGGCGGGCATGATCGCTGGACCGGCTCCGGCAGCAGGCGAGGCGCGCCTGCTCCTGAACCAGCGTGAGGACGATTTCGTCTACGCCCTGGCTAATGGCATATTCGAGCCGGCGGCGCAGCTCGGCGACGTCGTGGCAGCCGGTGACCTTGCCGGGCATATCCACGACCTGACCCGCCCCTTCGCGACACCGGTAGCCGTCATCTTTGCCGCCCCCGGAATCGTGGTCTGCACGCGCGGCCGGGGGCATGCGGCACGGGGCGACTGCTTGATGCATCTCGCGATCGAAGCCGACGCCGAAGCCTTGGCCGAGCGAGACGAAGCTGCCGGGTTGCGCTGGTTGAGCACGCAGATCGCCACGCCTGCGAAGCGCCCCGGCGCTGCCATGCCGCGCAAGCCATCGGCCAAGGCCGACCGAAAGCCAGACAAGAAGACACGTCACAAGGAATGAAGGTCATGACGCAGATGCCAGCCTATCGCTGGGCGGAAAGAGCCCAGAACACCGTCGCCTCGGCGGCGCCCGCAACGGCGCATGGGAACACGATCCAGCTCGGCGGCGGCTATGGCTTCCCGGATGAGCTGCCCGACATCGTCACTGAGGCGATCGAGGCCGGCAATGCGCGCGAGGAGACGCTCCAATACGGCCCGCTCTACGGACTGGACGATCTGCGCGACGCAATCGTCGACTACCTACGCGATGACGGTATTACCGCCGTTCGCGAGAACATCCTCATCGTCAACGGCGCCAAGCACGGGCTCGATCTCGCCTGCCGCGTCTTTCTCGAGCAGGGCGATGCGGTGATCGTCGCCGCTCCCAGTTATCTCACGGCGATCTCGATCCTGAAGGCAGCGGAAGCGAGCTTCATCTCCATTCCCCAGGATGAGGAGGGCATGCAGACCGAAATCCTGGAACAGACCCTGCTGGAGCGCCGCGACAGCGGCCTGCCCATGCCGAAATTCCTTTTCGACATTCCCGATTTCCACAATCCCAGCGGTATCACCATGTCCGCCGCTCGACGTGTGAAGCTGGTGGAACTGGCCGAGACCTTCGATTTCATCATCATCGAAGATGACCCCTATCGCCGCATCCGCTTCGAGGGCGAACCCGTTCCGCCGATCAAGACCTTCGACAAGACGGGCCGCGTCATCGGGCTGGGGACCGTTTCGAAGATCCTCGCACCGGGGCTGCGCATCGGCTGGGTCAATGCCGACCCGGCGATCGTCCGGCGCATGGCCGCCCATAAGTCGGACCATGGTACCAGCCCATTGCTACAGCGGATCGTCGCGCAGCTCTTCCAGAACGGAAAGGTCGCCCACCATATCGAGTCGCTGTCGCATATCCTGCGCGAGCACCGCGACGCTATGGTCGAGGCCCTCGAGCACAACCTGCCGGGCGCCAAGGTGCGCAAGCCGAGTGGCGGCTACTTCCTCTGGGTTGAGCTGCCCGAGAACGTCGATGCCGACGAACTCGTCCGCCGGGCGGGGAAGGAAGGCGTTGCAATCTTCACCGGCAAGCTATGCTTCGCCGATGAGCCTCCAGGCCAGTTCCTGCGGTTGGCCTACAGCTTCAGCACGCCGAGCAAGATCACCGAGGGCGTGAAGCGGATCGGGCGGGTCTATGCCGCCATGCGCACGGATGCCACGGAGACGCGCGTCGCGGTGTGATCTCGGTGGATATCCGTATCGATCTCGGCAGCGACACGGCGACGAAGCCGAGCAAGGCCATGCTCGGCTTCATGCTGGATTGCCCTGTCGGAGACGACCAGAAGCAGGAAGACCCCACGGTCAACCGCCTCCAGTTCCAGGTCGCCGAGCTGCTCGGCATGGAGGCGGCCCTTTTTCTGCCATCGGCGACGATGGCCAACGCGATCGCGCTCAAGGTCCATACACGGCCGGGGGACGAGGTGATCGTCGAGGCGGGCGCTCATTTCGTTACCGCCGAAGCCGGCGGCCCGGCCTTCCTGTCGGGCGTGATGATGAGCCGGCTGGATGGAAGGCGCGGCATATTCGACGATGGCCAGGTCGAGCGGGCCATCCGTCCGGACGGGCCGCATTATCCACCCACGAGCCTGGTCTGCGTCGAGCAGACCACCAATCTGGGCGGCGGAGCCGTCTGGCCGCAGGAGCGGCTGCGGAAGATCGTCGCGATCGCCCGCCAATACCGGCTCGCGACCCATATGGACGGCGCCCGGCTGATGAACGCCGTGGTCGCATCCGGCGTCCCCGCGCATCTCCATGCGCGGGGCTTCGACTCGGTGACTCTCTGCTTGAGCAAGGGCCTGGGTTGCCCGGTCGGCGCGTTGCTGGCGGGTGGAGAAGCGTTCATCCGGGAGGCGCGCCGCTACAAGCACCTCTTCGGCGGAGCGATGCGCCAGGCCGGCGTGATTGCGGGCGCTGGCTTGTTCGCGCTCGTCAACAATATCGAGCGGCTGTCTGAGGATCACGAGAACGCGCGGCTGCTCGCGACAATGTTGTCCGAAATTCCCGGCATCGCCATCGACCCATCCGGTGTCGAGACCAACATCGTCTTCTTCGATGTGGCCGGGACCGGCCTGTCGGGCCAGGAGCTGGTAGATGCGCTACGCCTGCGCGGTACGCGGGTAGGGGCGCGCTGGCGCGGCACCACGATCCGAGCCGTGACCCATTGCGGTGTCAGCCGCGCCGATATCGAGACTGCCGCCAGCCAGATTCGGGAGATCGTCGCCGAGCGGGTGCGATAGCGCGCGCAGCGTCGTCTCCGCTTATGCCGGCAAAGGTGCGATGGCTGGGTCCAGCGCCGCCCTGACCCGCTCGATCTTGCGCTCGTCGTCCTGAAAGGACATCACCAGCCGGTGGCGTGTCGGATGGCGGTGATCCCAGGCGCGAAAACGGAAGCCGGACTTCTCCAGCAGGGCCGTCACTGCGGGGGCGATATCTGCGAAGATCTGGTTGGTCTCGACCGGATGGTTCAGGCGGATGCCAGGCACCCTCTGAAGAATGTCGGCTACGGCCTTCGTCACCTCATTGGCCTGCCGCGCATTGCGGAGCCAGAGATCGCCGTCGAGAAAGGCGAGAAGCTGGGCCGAGACGTAGCGCATCTTGGACGTCAGCAGGCCGGCGCGTTTCTGCCGATGAGCGAGATCGCGCGCCAGCACCCGGTCGAAGACGATCACGGCCTCCGCGTTCATCGTGCCGTTCTTGGTCGTGCCAAGGCTGAGCACATCAATGCCGGCGCGCCAGCTCATCGCTGCCGGACTCGCCTCCAGGGCGACGAGCGCATTGGTGAAGCGGGCGCCGTCCATATGCACGCGCAGTCCCTTCGCGTGGGCGATCTCCGCCAGGGCCTTTAACTCGGCGATTGTGTAGAGCGTCCCGAATTCCGTCGCCTGGGTCAGCGAGAGAGAGGAGCAGGCATAGTGGTGACGGCTTGGGCGCATCCGCTCGTCCAACAGCGCGCGGAGATCATCCGCTGCGATCTGGCCGTCGCGACCAGCCATGCCGACCAGCCGCGAGCCGCCGGCATAGAATTCCGGCGCCCCGCCTTCCGTCGTGAGGATATGTGCTGCCTCGTGGCAGATCGTCTCGCCATAGGGCGGCGTGATCGCCGCGAGGCCGAGCGCGTTGGCGGCGCTGCCGGTGGTGGCGGAGAAGACAAAGGCATCGTGCTCGAAGATCTCGGAGAAGGCGGCATCGAGCCGCGCACTGTAGCTGTCGTCGCCATAGGCGATAGCGATGCCTTCGTCGGCGCGTTGCATTGCCACCATGATCTCCGGGCTGACCCCGGCCTGATTGTCGGAGCCGAAGAGAATCTCGGTCATCGTTCGTCCTTGTCCCGCGCTGGCGGGAGGCCGAGCATCTTGTCGATGCCGTAAAGACCCGGAGGTCTGCCCGCTAGCCATGAAGCCGTCCTAACGGCTCCCGCGGCAAATATCCCGCGGTCGAAGGCGCGATGCGACAGCGTGATCTGCTCGCCGGCGGCGGTGAAGCTGAGGGCGTGCTCACCGACAATCTGGCCGCCGCGCAGGGAAGCGAAGCCGATCGCGCCGGTCGCTCGCGCGCCGCAATGGCCGTCGCGGCCGCTCTCCATCACGGCGGAGAGCGACGTGTGGCGCCCTTCGGCGACGGCTTCGCCGAGCAAAAGCGCGCTGCCCGAGGGCGCATCGACCTTCTGGCGATGGTGCATCTCGACGATTTCGGCATCGTAGCTCTCGGCCGGCAGGAGCGCGGCGAGCTGGCGGGCGAGGTTCGCGAGGAGGTTGATGCCGAGCCCGAAATGGGCGGCCTGCAGGATTGCGACATGGCGAGACGCGACTGCAACGGCTTCCTGCTGGCCGACTGAGATGCCGGTCGTGCCGAGAACCCAGGCCGCCCGGCCTGCCGATAGTGCTTCCGCGTGGCCCGCGACCGCATCGGCATGAGTGAAGTCGATCACGACATCGGCCCGGGCCGCCAGAGCAGGCAACGACATGATCGGGACATCGCCTCGATAGGGACAGGCCGAGGCGGGATTCAACGTCCCGCCGACGACATCATGCCCTGCTGCACGCGCCTCAGCGACGAGCTCGCCGCCCATTCGGCCGGCGACGCCAAGAATTCCGATCCGCATCACGTCCTCACCGCTTTTCCAGACTTGCCGCCGTACGCGGCCAGAAGCCGTTGAAGCGCTGCGGCGAATAGGGCGCAAGTGGACAGGCCGAAGGCGCGCAGAGCAGCAAGTCGCAGACGATCCGCGCCGTCATCGGCGCGCTCGCCATGCCGACATGCCCGTGGCCATAGGCATGGACGATATCGGTGCTGGCGCTGGCGAAGCCGATAACCGGTAGCCCATCGGGCGTCGAAGGGCGATGGCCCATCCAGCGCCTGACGCGATTCTCAGGAAGCGGATCGGCGAGTTCGGGATAGGATCGCTTCAGATGGGCCTCGACGATGCTGGCGCGGCGCCAGTCCGGCGGGGCGTCGACGCTGCACAGCTCGACCTGCCCGGCGCCACGCAGGCCGGCCGCGACGGGCGCCGTGCCGATCCGACTGTCGCTAGTCTGGACCGGCATGGTCGGAACCGCTTCCGGCTCGGAGAGAACGACATGGTACCCTCTCTCGCTTTCCAGCGAGACACTGTCGCCGGCGGCGCGGGCGAGGAGCTTGGAATGAATGCCGGCGCAGATCACCGCCTTGTCGGCCGATATGGCGCCGCCATCGGTGAGAACGGCGGCGAGCCGCCCTCGCCGGAGATCGAACCCGCTTACCCGTGCCTGCCTTCGGGTGACGCCGAGCCGTTCCGCATAATCGGCCAGCATCCGGACATAGGTGCCAGGGTCTAGGCAATGCCCGGTCGCGCCGACAAGCACGCCGAAGGCGTATCGTGGCGAGAGTGCGGGTACGGCTCGCCGCAGGGCCTCGTCCTCCAACTCGGTCCAGGCCACGCCATTGTCGCGGCGCAGGCGCCAGGCCAGCGCGTCGGCCTCGAAATCAGAGCGACTCGGATAGGCGTAGAGCGCGCCGTCGCGGCGAACCAGTTCAGGGACGCCGGCAGCGGCCGCAAGCTCGGCCTGCAGCGTCGGCCCCGGCTCAAGCAGCAGGCGCAAGGCACGCGCAGTCGCCTCGACGCGCCCGATGGTCGCGCCGGCATAGAGAAACCGCAGCAGCCAGGGCAGCAAGCGCGGCAAGGCGCTCCAGCGGATGGCGAGGGGGCCGAGCGGATCGCTCAGCATGCCCGGCACCTTTAGCCAGAGCCCCGGCATCGACATCGGCACGACGGATGCGGGGCTGAGCCAGCCCGCATTGCCATAGCTGGCCGCCTGCTCGCCGCCGGGCTCGCCCGGCTCGATCAGGCAGACCGCGAAGCCCGCCTGACGGAGCGCGATCGCGGTGGTGACGCCGATGATGCCGGCGCCAATGATCGCGACGGTGGTGTCCCGGGGCTCCGGCCCACTCATGCCGAGCGCCGCAGCGGCGACTGGATGCCCTCGACGATCCTCATAACCAGTCGAACCTGGTTGATAGTCGAGGCCTCAGTCCAGAAGCCGCAATGCGCTGTCAACGTGACATTGGGCGCCGTGCGCAAGGGATGGTGCTCGGGCAGGGGTTCAGTCTCGAAGACGTCGAGCGCAGCATGGCCGATCTGGCCGCTTTCGAGGGCCTGCACGAGCGCGGCCTCGTCGAGCAGCGCGCCGCGGGCCGTGTTGACCAGCAGCGCTCCGCGCTTCATCGCGGCGATCTTCCGCGCATCGAAAAAGCCTCGCGTGTCGTCGTTGAGAGCCATGTGCAGGCTAACGACATCGGAGGTCGCCAGTAGCTCGTCGAGCCCGATGCTGGCCGCATGCGGATCGGCAACGGACGAGCGGTTCCAGGCGACCACCTCGAGGCCGATCCCGGCGCAGATGCGGGCCATCTCGCGGCCGATGCCGCCGAGCCCGATCAGCCCGATCCGGCGTCCGCGTAGCTCGATGCCCTGCATCTTCGTCCAGCCGCCGCCGCGGATGAGATGGTGTTGCGGCGCAATCTGGCGCGCGGCCGCCAGCACGAGCCCGGCCGCAAGTTCAGCAACGGTGGTATCGCCGTAATTTCGGATCGTGTGGACCTCGATACCCATCTTCGCCGCCAGGGCAAGATCGAGAATACTGGCAGCGCCCGTGCCGAAATAGACGAAGTGGCGCAGCTCGGTACAGCGCGTCAGTACCTCCGGTGGGATGCGCGTATGATCGTCAATGCAGATTTCATAGCCCTCCAGGATGGAAGGCAGGTTTTCGACTGAGAAGGGCTCGGTGTTGACGTCGACTTCGATATTGAAACCAGCGAGCGCCGCGCGCCAAAGAGGAAGCTGGTTGGGTCCGCAATCGATATACTTGGCGCGCATTGATTGTCCTCTGAGTATTCAGATCTAGGCGGATGGGCCGATCAGCCGAGCGTCAGCCCACCGTCGACATGCAATAGCGCGCCGGTAATTTGCCGAGCTGGCGCCGAAAGCAGGAACTCGATCGCGGCGGCGACCTCGTCGGCTTCGTTGAGGCGCCCCGTGGGCGTCCTGGCCGCAGCTTCGATCCAGCCTTGGGCAGATAGCGTTCCCGCCTTGCCCGCATCTTTGCGGGTGAAGCCCGGGACGACGGCGTTCACGGTGATGCCTTGACTTGCGAATGACAGCGCAAGGCAGCGGACCAGCGTCTCCATCGCGGCTTTGGCGATGGCTGATGCAGGCGCAAGTGTTTTGGGCTCGATCTTGTGGGCAATAAAAGAACTTACCGCGACAATCCGACCGACTCCGCTCGCGGCAAGCGCCGGAAGCGCCGCCGTTGCAATCTCCAGCAACGCACCCGGCATCAGCGAAATACTGCGATCGAGACCAGCCCGATTGAGTTCCCCGATGGGGGTCTTGTCGACATGGCCAGCGCAGTGAACGACCTTATCCAGTCGCCCAAATGCATCCAACGCCTCCGCGACGATGGGCGCGCCGTGCCCAGGCTCAGCGAGGTTGCCTCGCGTTACGAGGCATCGAGCCCCCGCCTGCTTGCAATCGGCAACGACGGTTTCGAGGCGCGCCCCGCTCTCCGGCGTGCTGCCTCCTCCGTGCAATGCCATCGAAATGCCGGGAGCCGCGAGGCGTCGTGCCAGGGCAGCGCCAATTCCAGAGGCGGCGCCTGTAATCAGGACAGCTGCGTGAGCATCATTCATTTCAGGAGACTGCATTCGTGCGTTGGATTGAAAGACCAATCCCGAAACTGAAGGCAGTACCTCCCGCCTCAAACCTACTTTCTGATCGCGTTTCGCTGAAATCCCGGCAGATCGCAGGGTAGCAGGCGGCAGTTCGGCGGATTAGCCCCGCCGCAGCCATACTGCCGTCATGACCCCGTGACGCCGCCAGCTTACATACCGCCGTACTCGAAGCGCGGCGGCAACGCGTCCGCGTGCGCGCGCGACCCTTCCCGGCGGGGCGGCCGTCGCCTTTCCGCTGCGACTTCGCAGATGGGTGCGCGGCTCAGCTTCGTGGCTGACTCAGAGGTTTCCGCTATCTATAAGACGGCAACCACGACAAGTTCTTCCCAGCGCTCGTGTGGCCAGAGCCGGGGCGGATCTCGCGAGAACCCCCACCGCACCGGCTCGCACCCTCCCCTGCATCATTCGGGGCTTCGGCGGACCGCGAGCTTCGCGTGGGTAACCGCGCCTGCCGAGCATGTGCCGCGGTTGCGCCTTGCGCCGCCATCGTTGAATAGGAGCTGGCATGTCGCGAGAGGAGGCTGAGCGCCATCCTTGCATCCAGATCAGCATGACCAGACATAGCGTGTGGCCCCACGCTACGAAAAACTAACCCGGTGCCGCTGATTGAGATGTTCGAAGCCAGGCCTCCATTGACTGCTTGCGCGACCAGTCTGTGGCCTCGACGATGCGAATATCTCGGACGACAGCGTCGCCCAAGAGCTTACGCGCGGCCTGATAGTCCGGGCTCTCATACGCCGCGATGGCGCTTGTGACGCTGTCGAACTCTATAATGACCGTGCGCAGGTTCAGTCCTTCCTCCAGCGTTACGGCAGGAACGCCTCGTACTAGATTGCGCCCGCCGGCCGCCCAAATCGCGGGACCGGCTAGCTCAACATATGCCGCAAGGGCTTCAGGGTCCTTGATTTCGCGGTAGGCCGCGATCCAATAGGCTTTAGCCATCGTTGCCTCCGCGAATTGATCTCGTGGTTGCACTGCAAGCGCTGCGAACAAAAATGGTCATGGCTGCGGCTCTAAAATCGCCTATCCGATCCTTGTCTGGTGATTGGCTGCTAGGGTTTCAGTGCTCGTGCTCGTGAGCATCGTCGGCTACCCGACACTGCGCCATAGAGGCGCGGGCTAAGGAGATGGGACTGGAGCACCAATCGACGAGCAAACGCCCTTTTAGACATCACGACGTGAACCGTGGCGAGTGCCGCGCAAACGTCTCGACGTCCTTACCCAAATTGGGCGCCGGCATTGCCGATGCGAGCACGGCAAATAGCCCCCCACTAGAAACTCATTGCAACCTCCCGCTTTGGAGTGTGCAACGCAGCATAACTGATTTTAGTCGTCCGTGAAGAACTTTGATCGCACTCGACGTCGTGCAGGTTTCGTATCCGAACGGCCAGGGGCGAGACGATCCTCCACATAGCGAACCTGGTCGCGCTCATCGTGTTTATCGAGTTGTTGACCAAAGGGTGACGGGATATGCCCCGCCAGCCCGCACCGGCTGGGGTGCCGAGGAAGGATGACCGTATGAGCCTGCCCCGCTTCGCCCTTGGCTGCTGGCATGAGCGCCAGCGCCAGAGCGACATCGACATACTCTGGCCGCTCTGCCTCAAGCACGCGCCAGACAACGCCACCGCGCGCCAGGCATTCAGCCTCCACGCCGCCCGCGCCAGCGCCTGGGCCGTGCTGCCTGACGACGAGCGCCGCCGACAGATCGAGATGCTGGCGCGACACGATGCAATCCCCGGGGAGGTCGAGAAGCAGATTCGGGCGCTATGAGCCTCATCCTCCGCTGCGCCTTTCCCGCCCATCAATCGCCCCTGCCAGGAACCGCAGCGCAAGCACGCGCTGGTCGGTCAACCGCGGCCGCGACCATCGCCGCGGCATCAAGGGAAATCTCGGCCTGCGCCCTGCTCGGCAAACGCAGCGCCGGATCGTACTGTGCGTCATATCCAGCTGCCACCCACTAGCTCCGTCGCGGCCGTACTCCACCAGTGGGCAGCTACGCGCGCGCGGGCGCGTACGCGCGGGGGATCCCCATCGTTACGGCGGGGCCGAGCTGAGCCCCTACAGCCCGGCACGGCCGCCACTGCGTAACATTTTTGCGAGGATGTGACGGTGTGACGGGTGTGACGGGCCCTGGCGGCTTCGACGGCGCAGCGTATATGGGGAGGGGATGTTGGTAGATCCTGGTCTCTCTAAGATAGGTTTGCGGCCATGTTTCAAGACGAGTTCACAATGCCGCCTCGTGACGAGGAACATTTCTGGGAACTAATGGAGCAGAACTTTAGTTTCGCGATGGATACGCTGCGCCTGCGCCTGCAAAGCCGTGAGGAAGCTCGGCTTGCAAAGAAGACTAACCAGAATTCTCAATTATTAATACGATATAGCGCAGCATCCGTCGAAAATGACCAGCGGGAACATTATTACGACCTTGGCCGGGGGCTTTTAGACCGAGTTTGGGAACTGATTAAGAAGCGGGAGCTTTCGCCTGAATTCATCCAACTCTGGGGTGTCCTGATGTTTAGCTTTGGCCACACGGTCAACTATCAGATGGACGATAACCCTGTTCTGGAGGCGGTGCGCGCGGCAAGCGCGCCAAGGCAGGCGCTGAACCTGCAAAAGAAATGGCTTGCGCGTGTCATGGTCGAAAAGGCCAGCGTGCGGGCGAATCGCCGCGACGCAGAGGATCACGCCATAAGTCTGATCGAGCGGATCATACGGCAGGGCGGCGTCGGTAACTTCCCGGCTGTTTGGTTCGAGCTGATGCTGGATGAGGAGAATCCGAAAATGCTGCGATCTATGTTCCAGCAAAACAACTTTCCCCACGCCGCAATGGTCAGAATTTGCGAGAATAAGACCGATGGGCTCCCGCCCACTGATGAAAGTTCACTATTTAGCGGCTAAGGGCCAAGCTCTGGCTTCAGCTACATGTTTCAATCCGTCCTGTTCGAGCCCTTCCGGCTCGCGGAGACAGATATGGCACAAGTTTTCGACCACCCACCGGACAAACTAATTACGTACAAACAGGCCGCCGAAGCGCTCGGCTTGCCGTACTTCAAGATACAGCGCGCTGCGGCGCGTGGTGATCTACCGACATACTCTATTCTTAATGGCCGGAAGTACGTGAAGTTGCGCGACATCGAAGCGCGCATCCGCGTTCACAACTAGCCGACCCCTGAAATCATTGCCGTCTTTCACGAGGAAGCAGGTGCTTCCGCGCACGGGAGCGGCTTGCCTGAAAGAGACTGAAAATGGACTCCAACGCTTTTGCAACCACCCCCCCGAAGCTCTGGAATTTGAGCTGTCGCGCGGTCGCGGTCATCGACGCGTCCCGGAAGGGAGGCGAATAATGACTGACAAGCAGCTCTCTCTGTTCAACAATCTCGATAAGGAGGACGCGTTCCTCATTCCACTGGGCCAGCCCGGATCGCTGGTCGACGAACTAGCCTCGGGTCCCCTTCATATACCTCAGGCCGTTAGCGATGTCCGGATTCGTCTCACCGTCATTGTTCGTATCGCGATCGAGGAGGGCGAGTGATGATCAATCGCGAACCCTCGACCTATGGTGAGGCCGAGCCCCTTTATCGTGTCAAGAATGGCGTCGTCGTTGCCGTATTGGGCAAGAAGCCGCAAGGGAAGGGTTGGGCAAATCGGTCGCCCAGCGAGGCAGAAATCGCCGAACGCCACCGCCGACACGGAAGGTCCGCATTCGGGCTGCTGTCGGGTACCGACGCCGGGAATAATAGCCAGCTAGGCTTCATCGATGTCGACCACAATGCGGCGGTAGCGTTTGTTCGCGCCTTTCTCGGGGGAGGCGCAGTCGAGAAGGTCGGCTCAAAAGGTGGAACGTTCTTCGTACGCTTCGATCGCACCTCCAAGAGCAGCAGAATCAAGCGCAAGGAGACGACGCAGCCGATCGTCGAGATCATGGCCAACACTGGTATGACGGTGTTGCCGAATTCGCCCCATCCATCCGGTGGGAACTATCGGTGGGTCGGCCGCTCACTGCTCGAAGTCGATTTCGCAGAACTTCCTTTCGTGTCACGCGAGACAATCGACACCATCAAAGCCGTCCTGGAAAACGAGCACGCTTGGGCCGTTATAGACGGTGGGGCAAATGTAGCTGGCCATAGCCCTATGTTGGCGCTGACAGCATCCGGCATCGCGAAGATGACTGATGACCTGCCACACCTCGCGGGCGCTTTGGGCGATCTCTTTCACCCCAACTACGCAGGCAATACCAAGGGCGAAATCCTTGGCATGCTCGAAAGCGCTCGCGCGAAGAATCTCGGGAGACGCAAAGTTCGCCCTTATGATCCCGGCGAGATTGGACCACGGCCATTGGGGTTCACCCCCGAGGGACTTTATGCCCTTCTCGATCCGGTCCGCCAGATTATCGTCCTCTATTCAGCTCAACAATTGTTGTCGACTCAATGCCTGATGGGGCTGGCGCCGTCCGGCTTCTGGCATGAGCGCTTCCCGGCAGAGAAAAGCATATTCAACGCGACGGGTGCCGGCGAAGCACTCATCGCCGCTGCGCGCACAAAGGGGCCGTTCCGACCCCAAAAAGTCAGAGGTCGGGGCATCTGGCGGGAGGGCGAGCGTATCGTCATCAACTTCGGCGATCAGATCGACAGCAAGCATTTCCTCTATCTTTGCTTCGAGCCGATCCCGTTGGCTCTCGGGAGCGCGTTCGACACTGCTCGCCTCATGACGCTCTTGGAAGCGTTCAGCTGGCGGGGTGCCCAGGACGCTATTTTGTTGCTGGGCTGGCTTGCCTTCGCGCCAATCTGCGGCGCATTGAACTGGCGCCCGCATGCATTCGTCTACGGGCCGCCGCGTTCTGGCAAGACGACCTTACACTACCTTGCTGGAGCGTTGCTTGGACCGCTCGCGATCAAGGCTGATGGCCAGAGCAGCGAGGCCGGCATCAGGCAGTCGCTCGGTCCCGACAGCTTGCCGGTTATGCTGGACGAGTTCGAGAGCGACCAGCGGGGCAATCAATTAAAGGCCGTCTTGCGGCTTGCCCGTAGCGCCTCGTCGGCCGACACGCCGGTTCTGCGGGGCACTCCGGAGGGCCGTGCGATGCAGTTCAGTCTGCGGACAACGTTCTTCTTTGCCGCCATCAACCCGCGAGGAATGTCCCCGGCCGACCAAAGCCGAATAATCATGCTTGAACTCCTGATGCATGACAACGACTCGGCAAAAGCGAAGTTTATCCTGTCTGAGGAGTTGTACTTCCGCTCGCAAGGAGAAGACTGGTGCAGCTATATGATTGGGCTCGCTGGCGATGTTGTGAAGGCGATCGACTTGCTGGAGCCGCTTATGCCCTCCGGCGATCGGCGGCATCGCCAGAATATTGCGACGCTTCTTGGGGCAGCCTTCGTCGCGTTGCACGGTCGAATACCTGAGGCGGAAGAGGCCGAATCTTTCGCTCACGAGTATGGGCCGGCTGTTGAGCGCCACGCTCTAGAAATCGAGCGTGACGATGCCCAGGAGTGTCTCGATCATCTGTTCGCGCATGCCTTCGATCGAAATACTCTCGGGATGTGGATCCCGAGGGCGTTGGCGGACTCTCTCGTTCCGCTTGCGCGCAGCGACGCAATTCATGTCCTGGGCATGTTTGATATGCAGCTGCACGATAAAGACGGGCGCTCGGGTCTCTTAATCCGAAATAACTCCCCCGCGATCGAAAAAATCTTCAAAGATACGCGTTGGGCAGATGGCGCCTGGCAGCGCGCTTTACGCAAGCTTCCCGGAGCCTTTAGCCTCAAAGATCCAGTTCAGTTCCGTTCATCGGGAGTGAAATCGAGGGTGATCGGCATTCCGATGTCATATGTTGCCGATCGAGTGACGCTCCGCGAAAATCCATAAAACCACGCTCGGACGGACGGACGTAGGCCAGGGATATATGGGGGAGGGGTATGTAGCAACTCGAGGCAGCCATATCCCCCTACCTGCCCCCGCACCGCGTCCGTCCGTCCGGCTACACTCGCCGATCGCGATTTCAACCTCGGCGAGGCAATAATGCGATGTATCGCAAGCTCCGCCGGGACGGCATTCGAGGTGTTCCCGAGAAGTCGTGGTTACACCGCTGGTTACAGCGCAATCGCTTCCAGATATTCCGCGCGCCGATGATTAATTGTGTCGGTTACATCGCCGTGATTTTCTGAGCGCTTTTTTCATTCTTCGAGGGCGTCATGACTTTCAAGGCCAACATCACAAAGCGGGTGCGCAAGCGCAAGCTGATCTCGGGCGAGGTCGTCAAGCAGCAGCGCTATGTGCTGAACTATGCCGAGCCACATTCCGGCCAGCGCCGGCAGGAGTTCTTCGAGACGCTGCGCGCCGCCGAGGCCCGCCGCGCCGATCTCACCGCCAAGGTGGCGGCGGACGCCTATGTCGACGAGCGCGCTGTCCCGACTGTCGGCGGCGCCATCGATCATTGGATCGCCGACCGCACTGGCAAGGTGAAGGCGAACACGCTGGTCGGCTACAAGGTGGTGGTCGAGCACATCCGCGGGCCCTATTTCGATGGGCCGGCAAAGGCGAAGCTCAGCTGGAAGGTTTCGGGCAAGCTGCCCAAGGGCTGCCGGCTCGTGCCGATGCTGGGTGATATCAAGACCAGCGAGCTAACGACGGCGCGGATCCGCATCTGGCACCGCGAGCTGACCGCCCTGTCGGGCCAGTACACCGCCAATCGCGCCAAGTCGCATCTGATCTCGATCCTCGCGCTCAACGAGGAGGATTTCCGGGTGCGGGCGCCGTCAATGCCCCGTGGTCTTGGGCGCAATCGCGTCAAGGTCAAGAAGGCCATCCTGGAATCGTCGGAGATCGCCACGCTCGTCGCGGCGGCGCGCAACGATCTCGAGCATGGCATCTACTACGCCTTCCCGTTCCTGGCTGGGACGCGCCCGTCGGAGCAGCTCGGGCTGCTCTGGGAGGACGTCGATTTCGAGGCTGGCGTCATCCGCATCCGTCGTATCCAGGAGCGGACGGGCGAGTTGACGGGCATGACCAAGACCGAAGCCGGCATGCGCGACATCCCAATGGGCGCGATGCTGCGAGCCATGCTGCTGGAGTGGCGGGTTCGCTGCCCGCGCCTCGGTAAGGAGCTGCACCGCGTCTTCCCTGGTCCCGGCCGGCTCCAGCCCTGGCCCAAGCAGGGGCGCACCGGTGGCGGCGGCCCGCTCCTCTATCAGAACTTTCGGCGTCGCTACTGGGAGCCCCCGTTCAAGGCGCTCGGGTTGCCCTATGTGACGCCGCACTCGGCGCGGCACTCATACATCTCGACGCTGCAGGCTGAGGGCATCGAGGTCGGGCTGGTCGCCAAGCTCGCCGGCCATGCCAACGCCACGGTCACGCTCGGCCATTACACCCAGGCGGTTCGCGGTGGCGCTGCCGCCGCTGAGGCGCTGGACCGGGCCTACGCCACGGCCAGGTAGAACGCGCC
The DNA here is from genome assembly GCF_026020075.1 of Bosea sp. NBC_00550. Lineage (NCBI taxonomy): Bacteria > Pseudomonadati > Pseudomonadota > Alphaproteobacteria > Hyphomicrobiales > Alloboseaceae > Allobosea > Allobosea sp. NBC_00550. The sequence goes on from NZ_CP102772.1 coordinate 3,598,623, forward strand.
TGCATGTGCGGGCGTGGACAGCCGGAGACGGCGGTTCGGATAGCCCTCGCTAGTCGTCATCCGGGGTCCGCGTCGCCCGCTGTCAGTCTGCGTCCGGCGCAGCATCACCCTGTCTCGCGCAAAATTATGCGCCGCTTCTCCGCGTGGTCCAATCGGTCGAGACGCGGGGAGAGCCCTTATGGCGTACGACATCTGGCAGGACGGCCGCAGGCTCGAATGCGGCATCACGATCGGCGAGGCGGCGCGCATCTGCGAGCTCAACCATGCCGACATCGAGTGGGCCATCGAGGACCACGGCCGGTGCGATGATGACCAGGGCCGCACGGTCGTCGAGGCCGCCAGCCCCGACCCCGGCCCGATCACGGACGACATGCTGGAGTGCTGGTCGGCCGGATGAGCCCTCTTCCCCTCCACCATCGCATCGTCGCCCGCCTGATCGCGGCGCGGCGATCGCAGCGTATCACCCAGGCCGAGCTTGGTCGCCGGCTGGGCCGCTCGACGAACTTCGTCTTCCGCTACGAAGTCGGCGCCCGCCATCTCGACGTTGCCGAGTTTATCCTGATCGCCCGCGCGCTCGAGATCGATCCCTACGAGCTTCTCCGGCTGGCCGAAGCGGAGGGCTGACCGGCGCCCGCAGGCACGCGCGCCGCGCGGACATGCCCGCCCAGGTGCCCGCTGCCGCCGGGTATGTACCCGGAGCCCGCCGCGGGGCCATGCCGGCACACGTTGAGCCACGACCCGCCGCCTCAGGGCGCGTTGCTTCGCACCCCCCATCCCCGTGGGGTTGGCGTTCCTGCGGGAGGACCCGGGAGACAACCGCAAAGCACTCCCGGGCCGTACCATGGCACCGCCGCCGATGGCCGGCCGTGGCTCGGGTGAGGTCCGCTGTCCGGCCCATCTCAAACATTAGCGGCCGTCCAGCCCAATTGCCGGAAACGACCCGTTGCGGCCTCGCCTCGATTGTCGCTGGGATTTGCTTCCGTAGCTATTTCCGTCGCTGAGACGGATCGATCCGCAAATTGCCAACCAGGGTGGCAACCTGATCCAGAGCTTCGAAGGCACATCGCTTCCAAAGCCGTTCGCCCGCCGAAAAGCCAGTCAGGTAACCGGCTGTAAATGCAATAACGAGCAGGGCAGCCACCATGACGCGAGCCCTCACCATATTGCCACGACACAGATGCCGGCCCAGGTTGTGGGCAAGGATTCGCTTCGTCGGGCGCAGCATCATGAAGCCCGAACGCGTAAAGCCAGCCTTTCGCACATCTCAGAAAGTCCGGCCTATCGGTACAAATTCCGACATCGAATCCGCAAGCACGCAACGTCAGACGCGATGGGTTGTCTGTCGGGTCTGGCCTGCCAAAGGGCCTAGCTGGCCCTGGGCCGGAGAATGGGCATCCTTGGTCGGACTTTAGCTTCCGACCCAATCTGCTTGTGTGACACAACTTCGAGGCCCATAAACTACGCTCCATGAGTGACGCGGATGGGTTCTCACCGTGGTTTGCGAACGCAGGTGAGGCTTCAAATACGTCGGTCTGGATGGGCGGCGGGGGCAGGAAAAGCGGTTCATTGAACGCGAGGAGCCTGTACATGAGCGAATTCGCCATTTCGGACGGGATCACACGTCGACGCAGCCTGTCATTCTTGTGGTCGGCGGCCACACTGGCCCTTGCAGGGACTGCAGCGGTACTGAAGTCATCACCGTCTCAGGCCGAAACCACGGGCATGGACCGACGTCAGGATCGGCGCGGCGGACGTGACGATCGACGCACTGATCGCCGTACCGGCCGCACCACAAGACGTGAAGACCGTCGAAACTGACCGGCGAAGCTGCCGAATTTCGGGGCTCGACCCAGTTCCCGCTCAAGGCCGCGCCCCGGTCTCTCAGGCCGTTGGACGACAAACTTCGGCTTCCCACATTAGCCGACGTATTCCAGTTCGCCGGCGTGCTGCGAGAGTACGCGCTCGTGTTGAGTCATTTGAGCGCTTGTCAGCGGCGCTGCGTTCCCGCGGCGATCAGGGCAAGACCGTCGCCAATTTCGTTCAGGCGCCGCTGCGTATCGATCTGTTGGGCGACAGGCAGCAGGGTGCGCATGCACTCGGCGTGACGCGGCGAGGTTTCGCCATAGCCGGCCTGGAAGCAGGCCAGTTTGGTGCGAGCCTCAGTCGCCTGCTGCGCCGTCTGGCAGCCGCCAAGCATGAGCCCAGCCACCGTCATCATTCCCAACATCCTGATCGCCATAATCCGTTGCTCCAGCAAAAAAGCCGGAACGGAAACACGACGAAAATCAGTGCACAATCATGGGCTCGCAGCGTGCTCGATCAGCCGCGCATGCAGGAAGTCTGGATCGGCGGTTTCGCGGGCGTGATGAGCGGCAGCGGACAGTGCCGCGCGGTGTCGTGGCTGAATCACCAGCATAAACACAACGTGTGCGGTCCGGATCGCCCAAATCTCTGCATCGGCAGCGATGCGCCGGAGATCGCCCGCGACATCGCGCATGAAGCTCTCGCGCTCCTTTCGCTGGAAGTGCTGATAGATCAACAACGAGTGACCATCGCGATAGGTCGCGGCCAGCTCATCGCGATAGACGTATTTCGAGGAATTGCGCCGTCCCTTCGCGACTGAGCCGACCTCGACGCCGTTGTCGGGATCGAAGAAGATCAGATCGGTATCGGCCAGCACCGCGCTCGCCTGCTTGAACCAAAGCTGCCGCTCGAACAGTGTCTCGGGAACGATGGCGTTGACGAAAACCGCGCCCGGCAGGGTCTCGCTGGCTTCGATCAGGATCAGCCGGCGGGCGTCAGGCTCGTTTCTCACCCGCCGCAGCAGCGTGAACAGTTCGGGATCATGACGCTCCTGCTTCGCCTGATCGAGATAGCCGAGCTTGTTGCCGTCGCTGCGCCCGTCGTTCGGCGTCAGCATCCAGCACACGCCAAGCTTCAAGCCTGACCGGCTCAGCAGCCGCAGGAGCGCATATTTCCGATAGTCGTTGACGTCCCCGACATACTGCTCCTTCACGCCGCGCCTCCCCGATCGTCGATCCCGGAGGCAGCATGACCGAATACCCTATTTTGGGGTATCCGAATTTCGGGTCTCTTTGGAGCGCCGGTCCATCCGCATTGGGCGCCGGCTTTGGCTTCAACCCGCTCCGAACTCTACAAGGTCTTGCTCGCGGCGCTGATCCAGGCGCGCAAGGATGCCGGCATCACACAAGTGAAATTGGCCGCCCGCATCGGCCAGCGACAGACCTTCGTGTCGAAGTATGAACTGGGAGAGCGGCGCCTCGATGTGGCGGAATATATCGCCATTGCGCGGGCGATCGGCGCCGAGCCGTTCGAGCTGATGCAGAAGGCCGAAGAGCGGGGGCTGCGTTAACATGGAGCAGAACCGCGAAACCGGGGCGGCGGGAGACGCCTATGGCCGCCGCATGGGCACGGCAATCGCGCGGGCCATGCATCTCGAAAGACTTTCCGACAGCTCTAATGAGGTGAAGTGGCGGGATGGCTTCGCGGTCATCAAATGTTGCGGGCCGCGAACGAACTCGTTCGGCATCACGGCCCAGATGCTAGAACGGATCGACGCAGTTATCGTCGGTTGCGAGGATGAGAGCGGCAACGTCGAGATCTTCGAGCTGACCACCGATCGATTTCGTCAGAGTATGGTCGATAGTCGTAGTTCGAGCGCCGCTGGTGGACGAGTCAAACAGGTTCGCCGTTCTGTGGCCCGTCGAGACGGCGTGCGATTGTGCGTGCTTAGAGCAGCTGAACTGCTCGTTTTCGGCCGCTAATGGCGGTGGTCTCAATCGGTAATCGCAACACGCTACTTTTCCTTTGGAGATGGAGCGTGGGTGATGAAGCAGCGGCGGCGGATCTACTATTCGGCGGCCCAGCGGGCTGAGATCTGGGATCGCTGGAAGGCCGGCGAGTCGATGAGTTCGATTGGGCGGCGGTTCGATCGGGAGTCCTCTTCGGTGTTCTCGGTGCTTTCGCCGACGGGCGGCATTCGGCCTCCAGACCGGCGGCGGGCGCCGCGGGCGCTCACTCTCAGCGAGCGGGAGGAAATCTCCCGAGGGCTCAGCACCCGCCGGTCGCTGCGCGTGATCGCTCGGCAATTGGGCCGATCACCGTCCACGGTCAGTCGCGAGGTTCAGCGCAACGGCGGGCCGGATCGCTACCGCGCGGCGCGCTCCGATCAGGCGGCCTGGGACCGGGCCTTGCGTCCCAAGCCGTGCAAGCTGGCTTGCCGACCCGGTCTGGCCCGGACAGTATCCGGCAAGCTGCAGCGGAACTGGTCGCCCGAGCAGATCGCCGGCTGGCTCAAGCGCACCTGCCCCCGGGAGCCACACAATCAAGTGTCGCACGAGACGATCTACCGCAGCCTGTTCATCCAGACCCGTGGGGTGCTGAAGAAGGAACTGCTGGACCACCTGAGGGCCCGGCGAACGATCCGCCGCTCCCGGCACGCCAGCCTGAAGCGGAACGGCCTGGGCCAGATCAGGGACGCCGTCTCCATCAGCGAAAGGCCGGCCTCCGTCGAGGATCGTGCGGTCCCTGGTCACTGGGAAGGCGACCTGATCGGCGGCTCCCGGAACAGCTACGTCGCCACGCTGGTCGAGCGGCATTCGCGCTACGTGATGCTGGTCAAGGTCGCCAACAAAGACACCGGGAGCGTCATCACCGCCCTGATCAAACAGTCGAAGAAACTGCCCGGCGAACTCTATCAGTCCCTGACCTGGGACCGAGGCAAGGAGTTGGCCGACCACAAGCGGCTGGCCCTCGCTTCGAACGTCGAGGTCTACTTCTGCGATCCCAGGTCACCCTGGCAACGTGGCTCGAACGAGAACACCAACCGGCTCCTGCGCCAGTATCTTCCCCACGGAACCGACCTGTCCCTGCAAAGCCAGGCCCAGCTCAGCGCCATCGCCCGTCAGCTCAACGAACGGCCCAGAAAGACCTTGCTCTATCAAACCCCAGCCGAGAGGTTCGCCGAGTGTGTTGCGGCGATCAGTTGAGCCCGCCGCCCATTCCGGACACTGACAACGTCTGCTCCCGGGCGCTTCAGGAGCGCACTGGCTAAGGGCGAGCTTGGCCCGTTCCCTACTCTCGCTACGTCGGCGTTCGGCGGTCTGAACGGCACGTTAATGCAGACGCCGAAAGCGGTCTGGAAGAGACTCTGCTCCTGTCAAAGCGCCGGATCATCGAGAATCACATCCGCAGTTTGTTGATAGTGGCGCTCGAGCAATGCGACGGCGCGATCGACCTCCCTGTCCAGCACGGACGTCACGATTGCCTGGTGTTCGTCCGCGACCTGGCGGGTGGGGAAAGCACGACGGATCGAGATGCGTCGATAGCGATAGAGTTGGTCGGCCAAATGATCGCAAAAGCCGATCAACGGGGTCGATCCGCATTGGCTGATCAGCGTGCGATGGAAGATCCGGTGCAGACGCTCCCAGTCGGGATTGTCCTCAAACTGATCAGGATCCAGCGAGCGTGATGTCCGGCTGAGCCGATGATGGGCGACGACCAGCGCCTCTTCCCAGGCAGGTGTTGCCGCCTCCATCGATTTGCGCAGGGCAAGCCCTTCGAGCCAGCAGCGCGTCATCGTGAGTTCCCGCAGTTCCGACCGGCTGACTGGCGAGACCAGAAAGCCGCGCTGCTCCCGCGCCTCGACCAGGCCCTCCGACGTCAGCCGGTTCAGCGCTTCGCGCAACGGCGTCTGCCCGGCCTGATACGCGTCCATCAGAAAGCGCATCTGCAGCTTCTGCCCCGGCTTCAGACGGCCGGAGAGAAGATCCTCGCGCAGCTTGTCATAGAGGTCGAGAGTTCGGGTCGAGGGAGCAAGCGAGGTCATGCGAACGGTTTCGGCCTCCGTTGGACCGGACCCTGAGACCATTCTCAGGGCCGCGATTGCGGAGGGTGATCTGTACACGCGACGCCTCCTTGACATAATTTATAAATTTAAATTCCAATCGAGAGATTACCCATTATAAGAGACGCAAAGCAAGAACGTGCATTTTGGAGGGATGGAGAGCGATGGTGCCTGCGGCAGCCGATAAGCGGTACGGGACAAGGCGCTGCACATGCGGCGTCGATATCCATGCCCACATCGTCCCGGCTACCTTCCCGTCCTATCTGAAAGGTCCGCGGCCCACCGGCTGGCCCTCGACCGAAGCGGCCCAGCCCTGCCACCGGCATGTCGTGATCGACGGCCGCAACTACCGCACGGTGTCCGATCGCTGCTGGGACGTGCCCAAGCGGTTGAGCGATATGGAGCATATGGGGCTGTCGCTACAGGCGATCTCCGCCATGCCCGAACTGATGTCCTACTGGATGGACGCAGCCCCGGCCGACGAGTTGCTGCGCTATATCAACGATCAGATCGCCATCATGGTCGACGATTCCGCCGGGCGGCTGGTCGGGCTCGGCGCCGTCCCCCTGCAGGACATGGATCTGGCGCTGGCCGAACTGCGGCGCCTGATGGGAAACCCCGGCTTCGCCGGTGTCCAGCTCGGCAGCAACGTCAACGGCAAGCCGATCGGCGCGCCGGAGTTCGATCCCTTCTTCGAGGCGGCGGAAGAGCTGGGCGCAGCCGTTTTCGTCCATGCGGTGCGCCCCGCAGGGCAGGACCGGCTGGTCGGCCCGACGCAACTCCAGCAGGTGCTGGCCTATCCCGGCGAGGTGGGCCTGGCGGCGGCTTCCGTGATCTGTTCGAACCTGATGCTGCGCTGGCCCAGGCTGCGCATCGCCTTCAGCCATGGCGGCGGTACGCTCGGCCTTCTGCTCCCTCGCTTGGAAGAGGGGCGCCGCGTCTTCCCAGCCTTGCAGGACAGCATCGCGATGTCGCCGACGGAACAGGCGCGCCGGCTGTTCTACGATGCGTTGGTCTATGACGAGCCTACGCTTAGGCACCTGACCAGCCTGTTCGGCGAGACGCAGATCATGGTCGGTACCGACTACCCCTTCAATTTCCACGAGCGGAACCCGGTGGAGCGCATCGAGGCGGCCTTCGCCGACGAGGCGACGCGCCGGTGGCTGCTGCACGACAACGCCGCGACCTTCCTCGGCCGGAATGCGAGGCCCGCGACATGACCCGTTTCCCGATCAGCAGCCTGCGCAGCGTCGAGATCGACACGCCGGATATCGCCGTGTCGGAGCGCTTCTATACGCAGATCTGGGGTCTTTCCGTCGCCGCGCGGCAGGATGGCGTCGTCTATCTGCGGGCGACCGGCGCGGACCATCATGTCCTCGCGCTTCATGCCAGCCAGAGCCCGGAAATCCTGTCGGTAACCTTCAGGGTCGATGAAGACAGCGATCTCGCCGCCGTCGCCGAGCGCGCCGTCGCGCAGGGCGCGACCATGCTCGTGCCCCCTGGCCCCAATGCGGAGCCGGATGGCGGCATGATCGCCACGCTCGCCGAGCCGCAGGGCGGGGTCTACCGCCTCGTTCAGGGCGACCGGCACCATGCCGATGCCTGCGAAATCCGCGACCGGCCGTCGCGACTGGCCCATGTCAATCTCAACAGCGTCGATGTCGATGCGCAGGCGGCGTTCCATGAGAAGGCGCTGGGCTTTGTCTTGACCGACCGCTCGAAGCTGATGGCCTTCCTGCGTTGCAACAGCGACCATCACGCGGTGGTTCTCGCCGAGGCGAAGGCCAACGGCCTGAACCACATCGCCTTCCTCGTGCCCGACTGGGAATCGGTGATGAGAGCTTCGGGCCGTCTCGTCGATGCCGGTTATCCCATTGGCTGGGGCGTCGGGCGGCACGGCCCCGGCGACAATGTCTTCGCCTATTTCGTCGACCCCGTCGGCTTCGTCGTCGAGTTCACCGCCGAGGTGCTGCAGGTCGACGATGACTACCGCGTCCGTGGTCCCGACGAGTGGGTCTGGCCGCCGGGCCGAACCGACCACTGGGGCATCGCGCCGCCGAAACCCGACCATGTCAAGGCCGCCCAGGCGGCGATCACCTATCGCCCGGCTGCAAAGCCGCCGGGCTCCCGATGAACCTGTGTCAAAGGCAGTTGCGCAAGTGAGCCAGGCGGACCTTCCAAACCCCGACCATTATCAGGTCGTCGTCGTCGGTTTCGGCCCAAGTGGCGCCGTTGCAGCGAGCCTGCTCGGCCATCACGGCATCCGCAGCCTGGTGATCGACAAGCAGCGCGAGGTCTATGACAAGCCGCGCGCCATCGCGATCGACCACGAGATCATGCGGCTTTTCGACAATCTCGGTGTCGCCGGTCAGGTCCTGCCGCATGTCGCGCCGTTCCATGCCTCGGAGCATTTCGGCGCTGAGGGCCAGTTGATCCGGCGCATCGACACGGTGCCGGAGCCTTATCCGCTGAGCTATGTCCCGACCATGGTCTTCACCCAGCCGCCGGTCGAGGCGGCGCTGCGCGCCCATGCGCGGGCCTATGACGGCATCGAGGTTTCGCTGGGGACCGAACTCGTCGATCTCACGCAGTCCGACCATCACGTGACCCTGACCCTGCGGGCGGATGACGGCACCATGCGGACGGTCACGGCCGACTATGTCATCGGCTGCGACGGCGCCTCGAGCGGCATTCGCGAGCGCCTGGGCATCCCGCTCGACGACCTCGTTTTCGACGAGCCCTGGCTTGTGGTCGATGTGCTGGTGGACGATGTGGCGCTGACCAAGCTGCCGCAGACGGCGGCGCAGTTCTGCGACCCGAAGCGTCCGACGAGCTTCATCATCGGACCGGGCAACCATCGGCGCTGGGAGATCATGCTTCTGCCCGGCGAGGATCCGCGCGCCGCGCAAACGCCTGAGCGGGTCTGGGATCTGCTGGCGCGCTGGCTGACGCCGGAGGACGGGACGCTTTGGCGCGCGGCCAGCTACCGGTTCCACGCGCTCGTGGCGCAACGCTGGCGTGTGGGGCGTGTCTTCATCGCGGGCGATGCGGCGCACCAGCAGCCGCCCTTTATCGGGCAGGGCATGTGCCAGGGCGTTCGCGACGTCGCCAACCTGATCTGGAAGCTCGCCCGCGTGATCGAGGGCAGCTCTGGCGGGGCTTTGCTCGACAGCTATGAGCCCGAGCGCAGCCGCCATGTCCGCGAGTTGACGACCCGGATCAAGGCGATCGGCCAGGTGATCTGCGAACGCGATCCGGTCGCTGCGCGCGAACGTGACGCCCGCATCCTCGCCGAGGGCGGCGGCCAGCCGCGCACCATCACACGACAGGAGATCGTCCCGCCACTGGCGACCGGCCTGCTCACGCAGCAGGACGATCCGGGCCGAGGCAAGCTGTTCCCGCAGCCCTGGGTAACGACGCAGCAGGGACGCGCCCGGCTCGACACCGTTGCGGGCGGGGGCTTTCGGCTGGTGATCGAGGCTGCGCTGGCGGCGCGGTTGTCACCGGGCATGCTCGCAAGCATCCACTCATGCGGCCTGCGGTTGGTCGTGCTGTCGCGCCTCGGTGAGCAACCTCTGCCAGGCGCCGACGTCACGGTCGAGGAATGCGATGGCGTGCTGCGAGCCTGGTTCGCCGCCTCCGGGCGCGCCGCCGCGGTCGTCCGGCCGGATCATTATGTCTTCGGCACCGCCGCCGCCGAAACCGAAATGGCTGCGCTTCTCGACGAACTCGAATCCGGCCTTGCTCCCCTGCATCCAGCCCCGATGGGGGCACAAACCGCACCCGCCCTTCTCTGAGAGGACATGTCTTCATGCGTTTCGCGACTTTCCAACTTCAAGGCGCCCCGAGCTGGGGCATGATCGACGGCGAGGAGGCGGTCGATCTCGGCGCCGTGCTCGGCGAGCGTTACCCCGACCTCAAGAGCGTCATCGCCGCCGATGCGCTGGCCGAAGCGGCTGAGGCCGCGGCCCGGGCGCCCCGGCATCCGCTTTCGGCCATCGGCTGGCTGCCGGTTCTGCCCAACCCGGACAAGATTCTCTGCGTCGGGCTGAACTACGAGATGCACCGCAAGGAGACCGGCCGCGCCGTGGTCGAGAATCCGACCATCTTCGCGCGTTTCGCGAATTCGCAGATCGGCCATGCTGTGGATCTCGTCCGCCCGCGCGTTTCGCAAGAGCTGGATTTCGAGGGCGAACTCGCGATCATCATCGGCAAACCCGGCCGCTACATCACAAGAGCAGACGCCTTTGATCATGTCGCCGGCTACGCCTGCTACAATGACGGCAGCATCCGCGACTTCCAGCGTCACACCCACCAGTTCACGCCGGGCAAGAACTTTCCCGGCACTGGCGCCTTCGGTCCCTGGATGATGACGCCCGACGAATTGGGCGAGCTGCCCTCGCTGCGGCTTCAAACGCGGGTGAACGGCCAGGTCGTGCAGGACGCGACCTTCGCGCAGATGATCTTCGATATCTCGCACATCATCGAATATTGCTCCTCCTTCACGCGGCTGGAGCCCGGCGACGTCATCGCCACCGGCACACCCGGCGGTGTCGGCGCCAAGCGCACGCCGCCCCTTTGGCTGAAGCCGGGCGATATCGTCGAGGTCGAGATCGACCGCCTCGGAACGCTGCGCAACGGCGTCGCCGAGGAAGCCTGAGAATTCCGCTTTCGCCTGCAGCGTGGCTTCGAGGCTCACGAAGCGCGGGGTGAAAGCGCCACGCCATCCATCAAAAAGAGCCCGGAGGAAACGATGTTCAAGCTCTCTTGTCTGGCCATGACGGCCGCGGCCGCGCTCATGGCGTCGACCGGTGTTCAGGCACAGTCATGGCCGCAGCGCCCGATCGCGCTCGTGGTGCCGCAGGCCCCGGGCAACAGCCCGGATATTCTCGCGCGCGTTCTGGCCGACAAGCTCTCGCGCAGCCTCGGCCAGCAGGTCTATGTCGAGAACCGCACCGGCGCCGCCAACATCGTCGGAACGCAGGCCGTGGCCCGCGCCACCCCGGACGGCTACACCTTCCTGTTCGCCACCTCGGCCTCTCTCTCGACCAACCCGCACACCTTCAAGAAGCTGCCCTACGACCCTCTCAAGGACTTCGTCCCCGTGGCCATGGCCGCGCGCAGCCATCATGTCCTGCTCGTCAATCCCAACCTCCCGATCACATCGCTGGCCGAGCTGATCGCGCAGGAGAAGGCCAAGCCCGGCGAGATCAGCCTCGCGGTCGACAGCGAGCGCAACATCTCCGGCCTGATCGGACAGACGATCAACCGGCGGGCCGGCATCAAGATGGTGCTCGTGCCCTATGCGTCGGCAGCGAATTCGATCCAGGATACGATCGCCGGCCGCGTCCAGGCGACGATCCAGTCGGCCTCCGTCGCGGAACCCTTCATCAAGGAAGGCACGCTTCGGGCCATCGCGGTTGCCGGCACGAAGCGCCTGGCCTCGCTGCCCGACGTTCCCGCGATCGGGGAGACATTGGCGAGCGCCGATATCGGGGGCTGGTTCATGGTGATGGCGCCGGCGGGCACGCCGCCCGAGATCATCCAGACCATGGGGCAGAAGATCGGCGAAATCCTCCAGCAGGCAGACCTGCGCGAGCGGGCGCCGACATTGGGCTTCGATGTCGACATCGGCCCGCTGGCTACACCGGCAGGTGCGAACGCTTTCCTGGTGAAAGAGGTCGCCGCGATGGGTGCACTGATCAAGGAGTTCGGCATCGAGCCGCAGTGATCGAGGGCGCCGGCGGGGGTCGGCGAGCCCTTACTATGCCGGATCGCGATGTCTGGTTGCGGGCGGAATGCCAAGATCAGGAAGTCGCGATTGCCCGCCGCCCGAGGTATTGGCAAGCCTGCGAACGTTTGCCGATGAAGATCCGCGATAGGGATAGGTCTGAAGGGCAGCTTGTGGCGCCGAGGGGACGAGCCCGATCGATGGCCGATGCGCCTCGCTCACGCAGAGATGGATGCGCCCTAAGCGTGCGTGGCCATGCCATGCCGAGTGTCGGAGCGAAGGGTGTCCCTCGGCAACGGTCGTCACGAAGCCGTGTGCCCCGCTGGCTGACGAGATTTTGCCGAATAGCTTCAGTAGGACTGCAGTGAATGGGAGGCTCGTGGCCTTGACCGACGGGCTGCCACCTCGATCCACGGAGCAAGCGATGCTGCCAATGTTCACGACACGCCGCGGCCTGCTGGCTGCCGGGGCCGCCTTTGGCGCGACGGTGCTGACAGAGGGAGCGCCGGCCATCATTCAGCCGGCTCAGGCACAGGGATTGGCGCCGACGGGCTCGATGCGCGGGGGCGCCAACAATTACCGTCCGGGCGCGCCGATCGTGCAGCGGATCGGCAATGGCGGCTTCTGGATGTCCGGGACGGTGCGCCGGGCCGGCGATGGCGCGCCACTGCCCGGGATCCGCATCCAGATCTGGGCCCATACCACGGAGGGCTACGAGACCGATGCACAAAGCCACGGCGCGACGCTGACCGACGCCAATGGCATGTTCCGTCTGGAGATGCCGCAGATCATCCCGGCCTTCGGGCAGGCGCACGGCCATCTCGCCTATGACGATGCAGCCTTCAAGACGGTGTTCCTGCGCCCGGTGATGCAGAGTTCCCGAGACAAGAGCCTGAAGGCCGAATTCGTGCTCCAGTCGGCGTGAACCGCATCCCATCGATAAGGGCGGCCCTGATCTGGGCCGTGGTCGCGGGCGCGATCGTCGTGTCGCTCGCCCTCGCTGCAACAAGCCCGCTGCTTGCATGGCGTGGGCCGATCTATGTCGTGGCCGGTTTTGCTGGCGTCGTGGCACTGGCGCTCGTTCTGCTGCAGCCTCTGCTCGCGGCCGGATACCTGCCTGGGCTCCCGGTCCCGCGCGGGCGTCGGGTGCATCGCTGGGTCGGCCCCGCGCTTGTCGGGGCGATCATCATTCACGTCGCCGGGCTGTGGCTGACCAGCCCGCCCGACGTCGTCGACGCGCTTCTCTTCAACTCGCCGACGCCTTTTTCGGCTTGGGGGGTCGTCGCCATGTGGGCCGCATTCGCCGCGGCGCTGCTCGCCGCGCTGCGCCGGCCCCTGCGCATCAGGCCGCGAGCCTGGCGTCTCGGCCATACCGGGCTCGTGGTGCTGGTCGTGCTCGGCGGGGTCGTCCACGCTCTGCTGATCGAGGGGACGATGGGGAGCGTCTCCAAGCTCGTGCTCTGCGCTCTCGTCGTCTCCGCCACCGCGGTCGCGCTGTTCGATCTTCGCGCCTGGATGTTGCTGACACGGCGAAAGCCGCAGGACCGGCGCCTATGATCCTCGCGGCTCCCAGCGAGCCCGCAGCGGGCTAACGGCCCTCCAGCCACCCCGTCGGACGCGTGCGCGGCAGCGCGAGGGGCCAAGGCGATGAGCGAAGAGCGTGACTGCCGCCGTGGGTTGGACGCTCACAGCCGCGAATCGTTGATCGGATACGTCCGCTTTCCGGCATCGGCCGAATGTCGGCATTTGGCGCGCTACTGAAGTATTGACCTCGGCATCCGACCTTGCTCAGTTGCCTGCTTCGACGAGATCAGAGCGGGTATGGCCTTCGGCGTCTTCATCCATCGGCAGGATTCGATCTACGACGACAGCCCGGCTGAGCGGTATCAATTCCCGCGTCAATATCTCGGCCGCGCGCAGGTCTGCATCGGCGACTGGATCATCTACTATGAGCCGCGGAAGATCGCCGGGACGCGCGGCTACTTCGCGGTGGCCAAGGTCCAGCAGGTGATTCCCGATCCGGTCGCACCGGGCATGTACATCGCCATCATCGAGCCGGGCAGTTATCTCGACTTCGCCAATCCCGTCCCCTTCGCCGATGCTCAAGGCGTGATCGAGCGTGGCGTTCTAAATGAGGAAGGGCGCATTTCTGGTCGTGCTCAGTCGGCAGTGCGCCCGCTCTCGCCAGCGGACTTCGATCGAATCACCAGTCTCGGCTTGGAAGATCGGGCCTCGCTTTTGCCCCGGCTCGATGAGAATGTGGCGTCGGATGGCTTCGCAG